>DGIP01000043.1 GCA_002386405.1 Stenotrophomonas maltophilia
ACCTGCTGCCCGCCCTGCGCGCCTTGGGTTTCCGCATTGAAGTCGAGCCCGAAGGTGCGTTCTATCTCTACTGCGACGTCAGCGACTTCACCGATGACGCGCAGGCGTTCTGCGCGCACTTCCTGGAAACCGAGCACGTGGCGTTCACCCCGGGCCTGGATTTCGGTCATTACCGCGCCAACCAGCACGTGCGGCTGGCGTACACGCAGGAAATTCCGCGACTGGAAGAAGCGGTGGCGCGGATCGCACGCGGCCTGGACACGTGGAAGCGCACCGACCAGCGGTCGGCGCCTACCGCCCGGTAAAAAAACGCCGCGCATCAAGCGCGGCGTTCAAAAGGGGTGGAGCCAACCAGACGCCCCACCACCCGGAGGCTATTTCAGGCGTTCCCACAGGAAGCTGTAGGCCAGCGCCGACATGTGCGCTGCCTGCGCATTGTTCGCCGCGCCGCCGTGGCCACCTTCGATGTTCTCGTAGTAGGTCACATCCTTGCCCGCCTCGATCATCTTCGCCGCCATCTTGCGGGCATGGCCCGGGTGGACGCGGTCGTCACGGGTCGAGGTGGTGAACAGCACCGGAGGATACGTCTTCTTCGGGTCGAACAGGTGGTACGGCGAGAAGGTCTGAATGTACGCCCAGTCGGCGGTGTCGGGGTTGCCGTATTCGGCCATCCACGAGGCACCGGCCAGCAGGTGGCTGTAGCGCTTCATGTCCAGCAGCGGCACCTGCACTACCACGGCCCCGAACAGCTCCGGGTACTGGGTGAGCATGTTGCCGGTGAGCAGGCCACCGTTGCTGCCGCCCTGCACCCCAAGGTGCTTCGGCGAGGTGATCTTGCGGCTCACCAGGTCACGGGCGACCGCGGCCATGTCCTCATAGGCCTTGTGCCGGTTCTGCTTCAGCGCGGCCTGGTGCCAGCGCGGGCCGTACTCGCCACCGCCGCGGATGTTGGCCACCACGTACACGCCGCCCTTTTCCAGCCAGGCACGGCCCATGCCGCCGGAGTACGACGGGGTCAGCGAAATCTCGAAGCCGCCGTAGCCGTACAGCAGGGTCGGGTTGGACCCGTCCAGCTTCATGTCCTTGGCATGCACCACGAAGTACGGCACGCGGGTGCCGTCCTTGCTGGTGGCGAAGTGCTGCTCGATCACCTTGCCTTCGGCATCGAAGAACGCCGGCATGGTCTTGAGCACTTCCGGCTGCTTGCCGATCTCGGCCAGGGCCAGGGTGGTCGGGGTCAGGTAATCGGTGACGGTCATCCACACCGCATCGCTTTCATCGGCATCCACCGCGCCAACCGCCACGGTACCGAACGAGGGCGCGCCGGTGAACTCGCTCTTCTTCCAGCCGTCGGCCGACGGGGTCAGCACCTGCAGGCGGCTCTTGACGTCATCAAGCACGTTGAGCACCAGATGGTTCTTCGTCCAGCTCGAGCCGGCCAGCGAGGTGGTCTCGGTGGGGGCGAACAGCACCTCGAAGTCGCGCTTGCCGGCGATGAAGTCGTCCAGCGTGGTGATCAGCAGCGAACCGGCGGCATAGGTCTTGCCACCCACCGTCCACGGGTCGCGCAGTTCCAGGGTCAGCCACTGCTTGCGCAGGCCCTTCTCGGCCGAGTTCGGCGCATCGATCTTGGTCAGCGTGCCGTCGTCGGCGCGCAGGTAGATCTCGTTGTTGTAGAAGGCCAGCGTGCGGCTGACCAAATTGCGCTCATAGCCGGGCGTATCGTCGTGCATCGCCGCGATGTACATGTCATCGGGCTTGCCTTCGTAGACCACGCTGGCCGCCGACAGCGGCGTGCCGCGCTTCCACAGCTTGGCCACCCGCGGGTAGCCGGAGGTGGTCATGCTGTCCTTGCCGAAATCGGTGTAGACGAACACGGTGTCGCGGTCGATCCAGCCCAACCCGCCCTTGGATTCGGGACGGAAGAAGCCGTCCTTGATCCAGCTCTTGTTGGACAGGTCGAATTCGCGGGTGACGTCGGCATCGGCACCACCGCGCGACAGCGCGATCAGGCAGCGGGTGTATTCCGGGCGCAGGCATTCGGCACCGTGCCATACCCAGTTCTCGCCTTCGGCCTTGTTCAGCGCGTCCAGGTCGAGCACGGTCTCCCACTTCGGGGCCGGCTTGCGGTACTCATCCAGCGTGGTGCGCCGCCACAGGCCGCGCTCATGCTGCTTGTCCTTCCAGAAGTTGTAGTAGTACTCGCCGATCTTCTGCACGCCGGGAATCTTGGCGTCCGAATCGAGCACCTCGCGGATGCTGGCTTCCATCTGCTTGAAGGCCGGGGTCTGGGCCAGGCGGCCTTCGGACTTGGCGTTCTGCTGCTTGACCCAGTCCAGCGATTTATCGCCGGTGACATCTTCCAGCCAGGCGTAGGGATCGGCAGGGGTATCAGCGGCCATCGCGGTTCCAGCGGCACCAGCAGAGAACAGGCCTGCCATCAGGCAGGCAGAGGCGAGTCGTGACATTGCGGCTCCAGGCGGTCATATCCCCCGGACGCTATCACACGGCCTGCCCCGCTCCCCCCTGTCGAAGGTCAGGGCGCTCGGTCCGGCGCGGCCGCAGCCGGGTGCGACGTTTGGCCTGGGGCCCGCGTCGGCGCTGGGCCTGGCGCAATAGACCCAGCGGCAGCTGGAACCTGTACAGGCTCCACCAGGCCAGGCACGGCATGCCCACCAGCCACAGCGGCAGCCAGCCCAGCCACTGGCTGTCGCCGCGCGCGGCCGGCCACACCAGGACCAAGGCGAGGCCGGCCAACGCGACCTGCCGGACCCAGCGCAGCACCTGCGGGTGAGGCGCTTGGTCCAGGCGTGCGGTGGACCGTGAAGGGGTGGAATGACGCGAAGACGACAAGGGCATGACACGACTCCGTGCGAAAGTGATGCACTACCTTGCCGGGCGCCCATCTCACAGGCTGCGACCTTCCGCGCTTCCGCCATTGACGTTCTTCGTCGTCCCACCCACCATGCCCCTGCACGCCACTGGAGCCTTCCGCCGCATGTCTTCGAACCGTCCGCTTTGCGTTGCCCTGCTGCTGTCGTCGCTGTCGCTGTTGGCCGCCTGCTCCTTTGGCGACAGCAAGCCGACCCCGCCGCCGGTGGCCAGTACCGCGACCAGCGCGCCGATCGACCTGCAGAAGTTCATGGGCACCTGGTATGTGATCGGCCGTGTACCGAACCCGGTCGAGCGCGGCCACGTGGCCAGCGTCAACCAGTACACGCTGCGCGGCGACCAGAAGGTCTCCATCACCTATCGTTTCCGCGACGGCTTCTCCGAGCCGCAGCAGGAACTGACCGTACGCGCCTCGGTGGACGAGGAGAGCGGCAACCACAACTGGCGCACCTGGTTCTACAAGGTGGTGCCGACCCATACCCGCGTACTGGAAGTGGCGCCGGACTATTCCTGGGCGATGCTGGGTTACCCGGGCCGCGAGATGGCGTGGATCTTCGCGCGCAAGCCGGACATGGACAAAGAGCTGTACAAGGAACTGGCCACGCGCCTGCGCGACCAGTACGGGGTCAACACCGACAAGCTCAAGCGCGTGCCGCAGCACCCCGAGCAGGTTGACCGCCTGGGCTACGAGGTTCCGAACGTAAGGTAACGACGCCGGCCAGCGGTCCGGGGGCGTCGTCTATTCGCCTTACTTGCGCGAATACCGCCCCACCAGCCAATCGCCCAGCATCTGCAGCAGCTGGACCAGCACCAGCAGCAGCACCACGGTGACCAGGGCCACGTCGGTGTGCGAGCGCTGGTAGCCATCGCGGAACGCCAGGTCGCCCAGGCCACCCGAGCCGATCGCACCGCCCATGGCAGTGAAGCCGATCAGCGCGATCACGGTGACGGTGGCACCGGCGATCAGGCCCGGCCGTGCTTCAGGCAGCAGCACCCGGCTGACCAGCTGCCAGGTGGTGGCGCCCATCGCCTGGCTGGCTTCGATCACGCCGCGGTCCACTTCGCGCAGCGCGGTTTCCACCAGGCGCGCGTAGAACGGCGCCGCGCCGATCACCAGCGGCACGATCGCACCGCGCACGCCGAGCGAGGTGCCCATCATCCACAGCGTGATCGGAATCAGCACGATCATCAGGATGATGAAGGGCACCGAGCGCAGCAGGTTGACCAGCAGCGCCAGCCCGCCGTACAGCACCGGCTTGCGGTGCAGCTGCGGCGAACCGGTCAGGAACAGCAGCACGCCCAGCGGCAGGCCGATGGCCAGGGTAAGCGGCAGCGAGCCGGCCAGCATCAGCAGGGTGTCGATGGTTGCCTGGCCGATATCGGCCCATTTGGCCGCGTCGAGATGGCGGAAGAAGCCGCCCGCAGTCGCGATGATCATCGGCGCAGCTCCTCCAGGTGGACGCCGGCGGCAACGAAGCCGGCCTGCGCGGCCTGCACGTCGCCGCCCACCAGCGACACCGTCAGCTGGCCATATGGGGTGTCTTTGATGCGGTCGATGCGACCGGACAAGATGTTGTAGTCCACCCCCGTCTCGCGGGCGATGCGGCCCAGCACCGGCTCATAGGTATCGGTGCCGAGGAAGGTCAGGCGCACGATGCGCCCGGCCACGGCGTCGAAATCCTTGTGCAGCTCGCCTTCGTCGACCTGCTCGGATTCGTTGACGAAGCGGCGCGTGGTCGGGTGCTGCGGGTGCAGGAACACCTCGGTGACCGGTCCTGTTTCCACCAGGTGGCCGGCGTCGAGCACGGCCACGCGGTCGCAGACGCGGCGGATCACATCCATCTCGTGGGTGATCAGCACGATGGTCAGGCCCAGCTCGCGGTTGATCCGGCCCAGCAGCTTGAGCACCGAGGCGGTGGTCTGCGGGTCGAGCGCACTGGTGGCCTCGTCGCACAGCAGGATCTGTGGCCGCGTCGCCAGCGCGCGCGCGATGCCGACGCGCTGCTTCTGGCCGCCGGACAGCTGCGCCGGGTACTTGTTGGCGTGCGCTTCCAGGCCCACGGTATGCAGCAGTTCGCTCACCCGGGCGTCGATGTCCGCACGCGGAGTGCCGGCCAACTCCAGCGGGAACGCCACGTTGGCCGCCACGGTGCGCGACGACAGCAGGTTGAAGTGCTGGAAGATCATGCCGATCTTCCGCCGCAGCGCGCGCAGGCCATCGCTGTCCAGCGCGGTGACGTCCTCGCCGTTGATCAGCAGGCGCCCACCGGTGGGTTCCTCGAGCCGGTTGATCAGCCGGATCAGGGTCGATTTGCCCGCGCCGGAATGGCCGATGATGCCGAACACTTCGCCGGCCTCGATGGTCAGGTCCAGCGGCTGCAGCGCGGCGATCGCGCGGCCGCCGACGGCATAGGATTTGTGCAGGCGCTGGAACTCGATCACTTCGCGGTCAACCGGGGCATCGACGGGAGGGGGCGTGCAGCCTACCAGCGCGGGACGGCCCTGGCCCGCGCGGCAGATTGGAATCATATTCCGTTTGATTATAAGGAAGCGTCATCGCCCGCCCGGCGGGCCTCAGGGGTGGTCCAGCGGCTGCGGCGCACGGACCTGGCGAACCCGCTCGCGGTGCAGCAGGTACAGGCCCGAGGCCACGATGATGGCCGCCCCCAGCCAGGTGAACCGGTCCGGCAGCACGCCCCAGAACGCCAGGTCCCAGCCGATCACCCAGACCAGCCCGGTGTATTCCAGCGGGGCGATCAACGAGGCCTCACCGAGCTGGAACGCCCGGGTCAGCGCTACCTGGCCCCCGGCCCCGGCCAGGCCCATCCCGGCGATCAGCGCGGCGTGGCCCAGCTGCAGGGGCTGCCAGTCCGGGATGGCCAGCAGGCCCGCGCCCAGCGCCAGGATCACCAGGAACCACACCACCATGGACTGCGGGGTATCGGTGCGGGTCAGCATGCTGACCGTGATGGCCGCCACCGCGTAGGCCGTGGCCGCCAGCAGCACCATCAGCCCAGGCACGGAGATGAAGCCGTCCACGCCGGGGCGCAGCACCACCAGCACCCCGACCAGGCCGATGCCGATGGCGATCCAGCGGCGCGGCCCCACATGTTCACCCAGCAGCGGCACCGACAGCGCCGCGATCAACAGCGGGGCGACAAAGTAGATGGTGTAGGCGGTGGACAGCGGCAGGCTGCGCAGCGCGAACACGAAACAGCCGATCATCGCCATGCCCAGCAGGCCGCGCAGCAGGTGCAGGCCCCAGCGCACCGGGATGAGCGAGCGCGGTCCGGCGGTGGCCAGCACCCAGACCAGCACGAACGGCAGCGAGGCCGCGCCGCGCAGGAAGGTGACCTGCAGGGTCGGGTAGCTGGAGGAGAGCTGCTTCATGCCCGCATCCATCAGCGAGAAGCAGGCCACGGCCATCAGCATCCAGGCCACGGCACGGGAGGGGGAGCGTTGGGTGTTCATGGCCCATTATCGCCGCCCCTGCCGGGACGTCCATGCGCGGTTGGTTAGAATGGGGCTTCACCTGCAGGAGAATCCCCATGCCCTCGTTTGACGTCGTTTCCGAAGTCGACATCCACGAACTGACCAACGCGGTCGACCAGGCCAACCGCGAGCTGTCCACCCGCTTCGACTTCAAGGGCGTGGATGCCAAATTCGTGCTGGAAGACAGCGTGATCAGCCAGTCCGCCCCGAGCGACTTCCAGCTGCAGCAGATGACCGACATCCTGCGCCAGCGCCTGACCGCGCGGAAGATCGACGCCGCCTGCCTGGAATTTGGCGACATCGAAACCAACCTCGCCGGCGCCCGCCAGAAGATCACCGTGAAACAGGGCATCGAGCAGAAGGTGGCCAAGAAGATCGCGGCAGCAATCAAGGAAGCCAAGCTCAAGGTCGAAAGCCAGATCAACGGCGACAAGCTGCGCGTGACCGGCAAGAAGCGCGACGACCTGCAGGACGTGATGGCCCTGCTGAAAAAGGGAACGTTCGAGGTCCCGCTCCAGTTCGACAATTTCCGCGACTGATCCAGCGCGCCGGGTGCCGGGCCCTGCCCGGCCCTGGCCTGATCACGCCCGCCCTGGGCAGCCGCCGTACAATGCGCTGCCCAGCCCGCGATACCGCCCGCCATGAATGACCTGCCCCTGCCCGCCGACACCGCGCCTGACGGCAGCGATCCCATCGCCGAAACCCGGCGCTGGCTGGAGCAGATCGTGATCGGCCTGAACCTGTGCCCGTTCGCCAAGGCGGTGTACGTGAAGGACCAGGTGCGCTTCGTGCTGAGCGACGCGACCACCGTCGAAGCGCTGGTGGAAGAACTCGCCGAAGAGCTGGTGCTGCTGCGCGACACCCCGGCCGAGCAGATCGACACCACGTTGATCGTGCACCCGGACGTGCTGACCGATTTCCTGGACTACAACGACTTCCTCGACAACGCCGATGCCGCGATCGAGGCGCTGGACCTGCAGGGCATCCTGCAGGTGGCCAGCTTCCACCCGCAGTACCAGTTCGCCGGGGTCGCGCCGGATGACGTGAGCAACTACACCAACCGCGCGCCCTACCCGACCCTGCACCTGCTGCGCGAAGACAGCGTGGAACGCGCCGTGGCCGCGTTCCCGGATCCGGACGTGATCGTCGAACGCAACATTGAAACCCTCGACAAGCTGGGCATTGAAGGCTGGACCCGCCTGCTCGGCCGCAAGGACACCCCCCGGTGCCACTGACCCCGGCCATCACCGACTGGCCCGCGCAACCGCTGCGCGACCGCGTGGTGATCGTCACCGGTGGCGCGCAGGGCGTGGGCCGTGGCATCGCGCAGGCAGCACTGGGGGCGGGCGGCAGCGTGATGATCGCCGACCTGGACGCCGACGCCGGCCGCGCCTGCCTGAAGGAATGGGCACTGCCGGAGCGCGCCGCGTTCCAGCGCGCGGATGTGGCCAGCGAACGCAGCGTGCAGGCGCTGGTCAAGGCCACGCTGAAGCGTTTCGGTCGGATTGATGGATTGGTCAACAACGCCGGCATCGCCAGCGCGCACGGCACCCCGCTGGCGGAGATGACGCTGGCCGAATGGCAGCGCCGCCTGTCCAGCCTGCACGGCGCGTTCCTCTGCAGCAAGCACGCACTGCCGGCGCTGCGCGCGCAGGCCGGCGGTTCGATCATCAACATCGCCTCCACCCGCGCCTGGCAGTCCGAGCCGGACAGTGAAGCCTATGCGGCGGCGAAAGGCGGACTGGTGGCGTTTACCCACGCACTGGCGATCAGCAGCGGGCCCGATGTGCGGGTCAACAGCATCAGCCCCGGCTGGATCACCACCGATGCCTGGCAGGCCCCGGCAAGGCGGCGCACGCCGAAGCTGTCGCGCCGCGACCATGCCCAGCACGCGGTGGGCCGGGTCGGCCAGCCCGAAGATATCGGTGCACTGGCCGTGTTCCTGCTCTCGGACCTGTCCGGGTTCATCACCGGACAGGACCATGTGGTGGATGGCGGCATGACGCGGACGATGATCTACGCCGAATGATTCAGCGCCGTGCCGACCAACGGTCGGCACCTACCGAGGGTGGCACACTCCGTACTTGCCACCGTGGTGCCGAACCGGTAGGTACCGACCGTTGGTCGGTACCCGGGATCAACCGGCCATACCGTTATGGCGCAACAACGCATCCACGTTCGGTGCGCGCCCACGGAACGCTTCGAAGTTCTCCGCCGCACTGCGGCTGCCGCCGCGCGACAACACTTCATCGCGGAAGCGCCTGCCGGTTTCCGCGACCTGGTCCGGCGCTTCTTCGAACGCGGCATAGGCATCGGCACTGAGCACCTCGGCCCACTTGTAGCTGTAATACCCCGCCGCATACCCGCCGGCGAAGATGTGGCTGAACTGGTGCGGGAAGCGATTCCATTCCGGCGGGCGGTTGACCGCCACTTCGTCGCGCACGCGTTCCAGCAGCTGCAGCACGCTGTCCTGCATCGGGTCGAAACTGCTGTGCAGCTGCATGTCGAACAGCGCGAACTCCAGCTGGCGCACGGTGAACATGCCGCTCTGGAAGTTGCGCGCGGCCAGCATGCGGTCGAACAGCGCGCGCGGCAGCGGCTCGCCGCTGTCCACATGCGCGGTCATTGCCTGCACGCGGTCCCACTCCCAGCAGAAGTTCTCCATGAACTGGCTGGGCAGCTCCACTGCATCCCACTCCACGCCGTTGATGCCGGCCACGCCCAGTTCGCCGATGCGGGTCAGCAGCTGGTGCAGGCCATGGCCCATTTCATGGAACAGCGTGGTCACCTCGTCGTGGCTGAAGGTCGAGGCCTTGCCTTCGGCGCCCTTGCCGAAGTTGCACACCAGGTACACCAGCGGCGTCTGCACGCCCTGCGCGGTATCACGGCGGTTGCGGCAATCGTCCATCCACGCGCCGCCGCGCTTGCCCTCGCGCGCGTACAGGTCCAGGTAGAACTGCCCGACCAGCGCGCCCTGCGCATCCACCAGGCGGAAGAAGCGCACGTCCGGGTGCCACACCGGCGCCTGGTCGGGTTGCACCTGCAGGCCATACAGGCCGTGGATGACGCTGAACAGCCCCTCCAGCACCTTCGGCTCGGTGAAGTACTGCTTCACTTCCTGCTCGGAATAGCTGTAACGCGCCTGCTTCAGCTTTTCAGAGGCAAAGGCGAGGTCCCACGCTTCCAACGCAGGCAGGCCCAGTTCGTCGCGTGCGAAGGCGTCCAGCTCGGCGCGGTCGCGCTGCGCGTACGGCTTGGCGCGTGCGGCCAGGTCGCGCAGGAAGCCCAGCACCTGCGGCGCGTCTTCGGCCATCTTGGTTTCGATGGAGTATTCGGCATAGCTGGCAAACCCCAGCAGCGAGGCCAGCTCGGCGCGCAGCGCCAGGATGCGGTCGATGTGCGCGCTGTTGTCCAGCTTGGCATCACCGAATTCCGAGGCACGCAGCGCGTTGGCGCGGTACAGCGCTTCGCGCAGCGGGCGGTGTTCGGCATAGGTCTGCACCGGCAGGTAGCACGGCATCTGCAGGGTCAGCTTCCAACCGGGAAGGCCATCCTTCTCCGCCGCGGCGCGGGCAGCGGCCACCACATCCTCGGGCAGGCCGGCCAGTTCGCTGCGGTCTTCCACGTGCAGCGACCAGGCATCGGTGGCATCCAGCACGTTCTGCGAGAACGTCGCCGACAGCGCCGAGAGCTCCTCGCGGATCGCGCTGTAACGGGCCTTGCCGGCCTCGTCCAGTTCGGCGCCACCCAGGCGGAAATCACGCAGCGCGTTGTCCAGCACCTTGCGCCGGGCCGGGTCGTACTGCGCCGCTTCCGGCGTGGCCGCCAGCGCGCGGTACTGCTCGAACAGCGCCAGGTTCTGGCCGAGTGCGCTGCCAAAGCGGGTCACCTTCGGCAGGTTGCTGTTGTAGGCCTCGCGCAGCGCCGGGGTGTTCACCACCGCCTGCAGGTGGCCAACCTGGCCCCATGCGCGCCACAGGCGTTCGGTGGCATCGTCCAGCGGCTCGACGAAGCTGGCCCAGCTGACCGGCTGCACGGTTTCGGCGGCTTTCACCGCCGCCTCGGCCTGCGCCAGCAAGGTGTCGATGGCCGGACCGATGTGCTCGGGCTGGATCGCATCGAAACGGGGCAGGCCGGAAAAATCGAGCAGGGGATTGGCAGGGGTCACAGGGGTCTCCAGACAGCGGGGCCGGCACGCCGGCGTTTCCCACGATATGGCACCGGACCCGGCGCTGCACAAGCCCCGGCGGCCACCGGTTCGTGGCCGTTCACCGGTTGGTGTCGCTCAGTACAGCGCTTCCAGCGCGGCGTTGGGCAGCTCCGGCAGGCCCTGCCCAGCTACGGCCGCGGCGATCACCGCATCGGCCTGCTCCACGTCGATGCCCTGCCGCGGGTACCAGTCCGGGTTGTAATAGCTGTGCGCATAACGCTCGCCGCTGTCGCACAGGATCGTCACGATCGAACCGCTGCGCCCGGCCGCGCGCATGCGCTCGGCGGCATGCAGCACGCCGATGAAATTGGTGCCGGTGGAGCCGCCGACGCGGCGCCCCAGCTGGCGGCTGACATGGCGCATGGCGGCCAGGCTGAGCGCGTCGGGCACCTTGACCATGGCATCCACGCTGGTCGGGATGAAGCTCGATTCCACCCGGGGCCGGCCAATGCCCTCCACACGGGAGCCACCGCTGCAGGTGAGGTCACGCCACGGTTCACCGGCCAGGGCCGCGCGGTAGCCGTCGAAGAACACCGACACTTCCGGGTCCGCACACAGGATGCGGGTGTCGTGGCGCCGGTAGCTGACGTAGCGGCCCAGCGTGGCGGCGGTGCCGCCCGTGCCAGGGCTGCACACGATCCATTCCGGCACCGGGTGCGGCTCTTCGGCCATCTGCTTGAAGATGGATTCGGCGATGTTGTTGTTCGCACGCCAGTCGGTGGCGCGCTCGGCGTAGGTGAACTGGTCCATGAAGTGGCCGCCGGTTTCGCGGGCCAGCTTTTCCGAATCGCAGTTCAGGTCGCAGGCGCGCTCCACCAGGTGGCAGCGGCCGCCATGGAATTCGATGGCGGCGATCTTTTCCGGCGAGGTGGTGGCCGGCATCACCGCAATGAACGGCAGGCCCAGCAGGCGCGCGAAGTAGGCTTCGGACACCGCAGTGGAGCCGCTGGACGCTTCGATCACCGGGCGCCCTTCGCGCAACCAGCCGTTGGCCAGCGCGTACAGGAACAGCGAGCGCGCCAGGCGGTGCTTCAGGCTGCCGGTGGGATGGCTGGATTCATCCTTGAAGTACAGCTCGATGCCCGGGTGGCCCGGCAGGTCCATCGGAATGAGGTGGGTATCGGCCGAACGGTTGAAATCGGCTTCGATCTTGCGGATGGCGGCGGCCACCCATTCACGCTGCGACATGTCGACGATGGGCCAGGAAGATGCAGCATTCTACGTCCCCTTGCCGCCGCCCCGCTAAAATGAACGGCCAGCCGCGTTGCGCGGCCTCCCACAGGATCCCCCATGAGCCTTGCCTCCCTGCAGTCCCAGCCGGGCGTTGCCGCCCAGCCGCCGGCCGAAACCACCGGCTTCGTGTTCAACCACACCATGCTGCGCGTCAAGGACGCGACCGCCTCGCTGGACTTCTACACCCGCGTGCTGGGCTTCCGCCTGCTCGACCAGCGTGATTTCCCCGAAGCCCGGTTCAGCCTGTACTTCCTGGCCCTGCTGCCGGCCGGCACGCAGATCCCCGAAGACGACGATGCGCGCCGGCTGTGGCTGGCCGGGCTTCCCGGCGTGCTGGAGCTGACCCACAACCACGGCACCGAAACCCAGGACGGCCCGGTCTACCACGACGGCAACCAGGACCCGCGCGGCTTCGGCCACATCTGCGTCTCCGTGCCGGACATCCAGGCCGCCTGCAAGCGCTTCGATGACCTGCAGGTGCCCTACCAGAAGCGCCTGGAAGACGGCCGCATGAAGCACCTGGCCTTCATCAAGGACCCGGACGGCTACTGGGTGGAGATCATCTCCAACACCCCGATCGGCTGAGGCCCCGCGTGACCACCAACGGTGGTCACCTACCGCCGGCAACAATTCTTCTACCCGGCCGGTGGTATACCAGCGCTTCCCTCGACTGAAGGAACCCGCATGGAAACCATGGAACTGCACCGCGGCCGGCTGATCGACCACCTGCAACTGATCGTGCGCGACCTGCCGGCCAGCCGCCGCTTCTACCAGGCGGTGTTGGACACCATCGGCATTCCCATCGCCGGCGAGGGCGATACGTATTTCTGGGCCGATGAGCTGTTCATTTCCACCGCCGACAGCGAAGCGGCCGCCGGTGAACTGACCGGCCGCCACCACCTGGCCTTCCAGGCCCGCGACCGCGCCACCGTCGATGCCTTCCACAGGGCGGCATTGGCCGCAGGCGGCAAGGACAACGGCGCCCCCGGCGAACGCCCCTACCACCCGGGCTATTACGCCGCCTTCGCGATCGATCCGGACGGCAACAACATCGAGGTCGTGTACCACGGCCCGGCGAGCTACAGCGCCGACTCAGTGAAAGTCACGTTCTAACAACCGTCGTCACCGCGACGCGCCCGCGTAGAGCCACCCCATGGGTGGCTGCACGCCAAGCCGTCGCCCTGAACGCTTCAGCCAACGCCAACCCCCAGTCTCACAACGTGAGACTGGCCACCCCTACCGTTTCCCCATGGAGACGATACGCAAACTGGCGATCCTGGCCGATGCCGCCAAGTACGACGCGTCCTGTGCCTCCAGTGGCGCGGGCCGCCGAGATTCGCGCAGCTCGGGCGGCATCGGCAGCACCGAAGGCGCCGGCATCTGCCACAGCTACACGCCCGACGGGCGCTGCGTATCGCTGCTGAAGATCCTGCTCACCAACTTCTGCATCTACGATTGCGCGTACTGCGTGAACCGGGTTTCCAGCAACGTGCCGCGCGCGCGCTTCAACGTGGCCGAAGTGGTCGCGTTGACCATGGATTTCTACAAGCGCAACTACATCGAAGGGCTGTTCCTCTCCAGCGGCATCATCCGCAATGCCGACTACACCATGGAGCAGATGGTGGAAGTGGCGCGGCAGCTGCGCGAGGAGCATCGGTTCTCCGGCTACATCCACCTCAAGACCATTCCCGAAGCCTCACCCGAACTGTTGGCGGCGGCGGGACGCTACGCCGACCGCCTGTCGATCAACATCGAGCTGCCCACCGAGGAAGGCCTGAGCAGTTTCGCACCGGAGAAATCGCTGCCTTCCATTCGTGGCGCGATGGGTGAGCTGCGTTGGCGCATTGAAGAAGCCAAGGAAGCCAAGGCGGCCAGTGTAGCCAAGCCCACCACGGTGGCGGCACCCTCTCCGACCGCGCCCTCCAAACGCGCTGGCCGCGCGCAGGCACCGCGCTTCGCGCCAGCCGGCCAGAGCACACAGATGATCGTCGGTGCCGACGGCGCCAGCGACCAGCAGATCCTCGGCGCCGCCGACAACTTGTATGGCAACTACCGCATGCGCCGGGTGTACTACTCCGCGTTCAGCCCGATCCCGGATGCGAGCCGCCTGCTGCCGGTGCAGGCACCGCCGCTGGCGCGCGAACATCGGTTGTACCAGGCCGACTGGCTGCTGCGTTTCTACGGCTATGGCGTGGAGGAAATCACCGACACCACGCAGAACGGCATGCTCGACCTGGATATCGACCCGAAGCTGGCCTGGGCGATCCGCCACCCCGAGCGCTTCCCGGTGGACCTCAACGTGGCATCCAAGGAGATGCTGCTGCGCGTGCCCGGGTTGGGCGTGCGCAACGTCAAACGCGTGCTGATGGCGCGCCGCCACGGCCGCCTGCGCGTGGCCGACGTGGCCCGCCTGCGCGCGCCGATGAGCAAGCTGTTGCCGTTCGTGCAACTGGCCGACCATCATCCGCGCAGGGCACTGGACGACCCTACCGCCCTGCGTGCTCGGCTGGCACCGCCACCGCGCCAGGCCTCGCTGTTCCCCGACGCCGCCGCATGAGCCGCTGGAGTGTGCGGGTCGACCCGGCATGGTCGGTGCAGGCATGGCGTGATGCCGCGCGATTGGGGCTGCAGCATCACGTTGCGCCGGAACAGCTCGACTGGCTACAGGAGGGTCACGCCTCGCTGCTGGACGCGCCGTCGTTGGCCGGCCTACCTGCTACGGAAAGCGACGGCACGACCATCCCGGTGCCGAAATCCTTCGTCGAACTGGCGGCCACCTGCCTGTGCCACAGCGATCCACAGCGACACGCCCTGCTGTACCGCATGCTCTGGCGCATCGTGCACGGCGAGCGCGGCCTGCTGACCAACCCCGCCGACCCGGACGTGCTGCGTGCAATGGCGCTGGGCCAGGCGGTGCGCCGCGACAGCCACAAGATGAAGGCATTCGTCCGCTTCCGCGAGGTACCCGGCGAGGACAATGCGTTCATCGCGTGGTTCGAACCCGACCACCACATCGTGGACCGGGTCGCGCCGTTTTTCGCGCGCCGCTTCGCCGGCATGCGCTGGGCGATCCTCACTCCAACCCGCAGCGTGCGCTGGGACGGACAGGAACTGGCGTTCGGCCCCGGCAGCAAGCAGGCCGATGCGCCGGTGGAGGATGCGCGCGAAGAACTGTGGCGCACCTACTACGCCAACATCTTCAACCCTGCCCGCCTGAACACCCGGATGATGCAGCAGGAGATGCCAACCCGGTACTGGAAGCATCTGCCGGAGGCGAGCCTGCTGCCCACGCTTGTGCGCGATGCCGGCGACCGCGTGCAGGAAATGCATGACCGTGAAGCGCAGGCACCACAACGTCGGATACCGGAGCAGAACATTCCCCTGCGCGGCCCGGCAACCGCGAACGGCGATTCCCTCGACGAGCTGCGCACTGCGGCCGCCGGTTGCCGCCGTTGCCCACTCTGGGAGCCGGCCACGCAGACGGTGTTCGGCGAAGGCCCGCGCGATTCGCAGGTGATGCTGGTCGGTGAGCAACCCGGCGATTCAGAGGACCTGAGCGGGCACCCCTTCGTCGGCCCGGCCGGGCAGCTGTTGAACCGGGCGCTGCAGGAACTGGGCATTGATCGCAGCACGCTGTACCTGACCAACGCGGTGAAGCACTTCCGTTACGAGCGGCGCGGCAAGAAGCGCATCCATTCCAAACCGCAGGTCACCCACATCAATGCGTGCCGGCCCTGGCTGCTGGCGGAGATTGAACAGGTGAGCCCGAAGGTGATCGTCTGCCTCGGCGCCAGTGCGGCACGCGCCGTGTTTGGCCCCGGCTTCAACCTGGGCCGTGATCGCGGCCGCTGGCATACGCTGGAAGACGGCACGCGCGGCTTTGCGACGGTGCATCCTTCCTGGGTGTTGCGGCAGCCTGCGGGTGTAGCGCAGGAAGAAGCGTATCGGCTGCTGCTGGGTGACCTGGAAAGGCTGTCGATCCACGCTGGAAACGGCAGCACTGAGTAAAGCGAACATCTCCTCTTGCCATTCACGACAACATGTTTGCCACGCAGTCCTGCCACAAGATGATCACCTGGAAACGTTTTTCCCACGCAATTTTCCACCTCCTGTCGTATCAACCCACCGCACCACACGCTTGCCAGTGCCAAGCACGAAGCGGGGAAGCTATGCTCCGTCCATGGTCACTCCAACCTCCAAGAAGAAGCCTGCAGCCAAGGGATTGACCGGCCGGCCCCCTACCCTGCCGTTGACTGCCGCACAGCTTCTTAGCGAAAGCCACGAGCAGCGGATCCATTGGATATACGACATGACGCCGGAGGAATCCGTCGAGATCATGCGCAAAGCAGGGTTGCTTACGCCCTCCGGCAAGTTGAAGCGCTGCTACAGATGAGCCACGGCCACCTTCAGATCGGATATCACGGCTGCGATATCGCGGTCCGGGATGGCCTTGTATCGGGACAGCTGAAACCCAAGCCAAGCAATAACCAATACGACTGGCTCGGGTCGGGCTTCTATCTATTTGAAGCGGATAAGGAACGGGCGCTGGCATTCGCCGAAGCTGCGGCGAGCGAGCCTTTGCGCAGACTGACTGCGAGGCCAATTGCCTCGCCTGCGGTTGTCGGATGCATCTTCAGCATCCAACGCTGCCTGGATATGACCACCAGCACTGGCCGTCGGGAGTTCGAGAACGCGCACCTGTATTTTCAGGCGACCCATCTTCGCAGTGGTCAACGAACCCCGTTGAACGTGCCCGTCAGTCCTCTTGACGAGGAGTTTCTTCTTCGTGGACTGGATCGAGCGGTTTTCGAGTTCATTCACTCCAAGCTCTTCCAGGTCTACGGATTTGAGTACTTTCAAGCCGTACGGGGCGCTTTCCGCCAAGGTCCAGAGATCGCACCCAGGTCGGGATTTCACAGGGGCAGTCACGTACAGATCGCGCTCAGGGACTTCAGCTGCATCAAAGGTTGGTTTCTACCGGCCGACGCCGAACTTCTTAGTCAAGCGGAGCTCGTCAAAGCCCAAGCGGCGCTCAACTCAGCGCGTGAAGCCAATCCAAAGTCCCGTCGCCGCGTGGAAGCGGACTAGACGTCCGCCCCACTCCACCGCCTGTTTCAGTGTGCGGCCATGTAGATGTCCTGAAGCACCGCCTTCTCCAGCTCCAGCTCGCTGAGCAGGTTCTTGACGATGTCACCCAGGCTCAGGATGCCCACCAGCTTGCTGCCTTCGGTCACCATCAGGTGGCGGTGGCGCGAGTAGGTCATCAGCGCCATGGCCTGCTTCAGGGTCGCCTCGGGGGCGATGCCTTCCAGGCCGGCCGAGGGAAGCGTGGCGATGACCCGGCGACCCGCCTGCGGGCCGTCGTCGGCCAGGCTGCGCACGATGTCTTTCTCGGAGATGATCCTGACCGGTGCATCATCCTTCATCACCACCAGCGCGGCGATCTTGTGCGCGCTCATCTTGTGGGCGGCAGCGCCGATCGTGTCTTCGACGTCGATGGTGACAACGGAGTCTTTCTTGGATTGCAGAAGTTCGCGGACGTTCATTCTTTTTCCTGTTGCAGACTGGGTGAAGCCACACGCCTTGCGTGGTGGGACCGATTGACGCAGCCAGCGGCTGACACCCCGAGAATCGCATTTCGACTAGAACCGACGCTGAATGTCGCGGGCGGACTCGACTAAAGTTTTCCCGACGCCAGAAACGGCAAAGGGCGGCCCCGGTGGACCGCCCTTTGCTTGAAGGGTGTAGCGACCGAGGGTCGCTACCTACCCATTCACTTCTTGGCCGAGCACGTGCCGTGCGCAGCCAGCTTGAGGCTGGCGATCTGGCGGCGCCCTTCTGCCTCCGGCACCGCCTCCAGCTTGGCGCCACCCACAAAGACGCCCATCTTGATGGACTGGCGGATGAAGTAGTTCTGGCCAGAAGCGGTGACCAGCTTCAGATCGTTCGGCGAGAACTCCGACTCGGTGGAGAAGGTGTGCTCGCGATCGCCCGGAACCAAGGTGTAGAAGAACACCTTGTTTGCCGTCTCACCCAGGCACTCCCCGTCGATCAGGACGTCCTTCTTGAGCGCCTGGCCCACGCCGCTGTTGCGGAACACGTACACACCGGCCTTCCCCGCTTCTGGCGCGGGGAATGTCTTGGCGACATCCAGCGTGCCCTTGTCGGCCATCGGAACCGACGCGCAGCCGGACATCAGGGCGATGGCCGCGGCCACCCCCAGCATCAACATCTTGTTCAAACAAAGCCCCCTGTGGCGTGCGTCCTGCACGCGATTGTTGGACATCGGATGGCGAGTCGGGTGCGGTGGGGTCGCGGCCTGGCGCCGTCGCGGAGTCTATCCGGGCCCCTCTGAACCTGTATAGGGGGTGTCAGCTGCAGCCGCCGGGACTACCGATCTTCCACTTCGGCGTACCGGATCGAACCTCCCTCCGAGTTCCGGCCCCGCATCATTCCGTATGCGCGTCCCGTCCCCGCTTCCACAGCGACACCAAGCGACGGTTCTCCACCAGCGCAGCGATCATCAATGCGCTACCTGCCAGGGCAAGCATGAGTGGTAACGCCGGCGTCGATGGCGAGAAGGCGTTCGCCTGCGCCCACAGCACCAAGGTCGCGCCGAGGCTGGCAGCTACGGGGGCGCGTACTCGCTGATGCCTTGCCGCCCCCCGGCACGTGCGGGCCACCACACCGCCACACGTGGCGGCAAGTACGAGCAGCTCCATCATCGTGACTACAGCTTCACGGTCACGCCCACCTGGAAGCCACGCCCGGGCAGCGGTGCGATGTACTTCAGCGGTGAGTTGTGCGGCCGGGCGTCCTCATCGAGCAGATTGGATCCGTTGACGAAGACCTCCACGCCCTGCACCACTGCACTGCGCATGGCGAAGGCATAACTGACCTGGGCGTCCAGCAGGTTGAAGGCATCCAGCGGTATCTCCTGGCTCACGTTCTTGCCCAGATACTTCTGCTTGTCGTAGTAGGTACTCGACACCCTCACCTTCCACCCACCGCTTTCCCAGGCAACATTGGCGCCGAAGCGGTTGGTCGGCATGTTGGGCAGGTACTCGCCGTCGTTGTGTGCGCGCAGGGAATCCGGGTTGTCGGCCTTGTTCTTCACCAGATCGGAGAACGCCGAGAGCGCGAGCTTGCCGTAGCTGCCAAGATCGAATGATTGCGATACATCGACTTCGAAGCCCTTGACGGTGGTGTCGGTCTGCTTCCAGTACTTGAGCGGCAGGCGGTTGGCGGTCTGCAGACCGGAATAGCCCTGGTACAGGAAGTTCTCGATCTTCATGCGGTAGGCAGTGGCGCTGATGTCGAGCCCACCGCTGTTGAACAGCAGGGTGAATTCGGCATTGCGGGCGCGCTCTGGCTTGAGGTCCTGGTCGCCTTCCTCCTGGGTCATCACCGAGTAGTGCCGGTTGCTGGCGTACAGCTCGTTGACGTCGGGGGCGCGCGCCGAGGACGAGTAGCGGGCCTTGGCGCCAAACAGGCGGCCCAGCTGCACGTAGCCACCCGCGTTGTAGCTGTTGAGCGTGAACGCACGGTCTTCCAGCGGGGCGTTCGGCGAGTTCCTGGAGGTGGTGAAGGCACCTTGTTGGACCGTGTGCTCGACGCGCTCGTGGCGGAAGCCGGCGTCAAATGATGCCCAACTGAAGTCCAGGGTTTCCTTGACGAAGGCTGCCAGGCCCTCGGTGTCCACGTCTGGAAGGTAGCGCTGCGATCCACTGCCGCGGATGGTCCGGTCGCGGTGGCTGGCACCGAACAGACCGCTCAGGGGGCCTACCGGCTGGTGGGCCAGCAGCAGTTCTGCCTGGAAGGTCTCGAAGTCGTACGCATTGGCTTTCGAACTGCCCAGATACTCTCCGGAGGTGTTGCTCAGCTGCGAGAGCTTGAGCTCGGCACTTTCAAGGAACGGGACCGGGTCGCGCAGGATGCCTTCCACCGTGTAACGGTCCTGCGTGAGCTTCACGCCGACCGGTCGGCTCTGGCTGAGGTCGGTGCCGAAGGACAGGTTGTCCATCGAGAAGCCGGGCACGCCGTACTCGCTGTCTTTCGAGTCCATGCTGGCCGCCACGTAGCCACGGTCGAAGAAGTAGGTCGAGCCCACGGCCAGGTGCGTGTTGCGGGAGTAGCTGTTGCCCAGCGTGCCGCGATAGTTGGGGGTGACGTCGCGGTTGATCCGGTTCTGAACGTAGGACGGCGTGCCTTCCTGGTACAGCGGGTTGGCCGGATTGACGTAGGTCCTGCCCATCCACACCGAGGTGGGCCGGTTGGTGTAATACGAGAACTCGCCGTCGGCCCAATCCGGGTTTTCGGTCATGAACTGGTCGATGTACGGTTGCGAGGCCTTGTTGTAGACCTGTTGTACCCGTGCTTCCTTCTGGCAGGCATCGGCCAGCGCGCTGTTGACCCCGCCGGCGGCCGGGAACAACTGGCTGTTGCAGACATCGGCCTTGCTGTCGCCCGGGATGTCGTAATGCGAGATGCGCTGGACGGACATCTGCACGTTGGTGGACACGTTGCGTTGGTTGTTGAAGTTCATGCGGAAGCCCTGCGCATCGACATCGTTGAACCCCTGCCGCAGCACCAGCTCCATTTCCTGGTCTTTGCTTTCCATCTCACGCGAAACCAGGCCCGAATCGATGTCGACGCTGCCGCCGAGCGCGTTGCCGCCGTAGCGCACCGTGTCGGAGGACTTGTTGACGGTCACGCGCCTGACGAAGAGCGGGTCGAAGGGCACGTTGATGTCGCCGCTCAAGGCATTCATGCCGAGGATGGACTGGCCGTCCTCCAGCACCTGCACGCGGTTTCCGCCCAGGCTGCGGATCACCGGCGCGCCGGCATTCGGCCCGAAGGCGCTGCTCTGCACGCCCGACACATGCTCGAGCATGTTGCCAAGCGTACGGTTCTGGGCCTGGATGTTTTCCACCACGACCACGGTATCCACCCGCGACGGGCGGTCGGCTTCGACGGTGACCTCTGGAAGCGTGGTCTCGTCCGCTGCGTAGGCGCTATGGATGGTGAGTAGAACGGCAACTGCTAGAACGTGGCGACGCATACATCCCCCTTCAAATGAGGCGCGATGTTATAACGTTACATTCAAGCTGGCAACGGCGTGGCCGGCATGCGGAGGAAAAGAAAAAGGGCGACCCCTCAGGGTCGCCCTTCTTTCAGAAGCGTAACGACCAACGGTCGTTACCTACCGGCAATGGACCTTGGTCGCTTGCTATTCCACCGTCACGCTCTTGGCCAGGTTGCGCGGCTTGTCCACGTCGGTGCCGCGCGCCAATGCAGTGTGGTACGCCAGCAGCTGCACCGGGATGGTGTGCACCACCGGGCTGAGCACGCCGGCGTGGCGCGGGGTGCGGATGACATGCACGCCTTCGGATTCGACGAAGTTGCTGTCCTGGTCGGCGAACACGAACAGCTCGCCGCCGCGGGCGCGCACTTCCTGCATGTTGGATTTGACCTTCTCCAGCAGGCTGTCGTTGGGCGCGATCACCACCACCGGCATGTCTTCGTCCACCAGCGCCAGCGGGCCGTGCTTGAGCTCGCCGGCCGGGTAGGCCTCGGCGTGGATGTAGGTGATTTCCTTGAGCTTGAGCGCGCCTTCCAGCGCGATCGGGTAATGCAGGCCACGGCCCAGGAACAGGGCGCTGCTCTTGCGCGCGAAACGCTCGGCCCACGCGGCAATCTGCGGCTCCATGTTCAGCGCGTGCTGCACGCTGCCCGGCAGGAAGCGCAGCTGCTCCAGGTAGTCCGCTTCCTGCGCCGCATCCACCCGGCCGTGCAGCTTGCCCAGCACCACGGTCAGCTGGAACAGCGCGGCCAGCTGGGTGGTGAAGGCCTTGGTGGAGGCCACGCCGATCTCGGCGCCGGCACGGGTGTAGCAGACCAGTTCGCTGGCGCGCGGGATGGCACTTTCCGGCACGTTGCAGATCGACAGCGTGTGCAGGTGGCCCAGCGACTTGGCGTACTTCAGCGCCTCCATCGTGTCCAGGGTTTCACCGGACTGGGAGATGGTGACGATCAGGTGCTTCGGGTTGGCATAGGCGGCGCGGTAGCGGTACTCGCTGGCGATTTCCACGCTGCACGGCAGGCCGGCGATGGATTCGATCCAGTAGCGCGCGGTCAGGCCGGAGTAGTAGCTGGTGCCGCAGGCGAGGATCTGCACGCCTTCGATGCCGGCCAGCACGGCTTCTGCATTCTTGCCGAACAGTTCGGCCGGGAAGCCGCCGGCGTCGATGGCCGCTTCGATGGTGTCGCCCAGCGCGCGCGGCTGCTCGTGGATTTCCTTCTGCATGAAGTGGCGGTACGGGCCCAGCTCCAGCGAGGCCAGCGACACATCCGACTGGTGCACGCCACGGTCCACCGGCAGGTTGTGCTCGTCGAACACCTGCACGCCATCGCGGCGGATGTCGGCGGTGTCGCCCTCTTCCAGGAAGATCACGTTGCGGGTGGAGGAGATGATGGCCGAGACGTCGGAGGCGACGAAGTTCTCGCCCTGGCCCAGGCCCACCAGCAGCGGGCAGCCCATGCGTGCGCAGACGAAGTGGTCCGGCTCGGCACGGCTCATCACCGCCAGCGCATAGGCACCGGTGAGTTCCTTGACCGTGCGCTGCAGCGCCGAGAGCAGGCTGTCGCCGCCCTTGAGGTGATGGTGCATCAGGTGGGCGATGACTTCGGTGTCGGTCTGCGACTCGAACACGTAGCCGAGCGCGCGCAGCTTCTCGCGCTGCTCCTCGTGGTTCTCGATGATGCCGTTGTGCACCAGCGCCACGCCGTGGCTGATGTGCGGGTGGGCATTGGCCTCGGTCACGCCGCCATGGGTGGCCCAGCGGGTGTGGCCGATGCCGAGGGTGGCATCGAAGCCTTCAGCGGCCGCGGCCTTCTCCATTTCGGCCACGCGGCCGGTGCGGCGCACGCGGCGTACGTCGGGCTGGGACTGGGTCTGGTCCAGCACCGCGATGCCGGATGAATCGTAGCCGCGGTATTCCAGGCGCTTCAGACCTTCGATCAGTACCGGTACCACATCGCGATCCGCGATCGCCCCCACAATCCCGCACATAGATTCAGATCCCTGCTTTCGATGGCCCATTCTAGCGTGGGTGTCCGGACGCCCTGGCCGCTGTCCGCTTAACAAAAGTGTCCGTTCCGGTGTCCGCGGACACCCGGACATTCACGCCGGCTTCGCAACTCCTTGTTTTCAAAGGCCCGAATGTTGGCACGCGGTGTGCTTTGCATACAGCAACTACCGCAACCCAACCGCGAACGAGCCCGATGATCCGCGACACTTCCGCACAGGACCAGACCCTCTCCACCCCGGGCACGGCCGCGCCGTGGAAGCGCTGGCTGTGGCCGGGCATCGCCGCGCTGGTGGTGCTGCTGGCCATCGTCTTCGCCGCCCGCGCCTGGCTCGGCGCCAGCCGCTCCTTCGACAGCGCGCGGGTGCGCATCGCCGAGGTCAAGCAGGGCGACCTGGTCCGCGACCTGGCCGCCGATGGCCGGGTGATCGCCGCCAACAGCCCGATCCTGTACGCGATCTCGGCCGGCACGGTGGACCTGAAGGTGGTGGCCGGCGACGTGGTCAAAAAGGGCCAGGAACTGGCGGTGATCGACAGCCCCGAGCTGCGCAGCAAGCTGGCCCAGGAGCGCACCACCCTGGCCGGGCTGGAAGCCGAAGCCAGCCGCGCCGTGCTCGATGCCACCCTGGCCCGGGCCAAGGCCAGCAAGGAAACCGACCAGGCCAGCATCGAACGCCAGGCCGCCGAGCGCGACCTGCAGCGCTACCAGCGCGGCTATGACGGCGGCGCGGTGCCGCAGATCGACCTGGCCAAGGCCAACGACAGCCTGAAGAAGGCCGACATCTCGCTGGCCAACGCCCAGACCGACGCCCGCCTGCAGGGCCAGGGTGCCGACCTGGACGCCCGCAACAAGCGCCTGCTGGCCGACCGCCAGCGCGCGGTGGTGGAGGAAGTGCAGCGCCAGGTGGACGCACTGACCCTGCGCGCGCCGTTCGATGGCCAGGTGGGCCAGGTGCAGGCCACCCAGCACACCCAGGTGGCGGCCAACGCCCCGATCCTGGGCGTGGTCGACCTGTCGCGCTTCGAAATCGAGATCAAGGTGCCGGAAAGCTTCGCCCGCGACCTGTCGATCGGCATTCCGGCCCAGCTCACCAGCGGCAACGGCCAGCCGTTCCCGGGCGAGATCAGCGCGGTGTCGCCCGAAGTGGTGGCCGGCGAAGTGAATGCCCGCATCCGCTTTACCGACAAGCAGCCGCAGGGCCTGCGCCAGAGCCAGCGCATGCAGTCGCGCATCGTGCTCGATACCCGCCGCAACGTCATCAAGGTCGAGCGTGGCCCGTTCGTGGAACAGGGCAACGGCCAGGCCTACGTCATGGATGGCGATACCGCGATCCGCCGTCCGGTGCAGCTGGGTGTCAGCAGCCTGGGCGAAGTGGAAATCCTGTCCGGCCTGCGCCCCGGCGACCGCGTGGTCGTCTCCGGCGCCGAACTGTTCGGCGATGCCGAATCCGTCTCCATCAACTGATCACCCTCACCTCTCCAACCAAGGAAACAGCCATGCTCGAGATGCGCTCGGTCGCCAAAGTATTCCGCACCGAACAGGTGGAAACCCATGCCCTGCGTTCGCTGGACCTGCACGTGCGCGAGGGTGAGTTCGTTGCAGTGACCGGCCCGTCCGGTTCGGGCAAGACCACCTTCCTCAATATCGCCGGCCTGCTGGAGACCTTCACCAGCGGCACCTACATGCTCGATGGGCAGGACGTGAGCAAGCTGGGCGACGACGCCCGCAGCCGCCTGCGCAACCAGAAGATCGGTTTCATCTTCCAGGGCTTCAACCTGATCTCCGACCTCAACCTGTTCGACAACGTCGATGTGCCGCTGCGTTACCGCGGCATGCCGGCCAGCGAACGCAAGCAGCGCATCGAACGTGCGCTGGGCCAGGTGGGCCTGGGCTCGCGCATGAAGCACTACCCCTCCGAACTGTCCGGCGGCCAGCAGCAGCGCGCCGCCATCGCCCGCGCCCTGGCCGGCAGCCCGCGCCTGCTGCTGGCCGACGAACCGACCGGCAACCTGGACAGCCAGATGGCCCGTGGGGTGATGGAACTGCTGGAAGAGATCAACGCCGCCGGCACCACCATCGTCATGGTCACCCACGACCCGGAACTGGCCGCACGTGCCCAGCGCAACGTGCACATCGTCGATGGCCAGGCCACCGACCTGGTGCGCGAACCGGTGCTGGCCACCCCGCGCGTTGCCGTCGCCACGCTCAACGACTGAGGCCCGCCACCATGCTCGCCTACTACTTCCGACTGGCCCTGCGCAGCTTCCGGCGCAACAAGGTGCTGACCGCGCTGATGGTGATCGCCATCGCGCTGGGCATCGGTGCCTCCATGACCACCCTGACCGTGTTCCATGTGCTGTCGGGCGATCCGATTCCGCAGAAGAGCGACCGCCTGTTCAACGTGCAGGTCGATCCGCGCCCGATGATCGGCTACCAGCCCAGCGAGGAACCCGAAGAACAGGTCACCCGCTTCGACGGCGAAACCCTGCTGCGCGAGAAGAAGGCCAAGCACCAGGTGCTGATGACCGGCGGCGGGGTCACGATCGAGCCGGACAACAGCACGCTGCGCCCGTTCGACACCGACGCGCGCTACACCTCCACCGATTTCTTCACCATGTTCGATGCGCCGTTCAAGTACGGGCAAGGCTGGAAGGCCGAGCAGGACGAAGGCCGTGGCCGCGTGGCGGTGATTTCCAAGGCGCTGAACGAGAAACTGTTCAACGGCCAGAACAGCGTGGGCAAGCCGCTGCGCATGGATGGGCACACCTTCAACATCGTGGGCGTGCTGGACGAATGGAACCCCAACCCGCACTTCTACGACCTGGAAACCGGCCGCTACGGCGACAGCGAAGACATCTTCGTGCCGGTGTTCACCGCCCTGGACCTGAAGTTCGGCCGCAACGGCAACATGAACTGCTGGGACAACGCCAACGGCGAGGAAACCGCGCTCAACGCACCGTGCGTGTGGATGCAGTACTGGGTGGAACTGGCCTCGCCGGCCGATGCCGCCGACTACCGCGCGTACCTGGAAAACTACTCGGCGCAGCAGAAGGCCGCCGGTCGCTTCCAGCGCCCGTCCAACGTCCGCCTGCGCAACGTGATGGAGTGGCTGGACTTCAAGCAGGTGGTGCCCAGCGACGTGCGCCTGCAGCTGTGGCTGGCACTGGGTTTCCTGGCGGTGTGCTTGATCAACACGGTGGGCCTGCTGCTGGCCAAGTTCCTGCGCCGCAGCGGCGAAATCGGCGTGCGCCGTGCTCTGGGCGCGAGCCGCGGGCAGATCTTCCTGCAGTCGCTGGTTGAAGCCGGCACCGTCGGCCTGGCCGGTGGCGTTCTTGGCCTTGGCCTGGCCCTGCTGGGGCTGTACGCGGTGCGCCAGCAGCCGGTGGACTACGCCAAGCTGGCCACGCTGGACGGCAAGATGCTGCTGCTCACCTTCGGCCTGACCCTGGCCGCCAGCCTGTTGGCCGGTTTCCTGCCGGCGCTGCGCGCCATGCAGGTCACCCCCGCCATCCAACTCAAATCGCAGTAAGGATCCGGAGCACATCATGGATATCCGACCCATCCTGAGCACGCTGCGCCGGCACAAGACCGCCGCCGCCCTCATCGTGCTGGAGATCGCGCTCACCTGCGCCATCGTCTGCAACGCGCTGTTCCTGATCGGCCAGCGCCTGGAAAAGATCAACCAGCCCAGCGGCATTGCCGAACAGGAGCTGCTGGAAGTGCGGCTGGGCGGCATCGGCAAGCAGGTCAATGCCACCGCGCGTACCCGTGAGGACCTGGCCGCGCTGCGCTCCATCCCCGGGGTGAAGAACGCAGTGGCGATCAACCAGCTGCCGTTCCGGCGCAACTCCTGGAACACCAGCCTGTCGCTGATCCCCGACCAGGAACGCCCCAACTTCAACGCCGCGCAGTACTTCTCCATGGAAGGTACGCTGGATACCATGGGCCTGCAGCTGGTGGCCGGCCGCGACTTCGAGGGCGACGAATTCGCCAACCTGGAAGACGTGGAGAAGGACGCCACCATCGAGCAACGCGGCTCGGCGGTGATCCTGAGCAGCAAGGCCGCCACCAAGCTGTTCCCGGATGGCCAGGCCATCGGCAAGACGATCTACAGCGGGCGCATGCCGCTGCGCATCGTCGGCGTGGTGAAGGAACTGGCGCGCCCGGTGACGGTGGAGTCCGACACCGGCTATTCGATGATCCTGCCGGTGCGGGTCAACTACGATATGGGCACGTACCTGATCCGGGTGACCGACGCGGCGCGCCGCCAGGAAGTGCTCACCGCCGCCGTGGCCGCGCTGGAGAAGGTGGACAGCAGCCGCATGGTGCGCGCCAAGCTCACCTACGAAGAACAGCGCACCAAGTACTTCCAGAACGACCGCGCGATGGTCGGCCTGCTGATCACGGTGTGCGTGGCGCTGCTGGTGGTCACCGCGCTGGGCATCGTGGGCCTGGCCAGCTTCTGGGTGCAGCAGCGTACCAAGCAGATCGGCATCCGACGTGCGCTGGGCGCCACCCGCGGCCAGATCCTGCGCTACTTCCAGACCGAGAACTTCCTGCTGGCTACGGTGGGTATCGTGCTGGGCATGCTGCTGGC
>DGIP01000339.1 GCA_002386405.1 Stenotrophomonas maltophilia
CCTGCTGCTGGATGAGCCGACCGAAGGCCTGGACGTGGATACCGCGCATGCGCTGCTGCATGACATGGTGGCCGCACTGGGCGGACGCAGCCTGGTGATGATCACGCATGACGCGTTGCCCGAAGGCATCGTGCATCGCAGCTACCGGTTGCACGAGGGCACGCTGCGGCAATCATGAACACCGGACGCGTGCGGCCGAAATGTCGCATCCGAAACGCCGCATCGGTACGGCAGGGCCGTTTCCGACATCATCTTAGGCTGCGTCAAACGAATCGCAGAAATCGAGAGAAACAAACGAATTCCTTTACAGAGCAGGATTCGGCATGGTGAACCCCGGAGCGTCAAAACTCTTTTGTGACTACCTGCAAGTAAGATGTCCTGCGTCGGGAGGGGGGCGAAATACAACACCCTCGTGGAAATACGTCGCGCCGAGGTCACATCGGTTTTGAACCTCCCGACTCCCTCTCCATCCGGCGAGGGAGACTTCCATCGGAGGTCACCCCATGAGCAACCCCTGGTCTACAGCTCCCACTCGCGAGCCGCCCAAGCGCAAGTTCTATCGCTATCAACCTGCCCACGTGCGCGTGGACGCACTGCATTACCCCGGCAGCAAAGAAGAACTCGGTGAAATCCCCATCCCCTGCATCAAGCTGCGCGGCCTCTGGATGGAAGCCGCCGGCTTCGAGGTAGGCGCCCGCCTGAAGCTGGAAGTAAGCCACGGCAGCATCCACCTCACGATCGAACAGCCACCCAAACCGGCGCTGCCAAAGGTAAGGAGAATGGGCCGCCTGCAGCTCGCGCGCCTGCAACAAGCCCCGCTGCATGCGTCACCGGTAGGGTCGCATCCCAATCGACCGCCGGGGTATTGATCGGTGCATTGGGGCATGGACCTGTGCCGCAGCGAACGTACCGGAGACGGTTCCGTTCGGTGTCCATGCGTCAATGAACCCTGTGTCGAGGTCGGCAGTCGTTTGGGAACCGACTCTACCGCCTCGCACCAGGTACCCGTGAAACGCGCTCGCCTCGCGCATCAGTAGTTCTACTGGGCACTGCTAGGTAGAACGGCCGTGGCTTGAATGTGCGTCGGTCTGGCAGTGTGTCTGGAAGCGCCATTGGGCGACCAGGAGAACGGCATGATTGGATGGGCGAAAGCGTCTGCGGTGCTGGCGCTCTTCCACATTGCGCCCTGCGCGGCTGCGCAGTCGAACGAAGGTGAGGCGGTCGACCCGGCGCAGCAAACGACCGCACCGAAGGCCAGCATCTTCAAGGACCCGCAGGACGGCCATTTCGACATGTCGCGCTGGCTGCTGGACCGCAAGGGCTTCCTGCCGGTGCCGGTGGTGATCAGCGACCCGGCGGTGGGCTATGGCGGCGGTGTGGCGCTGGCGTTCTTCCACCGCCCGGAAGGCGCCGCGCTGGAGCGTACCGCCACCGATGGGCGCAAGCAGATGATTCCGCCGAACATCTACGGCGTGGCCGGCATGAAGACCGAGAACGGCAGCACCGCGTACGGCGCCGGCGCGGTGCTGCACTTCAAGGACGACCGCTGGCGTTACACCGGCGGCGTGGCCAAGGCCTCGTTCAACCTGGACTTCTACACCCCCGGCAACGTGCTGCCGGAAGTCGGCATCGGCTACAGCTCCGATGGCTACATGGCGTTCCAGAAGATCGCCCGGCGGCTGGGTGACCAGTCGCTGTTCCTGGGGCTGCAGTGGATCTACATGGACCTGGACATCGGCTTCGACGTGGATTCGGACCGGCAATACTTCAAGCCGCATGAGCTGAACCGGAAGACCTCCGGCCTTGGCCTGTCGCTGCAGTACGACCAGCGCGACAACGCGTTCACGCCCAACAGCGGCTGGCTGGGCATGCTGGAAGGCAATTTCTACGACGATGCGATCGGCAGCGACAACGATTTCCAGAGCTACCGCGCTCACGCCTTCGGCTACCTGCCGCTGGCCGACAAGCGCCTGGTGCTGGGATTGCGCGGCGATGTGCGCTGGGTGGGGGGCGACGTGCCTTTTTACCGGCTGCCTTACATCGACCTGCGCGGCATCGGTTCGGCCCGCTACCAGGACACCCGCGCCGCCACGATTGAAACCGAACTGCGCTGGAACCTCACGCCACGCTGGGCCGCCATCGGTTTCCTCGGCGCCGGACGCACCTGGGGCGTGCACAGCAGCTTCTCCGGCGCCACCAGCCAGGTGGCCAAGGGCGTGGGCGGACGCTACCTGGTCGCGCGCCAGCTCGGGCTGTACGTGGGCCTGGATTACGCATTCGGCCCTGAAGACGACACCGTCTACGTGCAGGTCGGCAGCGCGTGGCGGTAGGGCAGCAATTACTTAGCCAGCTTAAGTAGAAACACCGTGGCCGCCCTACTACGGCGCAGGGATCATCCAAGGACCCGCCGCAATGCTGCTGGAGAACCCGATGGCCACCGCCACCAAGAAGAAGAAGCCCAACATCCTGGTCATCTGGGGCGATGACATCGGCATCTCCAACCTGAGCTGCTACTCGCACGGGCTGATGGGCTACCAGACCCCCAACATCGACCGCATCGCGCGTGAAGGCATCATGTTCACCGATTCCTACGGCGAACAATCCTGCACCGCCGGGCGCTCCTCGTTCATCACCGGACAGAGCGTGCTGCGCACCGGCCTTTCCAAGGTGGGCATCCCCGGCGCGCCGGTGGGCATGAGCGAGAAGATCGTCACCATCGCCGCGTTGCTGAAGAACGAGGGTTACACCACCGGGCAGTTTGGCAAGAACCACCTGGGCGACCTCAATCACATGCTGCCCACCAACCATGGCTTCGACGAGTTCTACGGCAACCTGTACCACCTCAATGCGGAGGAAGAGCCGGAGATGTACGACTACTTCCCTGAGGACGAATTCGGCGACTTCATCGCCACCATCAAGCCGCGCGGGGTGATCCACAGCTTCGCGACCGACAAGGACGATGCTAACGACCAGCCGCGCTGGGGCAGGGTGGGCAAGCAGAAGATCGAAGACACCGGCCCGCTCAACCGCGAGCGCATGGTCACCTGCGACGACGACTTCGCCGAACGCGCGAAGGGCTTCATCAAGCAGGCCACCGACGACGACACCCCATTCTTTGCCTGGGTGAACTTCACCCACATGCACCTGATTACCCACACCAAGCCCGAAAGCCTGGGCCAGGCCGGGCGCTGGCAGTCGCCGTACCACGACACGATGATCGACCACGACAAGAACGTGGGGTCGCTGCTGGATTACCTGGATGAGCTGGGCATCACCGATGACACCCTGGTGGTGTACTCCACCGACAACGGCCCGCACCGCAACTCGTGGCCGGACGGCGGCATGACCCCGTTCCGCAGCGAGAAGGACACCAACTGGGAGGGCGCGTTCCGCATTCCACTGGTGGCGCGCTTCCCCGGCAAGATCAAGCCGGGCACGATCTCCACCGAAATCGTGCAGCACCACGACTGGCTGCCCACCTTCCTGGAAGTGGCCGGCAACAAGACCGTGGTGGAAGACCTCAAGAAGGGGGTCAAGGCGATCGGGCGCACCTACAAGAACCACATCGACGGCGTGAGCCTGTGGCCGTACCTGACCGGCAAGGCGGAACACTCGCCGCGCAAGCTGTTCGTGTACATCTCCGACGACGGCGACACGCTGGGCCTGCGCTACGACAACTGGAAGGTGACCTTCATCGAGCAGCGCTGCAAAGGCACGATGGCGGTCTGGGGCGAACCGTTCACGCCCATGCGCATCCCCAAGATCTACAACCTGCGCACCGACCCGTACGAGTTCGCCGATGTCACCTCGAACACGTACTGGGACTGGTACATCAACCATGTCTACATCGTGTACGGGGCCATCGCGCTGCTGACGAAGTTCAACGAGACCTTCAAGGAATTCCCGAAGATCCAGAAGCCGAACACGTTCACCGCCGACCAGGCGATTGCAACGTTGAACGACGCGGTGGCCGGGAAGTAGGCCTTACCGCCAGGGCCGGCCGTTGGCCGGCCCTGCTGCGTCATCCGGCGACGCGCAGTCCGCCGCTGGCAAGCCACGCCAACGCAGCGAGATTGACCACCACCGCCCCCCAGAACGTGACCTGGAACGATACCTTGCGGTTCTTGTGCCGCAGGGTTGCCTGCGCCAACAGGGCGCCCGGCCATCCGCCAGACAAGGCCAGCAGCTGCAACACCTTTTCCGGCGTGCGCTGCTGATCGCCTTGCGCCGCGCTCTTGTCGTGCCAGTAGACCAGGAACGTGAGAGCGCTCAACCCCAGGTAAAGCGCGGCAATCCAGGCCGGGCAGTGCCCGAGCGCCGTGGCTGCCAGCAGGCCCGCCAGGAACAGCAGGGCGATGGCGCGTCGCGGCATCCTGTCGCGGCCGCCGTTGCTTTTGCTGGCCGTGCCCGCCCGGAGCCCATCACGCTGCAGGGCGAAGCGGACGTGGGTGGCATTGAACCGGCCCTGGCCATCGCGCTGCACGTCATAGGTGATTACATCACCCAATGCAGGTCGTCGGTCGCGTGCCGAGAACGCACGGATATGCACGAAGCAGCGGTCACCGCCGCCGTTGGGCTGCACGAAGCCAAAGCCGCGGGCGTCATTCCACTCGCTCAGCCTGCCTTGCTGGCGCATGGCTCAGAGCGCGTCCAGGAACGTGCGCACCGCCGGCCCGAACCGCTCGAAGTCGACCAGGAACGCGTCATGGCCCTGCGGCGATTCCAGCCCGATGAACTGCGCATCGGCACCGCCGGCACGCAGGCCGTCGGCAATCTGCTGCTGTTGCTGCACCGGGAACAGGATGTCGGTGTTGGCGCCAATGGCCAATGCCTTTTCCACCTGGATCTTCGCCAGCCCGGCCATCACATCGCCGTCGGCGTATTCGGCCAGGTCGAACCAGTCCATGGAGCGGCTCAGGTAGAGGTAGCAGTTCGGGTCGAAGAAGCGCACGAAGCGGCGCGCGTGGCCTTCCAGGTAGCTTTCCACCTGGAACTCCAGGCCGAACGGGTCATCATCGGCCTGGTCCGAATCCAGCCGCACGCGGCCGAAGCGGCCATCCCATTCCAGTGCCGAGCGGTAGGTGATCACGCCCAGCTTGCGGGCCATGCGCATGCCCGATTCGGGATAGTGTTCGTCGCTGTAGCGCCCGCCGTTCCACTGCGGATCCAGCCGGATCGCTTCACGCTGCAACGAGCGGATCGCAATGGAGAAGGGCAACGCCTGCGCACTGCCCGAAATGTTGATGTGGCTGCGCGCGATACCCGGGTGCAGCAGCAATACCGCCAGCGCGGTCATGCCGCCCATCGAATTGCCGATCACGCAGGCCAGCTCGGCGATGCCCAATGCGTGCACCACCTCCACGGCGGCGCGGGCGCCGTCTTCAATGGACAACTCCGGGAAGGCGAGCCGGTACAGCTCCCCCGTGGCCGGGTCCACGGTGGCCGGGCCGGTGGAGCCCTTGCAGCTGCCCAGCGAGTTCACGCAGACCACGAACCAGCGGTCGGTATCGATCGCCTTGCCGGCGCCAAGCATGCCTTCCCACCAGCCTGCAGCGGGGTTGCCGTCATTGGCGGCCGCATGCGCATCGGGCGACAGGCCGGTGACGATCAGGACGGCATTGCTGGCATCGGCGTTGAGCGTGCCCCAGGTTTCATAGGCCACGTGCGCGCCGTGCAGCTGGCCGCCGCGCTTGAACGCGAAGGGCGAGGGCAGGGCGTGGTAGCGCGTGCCGGGCGGGATGAATTCGGTCATGGGGCCAGTTTAACCGGGCCGGGCGGCCGCGCCGTGGTGACGGGCGGCATGGTGTGTCGCGCGGCCGGGCGGGAATGCATCGCGCCTCGTAGGGACACGCCATGCGTGTCTGCGCGGTGTCCGGGGTGGCAGGGGTTCCGTGGGACACGCGTGGCGTGTCTCTACAGGACCAGCTTGATCGTGCCTTTGTGCGGCAAGGTCACCCGCACCGGCTTGGAATCCACATCGCCTTCCTGCCGGCTGGCGGTGCCCGAGGCCGACAGCCGCGCGAACACCTCCACTTCCTTCAGCGACGACAGCGTCGCCGTCGGCATCGGGCTGTCGGCATCATCCAGGCGGATACGCAACGGCAATGCTGTCGCCGGATGCTTCTCCACGGCCACCGGCATCGGCGGCCCACCGGGCATCCGTGCGATCACGAATACCTGCGTGCCAGCGGCCAAGGTCTTGCCCGCCGGATCCAGCGTGACTTCGATATCCAAGCCCACCGAAGGCGCAGCGGCCCCAGGCGTAGCCGGCGGCATGCCCGCCTTCTCACGTGCAATCGCAATCTGCTCGCGCAGCGCCGTGGCCGCTGCCGGTTCCAATCGCGGCAGCAGCGCCTCCCAGGTGGCCGCGGCCTCGGCATCCTGCCCGCGCTGGCGCTGGGCAATGCCGATCAGCCAGCCGGCGCGCTCGCTGGCCGGTTCCAGCTGCTGGGCGTGGCGCAGCCACTGCAGGGCAACGTCGTCGAAGCGCTTGGCCGGGTCGATCTGGGCGCGCGCCTGTGCCGCTTCCACCAACAGGGGGACTTCATCCGGGGCCAGTGCCACGGCGCGGGCGAACGCCTGGTCGGCCTTTTCGGTATTGCCCAGCGCCAGCTCCGAACGGCCCAGCAGCGCCCAGCCATCGGCGCGCTGCGGCTCGCGCTGCAGTGCCTGCTCCAACTCGCGCACCCCCTGCTGCAGCGTTGCGGGACCTTCTTCGCGCGCGACATCCGCCGCCTGCGGCGTGCCCACCAGCAGGTACAGGGCCACGCCCGCCACGCCCATGGCGATCACCGCTGCCAGGAACGGACCGCGCCGGCCACTGCGGCGCAGCGGCCACAGCACCACCATGGCCGCCACGGCGGCGGCCAGCCCGGCAACCCCCTGCATCCACGCGCTCACCAGCGTTCCTCACTGTCGCCCATCGGCTGCACTTGGCGGCTGCGCCGGCGCACCACCCAGGCGAGCACGCCGGCACCGGCCAGCACCAGTACCAGCGGGCCGAACCAGAGCAGGCTGTTGCGGGTATCCATCACCGGGCGGTACAGCACGAACTCGCCGTAGCGGTCCACCAGGAACTGTTTGATCTGCGCATCGCTGTTGCCCTGCTGCATCAGCGTGAGCACTTCGCGACGCAGGTCGTGCGCGATCTGCGCGTTGGAATCGGCCAGTGACTGGTTCTGGCACTGCACGCAGCGCAGCTCGGCGGCCAGCGCATGGAAGCGCGCTTCCTCGGCCGCATCGCGGTACTGCAGCGGGGTCGGGTCGGACACGGCCTGGGCAACGGCCAGCAGCGGCAGCAGCAGGGCCATCGCCAGCAGCCCGGCGTGCAGCAGGCGCCGCAGCTTATGGCGCGGCATTGGCACGCTCCAGCTTCTCCAGCTCGGGCAGCAGTCGGGTATCGATCACGCGCTGGGTGAGCGCGCCGCTGTATTTCCAGCGCACCACGCCACTGGCGTCGACCAGGAAGGTTTCCGGCGCGGCGGTCACGCCCCAGTCGATGGCGGTGCGGCCTTCGATGTCGGTGAGCACCAGCACGAACGGGTTGCCCAGCTGTTCCAGCCAGCGCAGCGCATCGGCCGGTTCATCCTTCCAGTTGTAGCCGATCACGCGCACGCGCTTGGTTTCCGCAAACCGGGTCAGGATCGGGTGTTCTTCGCGGCAGGCCGCGCACCAGCTGCCCCACACGTTGAGCACATAGGGCGCGCCGCGCAGCTGGTTGCTGCTGACCTTGATGTCCGGATCGTGCAGCACCGGCAATTCAAACGCCGGGGCCGGCTTGCCGATCAGCGCCGAGGGCAGGATGTCGCGGTCGGGCGCGCCGGATTTCATCACCCCGTACACCATCAACCCGAGCAGCCCGAAGAAGAACAGCACGCCGATGACGATGGCGATGGGCGGCAGGGGACGGGAGGCGGGGCGGGGATCAGACACGGAACTACTCCTTCAGACGGCGGAAACGGCGATCGGTGGCGGTGACGAAACCGCCCAGCGCCATCAGCAGTGCGCCCAGCCACACCCAGCGCACGAAGGGTTTGACGTGCACGCGCACCGCCCAGGCATTGTTGCCCAGCGCCTCGCCCAGTGCCACGTAAACATCGCCGCGCACGCGGGCAAGGATGCCGGCTTCGGTCATGATCTGGCCGCCGCTGGCATAGGCACGCTTTTCAGGGTGCAGCAGCGCCAGCTCGCGCCCACCGTGCAGCACCCGCACATGGCCACGGTCGGCCACGTAGTTGGGGCCCTGTTGGTGGTCCACGCCTTCAAAGCGAAGGGTGTAGCCGCTCACCTCCAGGGTCTGCCCCGGGCTCAGCGCCACTTCACGCTGCACGTTCAGCGCTTCCACCAGCAGCGCGCCGACCAGGAACACCGCCACGCCGGTATGGGCCAGCAGCATGCCGACCATTTCGGCGTTGAAGCGGCCATTGCCACGCAGGCGGGTCCAGATGAAGCGTGCAGTGCCCAGCGCCACCCACGCGGCGGCGGCAACGCCGGCAGCGGCCTTGAGCTTGCCCTGCGGCGCCATGAACCACGCCAGCACGCCCAGCAGCAGCGCAAGCACCGCCCACGGGGCGAGCAGCGCCAGACGCTTGGAGGCCTGGTCGCGCTGCCAGTTGACCAGCGGCCCGAACGGCAGCAGCGCCACCAGCGGCGCCATCAACACGATGAACAAGGTGCCGAAGTAGGGCGGCCCCACCGAGACCTTGCCCAGTCCCAGCGCGTCGGCCAGCAGCGGGTACAGCGTGCCCAGCAGCACCATGGCGCAGGCGCCGGCCAGCAGCAGGTTGTTGGCCAGCAGCAGGGTTTCGCGCGAGGTGGGCATGAAGCCGCGCCGTGGGTCGTCGCTGCCCAGTGCGCCGGCGCGCAGGGCATACAGCAGCAGCGAGGCGCCGATCACCAGCGCCAGGAACGCCAGGATGAAGGCGCCGCGCGAGGGATCGGCGGCGAAAGAATGCACGCTGGTCAGCACGCCCGAGCGCACCAGGAACGCGCCCAGCAGCGAGAGGGCGAACGCGGCGATGGCCAGCAGCAGCGTCCAGCTGGCAAAGCTGCCGCGCTTTTCGGTGACGGCCTGCGAATGGATCAGGGCGGCGCCGGCCAGCCACGGCATGAAGCTGGCGTTCTCCACAGGGTCCCAGAACCACCAGCCGCCCCAGCCCAGTTCGTAGTACGCCCACCAGCTGCCCAGCGCGATGCCCAGGGTGAGGAAGCCCCAGGCCACGTTGGTCCACGGCCGGGTCCAGCGCAGCCAGCGCGCATCCACGCGGCCGTCGAGCAGCGCGGCGATGGCGAAGGCGAACGGCACCGCGAACCCCACATAGCCGATGTACAGCATCGGCGGGTGGATGATCAGGCCCGGGTCCTGCAGCAGCGGGTTGAGGTCGCGGCCTTCCAGCGGCGCCGGCAGCAGCCGCGCGAACGGGTTGGAGGTAAAGAACAGGAAGGCGATGAAGCCCAGGCTGATGATGCCCATCACCCCCAGCACGCGTGCGCGCACGGTGTCGGGCAGGCGCTTGGACCACAGCGCCACCGCGCCGCCCCACAATGCCAGCACCACCACCCACAGCAGCAGCGACCCTTCGTGCGCGCCCCACACCGCCGAATAGCGGTAGGCCAACGGCAGCAGGCTGTTGGAGTTTTCGGCGACGTAGGCCACCGAGAAATCCTGCTGCACGAAGGCAACGGTGAGCAGCGCGAACGCACCCAGCAGCGCGATCAGCTGGACCAGCGCGGCCGGCCGGGCCACGGCCATCCAGGCCGCGCGCTGGCGCTGCGCACCCCACAGCGGCAGCACCGCCTGCAGCAGGGCGGCCAGCAGCGCACACACCAGCAGGACCTGCCCCAGCTCAGGCAGCACTTAGCGTGTCTCCACGGCCGGCACCGGCACGTCGTGCTTGGTGTGGGCCGCGCCCATCTTGTCGGCCACTTCCTTGGGAATGTAGTTCTCGTCGTGCTTGGCCAGCACTTCATCGGCGATGAAGGTGCCGTCCCGCAGGCGGCCCATGGCGACCACGGCGGAATCTTCGCGGAACATGTCCGGCAGGATCCGCGAGGTGGTCACCGGCAGCGTGGCATCGCCATCGGTCACCACGAAATGCGCTTCCAGCGAGCCTTCGGCGCGCTGGAACGAGCCCTTGACCACCATGCCGCCGAGGCGGAAGTTGGACTGCGTGCCCTGTTCGCCGCGCAGTACTTCCGAAGGCGTGTATAGGTAGGCGATGTTGCGCTGGAGCGCGAACGCCACCAGCGTGGTGGCCAGGCCCGAGGCGAGCAGCAGCAGTAGCACCCAGAACAGGCGGCGGCGTTGCACCGGGGTCATCGGCTCAACTCCGTGGCCAGCGGCGTGGCCGGCGCGGATCGGTCACGCGCACGCAGGCGTTCGGCGCGGCGTACGGCCTGGCGGCGTGCACTGCGCAGGCGCAGCCACGACCCCAGCGCATCGGCGGCCAGCACCAGCACGAACACCGAAAACGCGGCAATGATGAAAGGTACGTGGGTCATCGCGGCAGTTCTCCTGCGGTGGGGGCGCCCAGGCGCTCGGCGACCCAGGCCTTGCCGGCTTCCCGGCTGAGGTTGTCGGCGCGGGCCTTGGCCAGCAGCGAGCCGACGAACCACAGCTTGGTGGCGACCACCATCCACCACAGTGGCGCGATCAGTTCCGGGCGCACCGCGTTGTCACCGAACACGTTCACCGACTGGCGCTGGTGCAGGCCACCCCACCAGTCCACCGAGTAGCGGATGATCGGCAGCATGCCCACCCCGACGATGGCCAGCAGGCCGGCCGCGCGCGCGGCGCTGCGGCGGTCTTCAATGGCGTGGTACAGGCCGATCACGCCCAGGTACAGGAACAGCAGGATCAGTTCGCTGGTCATGCGCGGGTCCCAATCCCACCAGGTGCCCCAGGTGCCCTTGCCCCAGATGCTGCCGGTGAGCAGGGTGATCAGGGTGAAGCCGGCGCCCATCGGCGCGCAGGCCATGGCCAGGATTTCGCAGATCTTGATCCGCCACACCAGCGCGATGGCCGAATACAGCGCCATCAGGGCGAACGCGAACAGGCTCATCCAGGCGCTGGGCACGTGGATGTAGATGATGCGGAAGGCGTCGTTCTGGGTCTGCTCGGCCGGTACCACCCACAGCCCCTGCCAGATGCCGATCAGCAGGACGGGCAGGGCGGCGATGTAGAACACCCGCGACCAGCGCGACGCAAAGCGGTCGAAGGTGGGGGGCGAACCGAGTTGGTGGAACCAGCGGACAAGGCTATTCATGCAGCGATGGCTATCCAGCTAGGGGTAACGAACAAACCACAACGAATCAACTCAGCGAAATCCGTATCGCAGCCGCTGTTGCCAGCGGCGCCAGCACCAGTGCCACCACCAGTCCGGCACCGAGCAGCAGCAGTGCCCCCACTGGATCCTGGCCGCGCGCGGCCGCTGCCACACTGCCTGCACCGAACACCAGCACCGGCACGAACAGCGGCAACGCCAGCAACGCCACGAGAATACCAGAGCGCCGGATGCTCACTGTCAGCGCCGCCACCACCCCGCCCAGCAGGCTCAGCAGGGGCGTGCCGAGCAGCAACGATGCCAGCAGTATCGGCAGTTGGTCATGTGGCAGATGCAGCATTTCGGCAAAAAGCGGGGTGACCACGATCATCGGCAACGCCGTGGTGGCCCAGTGCACCAGCACCCGGACCAGCACCAGCCAGGCCAACGGCACCGGCGCCAGCAACCACTGTTCGAGCGAGCCATCCTCGGCATCGCTGCGGAACAGGCTGTCCAGCGACAGCTGCCCGGCCAGCAGCACCGCCAGCCAGAGCACGGCGGCGGCGACCTGGGCCATCAATGGCGGTTCGCGGCCCAGGGCCAGCGCGAACAGCACCACCACCAGCAGCGCGAACAGCAGCGGCTGCAACGCATCCCCCCGCCGCCGCCACAGCAGCCGCAGATCGCGCCCCGCCAGGGCACGCGCGGTCTGCCACAGGCCCGGCTGGGTACCCGGCGCGATCACGCAGCACCCCCGGCGGCAGGCGCCAACGTGACCAGCCGCGTGCGCACCGGCGGTGCGGCGTACGCGCCATGGGTGGTCACCAGTGCCGCGCCGCCACTGCGCAGATGCGCGGAAATCATCCGGTTGACCAGGTTGATGCCGTCCAGGTCCAGGTTCGCGTAAGGCTCATCCAGCAGCCACAGCGGCGCAGGCGACAGCCAGATCCGCGCCAGCGCCAGCCGCCGCTTCTGGCCCGCCGACAACTGCCGCACCAGCGTGTCCTCGAACCCGGCCAGGCCGACGATGGCCAGTGCGTTGCCCGGCATCTGCCGCGCGCGGCGACCATGCAGGCCGCACAGGAAATTCAGGTTCTCCAGCGTGTCCAGGTCCGGCTTCAGCGCGGGCAGGTGACTGAGGTAGGCCACGAACTGGGCGCGCTCGCGATGGCCGGCCGGCCGCCCATCGATCTGGATGGTCCCGCCGGCCGCCGGCAGCAGTCCGGCCAGCACCCGCAGCAGCGTGGTCTTGCCGGCCCCGTTGTCGCCCTGCACCAGCAATGCCTCCCCGGCATCCACCTGCAGGTCCAGCGGCTCGAACACCGGTTCATCGTTGCGGTTGAAGGCCAGCCCATGGGCAGCCAGCAACGGGGGGGTATTCGAAGAATTCAGCATCGGCGCAGTGTACCGGTGGACGCCGGTCGAACCCAATCGCAACGCGGCTGCTCTGCTCTTCGTTGGCGACCAACCCACTGTCAAAGGGTCGGCGGGGGCAGGTTTGCGGGGGTGTGAGCCGCATGGATGCGGCGACCAAGCCCCCAAGGATGGGTTTACGGCGTCCCCCGCGGGCCGGCCACCGCCGGCCCAGCGCGCGGACGTCAGCAGAGCAGGCTGTTGCATTTGACGTTGGCGGGATATGCCCGTCACGCCACGGATGGATTTCGTACACTTCAGGGTCTCCGCCTTTGATCCCCCCGGTTGCCGATGAACCCCCAGACCAAGCTGCCCAAGGTGGGCACCACCATTTTCACCGTGATGTCCCAGCTGGCCGCCGAGCACGGCGCCGTGAACCTGGGCCAGGGTTTCCCGGATTTCTCCGCACCGCAGCGGCTCATCGATGAAACCATCAAGGCCATGCAGGGCGGGCTGAACCAGTACCCGCCGATGACCGGCGTGGCGCCACTGCGCCAGGCCATCGCGCAGAAGTCGCTCGACCTGTACGGCGCGCAGGTGGATCCGGACACCGAGATCACCGTCACCAGCGGTGCCACCGAAGCGATCTTCAACGCCATCCACGCCGTAGTGCGCCCCGGCGAAGAAGTGATCGTGCTCGACCCGGCCTACGACTGCTACGAACCCGCCATCGACCTGGCCGGCGCGCGCGCCGTGCACGTACCGCTGGACCCGCAGACCTTCCGCGTGGACTGGGACCGGGTGCGCGCGGCGATCACCCCGAAAACCCGCCTGCTGATGGTCAACACCCCGCACAACCCGTCCGGCGCGATGCTCGACGCGGCGGACATGCAGGCGCTGATCGAGGTGCTGCGCGGCACCGGCATCTACCTGATTTCCGATGAAGTGTACGAACACATCATCTACGACGACCGCCGCCACGAATCGGCCCTGCGCTACCCGGAGCTGCGCGAGCGCACCTTCGTCATCTCCAGCTTCGGCAAGACCTACCACTGCACCGGCTGGAAGATCGGCTACGCGGTTGCACCGGCCGCGCTCACCGCCGAATTCCGCAAGGTGCACCAGTACAACACCTTCACCAGTTTCGGCCCGGCCCAGTACGGCTTTGCCGCGATGATCCGCGACGAACCGGAACACCACCTGGAACTCGGCGCCTTCTACCAGGCCAAGCGCGACCGCTTCCGCGAACATCTGCTGGGCACGCGCCTGAAGCCGCTGCCGGTGCCGGGCGGCTACTTCCAGCTGGTGGACTACTCGGCCGTCAGCGACCTGCCGGACCATGAGTTCGTGAAGTGGCTGACCGTGGAAAAGGGCGTGGCCGCCATCCCGCTGTCGCCGTTCTACGAATCGCCGCCGGCAGGCCAGCGCATCGTGCGGCTGTGCTTCGCCAAGAACGACGCCACCATGGACGCGGCGATCGAACGCCTGAAGGTGCTCTGATGAGTGCGAACAACCGCCCCGACCTGCGCGTCACCCTGGTCCAGGGCGATACGCGCTGGCACGACCCCGAAGGCAACCGCGACCACTATGGCGAACTGCTGGCCCCGCTGGCCGGACAGACCGACTTGGTGATCCTGCCCGAAACGTTCACCAGCGGCTTCTCCAACGACGCCATCTTCCGTGCCGAAGACATGGCCGGCCCGACCGTGGCGTGGATGCGCGAGCAGGCCGCCACCTTGGGTGCCGCCATTACCGGCAGCGTGCAGCTGCGGGTGGGCGAGGGCGTGTACAACCGGCTGCTGTGGGCCACGCCGGACGGCGAGCTCAAGCACTACGACAAGCGCCACCTGTTCCGTTACGGCGACGAACACCTGCGCTACGCCGCAGGCAACGAGCGCCTCACCGTGGAATGGAAGGGCTGGCGGATCAATCCGCTGGTCTGCTACGACCTGCGTTTCCCGGTGTTCTGCCGCAACCGCTTCAACGTGGAGCGCGCCGACGAGCTGGATTTCGACCTGCAGATTTTCGTGGCCAACTGGCCGTCGGCGCGTGCGTATCCGTGGCGGACGCTGCTGCGTGCTCGGGCGATCGAGAACCTGTGCTACGTGGCGGCGGTGAACCGCGTTGGCGTGGATGGCAATGACCTGCACTATGCCGGCGACAGCGCGGTGATCGATTTCCTGGGGCAGCCGCAGGTGGAAGTCCGCGAGCGCGAGCAGGTGGTAACCACCACCATTTCTGCGGCGGCGCTGGCCGCGCACCGGGCGCGGTTCCCGGCGATGCTGGATGCCGATACGTTCGTGTTGGGAGAGCGGGATTGAGGGGATCTGGCATTTCGTGGTTGCCAGGCAGGGCCTGCCACTACTGAATGGTTGCCACATGCGGGCCGGAAGCCTCATGCCGGCGCTACGCGCGCGCTGCTAGATTCGGGGCCGTTCCCACCTTTGCATGAGTGCATAGCTATGAAGAAGCTTTCCCTGGCACTGATCGCGCTGGCCAGCCTGGGCGCGGTCCCGGCCGCGCAGGCCGCCGGCAACATCGATTGCGAACTGCATTACAACCTGGCCGGCTGGTCGGTGATCTACAAGACGGCATCGGGTACCGGCACCATCACCTGCGACAACGGCGCCCGCATTCCGGTCAAGATCAGCGTCAAGGGCGGCGGCCTGACCGTCGGCAAGTCCAAGATCACCGATGGCAAGGGCAGGTTCTCCGGCGCCTATTCGACCAACGACCTGATCGGCTCCTACGCATCGGTGGAAGCCCACGCCGGCGCCGACAAATCCAGCAGCGCGCAGGTGGTGACCAAGGGCGACGTTTCGCTGGCCCTGGCCGGCACCGGCAAAGGCTGGGACCTGGGCGTGGCCGGCAGCCGGTTCACCATCGAGCGCCGTTGACGATATGAGGGCCGGCCAACGGACGGCGCTACCGGCATCGGGTTGATCCAGATTTCAATGGGCCAGTAACGGTTCGTAGCCCCGGCCGTTGGCCGGACACCGCGCGCAGCGCGGCCCAACCGTCCAACGCCTGTCCAGCAAGGTGCCGGCCGCCACCCGACGCTTACCCCCACCGAAGCCACCCTGCGCAACCCCATACGCTAGGATGTCCGCCTGCCGTCGCCGGACCCTTCCATGCGCCACATTGTTGCCTCGCTCGCCCTCATGCTCGCCTCGACCACCATCGCCCACGCCGAAAAGCTCACCCTGGATGCCATCACCGGCCCGCTGCCGCTGTCTGGCCCGACCCTGATGAAGCCCAAGGTGGCGCCCGATGGCTCACGCGTGAGCTTCCTGCGCGGCAAGGAAGCCGACCGCAACCAGCTGGACCTGTGGGCGTATGACATCGCCAGCGGCCAGACCCGGCTGCTGGTGGATTCCAAGGTGGTGCTGCCCGGCGATGAAACCCTGAGCGACGCCGAAAAGGCCCGTCGCGAGCGCCAGCGCATTGCCGCCATGACCGGCATCGTGGATTACCAGTGGTCGCCTGACGCGCGCACCCTGCTGTTCCCGCTGGGCGGCGAACTGTACCTGTACGACCTGGATAAGCAGGGCAAGGCCGCCGTGCGCCAGCTCACCCACGGTGAGGGCTTCGCCACCGATGCCAAGCTGTCGCCGAAGGGCGGCTTCGTCAGCTTCGTGCGCGACCGCAACCTGTGGGTGATCGACCTGGCCAGCGGCCGCCAGCTGCAGCTCACCCGCGACGGCAGCGAGACCATCGGCAATGGCGTGGCCGAATTCGTCGCCGACGAGGAAATGGACCGCCACACCGGTTACTGGTGGGCGCCGGACGACTCGGCCATCGCCTTTGCCCGCATCGACGAATCGCCGGTGCCGGTGCAGAAGCGCTATGAGATGTACGCCGACCGCACCGAAATGATTGAACAGCGTTACCCGGCCGCCGGCGACCACAACGTCACCGTCAAGCTGGGCGTGATCGCCCCGCGCGCCGATGCCGCCGCGCGCTGGGTCGACCTGGGCCGCAATGCGGACATCTACCTGGCCCGCGTGGATTGGCGCGACCCGCAGCACCTCACCTTCCAGCGCCAGTCGCGCGACCAGAAGACCCTGGAGCTGATCCAGGCCGACCTGGAAAGCGGCAAGCAGCGCACCCTGGTCACTGAAACCTCGCCAACGTGGGTGCCGCTGCACAACAGCCTGCATTTCCTCAAGCAGGGCGGCTTCCTGTGGTCGTCCGAGCGCAGCGGTTTCCAGCACCTGTACCGCGTGTCCGATGACGGCAAGACCGTGACCGCGCTGACCAGCGGCAACTGGCCGGTGGACGAACTGCTGGCGGTGGACGAAGACGCCGGCAAGGTCTACTTCCGCGCCGGGGTGGATTCCTCGCGCGAAAGCCAGCTCTACGCCGTGCCGCTGCAGGGTGGGGCGCTGCAGCGCCTGTCCAGCGAACCGGGCATGCACAGCGCCAGCTTCGCGAAGAATGCCAGCGTGTACGTGGACAGCTGGTCCAACACCACCACGCCGCCGCAGATCGCCCTGCACCGCGCCAATGGTGAAAAGATCGCCACGCTGGTGGAAAACAACCTGGCCGATCCCAGCCACCCGTACGCGCGCTACCTGGACGCGCAGCGGCCGGTCACCTTCGGCACGCTCACCGCTGCCGATGGCCGCACCCCGCTGCATTACAGCCTGATCACCCCGGCCGGTTTCGACCCGGCCAAGCGCTACCCGGTGGTGGTGTACGTGTATGGCGGCCCGGCCAGCCAGACCGTCACCAACAGCTGGCCCGGCCGTGGCGACCACCTGTTCAACCAGTACCTGGCCCAGCAGGGCTACGTGGTGTTCTCGCTGGACAACCGCGGCACCCCGCGCCGTGGCCGCGATTTCGGCGGTGCGCTGTACGGCGTGCAGGGCACGGTGGAAGTAGCCGACCAGCTCAAGGGCGTGGAATGGCTCAAGCAGCAGCCGTGGGTGGACCCGGCGCGCATCGGCGTGCAGGGCTGGTCCAACGGCGGCTACATGACCCTGATGCTGCTGGCCAAGGCGTCGGACCAGTACGCCTGCGGCGTGGCCGGCGCGCCGGTCACCGACTGGGGCCTGTACGACACCCACTACACCGAGCGCTACATGGACCTGCCGGCGCGCAACGCCAAGGGCTATGAAGAAGCGCGCGTGCTGGCCCACATCGACGGCCTGCGTTCGCGCCTGCTGTTGATCCACGGCATGGCGGACGACAACGTGCTGTTCACCAACTCCACCGCGCTGATGAGCGCGCTGCAGAAGCGTGGCCAGCCGTTCGAACTGATGACCTACCCGGGCGCCAAGCACGGCCTGTCCGGCAGCAATGCACTGCACCGTTACCGCCTGGCCGAAGACTTCCTGGGTCGCTGCCTGACGCCGTAACGCACCTGCATTGACCGGGCTGCCAAGGAGGACGCCGATGCCCCAACCCCCCGCGATCCCCGGCGCCCCGCGCGCCGGCTGGTGGTGCCGTCATTGGCGCTGGGCCATGCCGTTGGCGGTGCTGGCCGCGCTGCTGGTGGTTGCGGCGCTGCTCTGGCTGGGGCTGAGCCAATGGTCGCGCTGGAGCCGGAGCAGCGAGCCGTACCAGGAAGCCATGCGCCGCGCGCGCTGCAGCATCGAACTGGTGGCAGTGCTGGGCGAGCCGATCCAGGACGGCTTCCTGCCCACTGGCAGCATGCAACGCAGCGCCGGGGGCGGAGGTTCCAGTGACTTCGTGGTGGCGCTGTCCGGCCCGCGCGGCACCGCCGAGCTGTACCTGGAAGCGCATCGCGAGAAGGGCCGGTGGGACTACCCGCTGCTGTACGTGATCACCGGCCAGGACGAAGCCATCGACCTGACCGCGCTGGACGATGCCGAAGCGGCTGGCCTGTGCGCACTGCAGGACTGCCGCGAGCAGGGCCACTGCCCGCTGCCGGGCGGGCGCTGGGGCAGCTGAGCGGCGGCCATGACCTCCGGCCGATTGTCGCTGCCCCCCTGAGTGCGTAGGGTCGCAGGCAACCGCTCACTGGAGTCCTGCATGAAGCCGCTTGCCCTTGCCGTCGCGTTGGCCCTTTCCGTCCCCGCCGCGCTCAGTGCGCCGCCGGCCTTAGCGGCCGCTCCTGCCGCCACCAAGGCCCCGGCCAGTGCGGCCTGGGTGACCCGCAGCAACGAACTGGCGCAGATCCTGCTCGACGCGCAGGGCCCGTTCCAGCCCGAAGAGACCGGCTTCTTCGGCGTGCCGGGCTACGATGACAAGGTGGCCGATTTCGGTCCGGACAACGCCAAGCGCTACCGCGCCGCGATGGCCAAGGCGCGCGACCAGCTCAAGGCCAAGCTGGCCACCGAGCGCGACCCGAACGTGCGCCAGGACCTGGCGATCATGATCGCTGCGGCCGACGAGAACATCGAAGGCAGCGAACTCAACGAAAAGTACCTGCTGCCGTGGAGCGACACGCCGCAGACGGTGTTCAGCGGCATCAACCTGCTGCTGTCCGACCAGGTGCCGGCCGAGCGCCGCGCCAAGGCGCTGGACCGCCTGAAGGCCTATGCCGGCCTGGCCCCGGGCAGCACCGCCATCACCACGCTGTCGCGCCAGCGCTATGAAGAGCGCCTGGCCGACAAGACCCTGCTGCAGCCGACGAAGATCGAGGTCGAGCAGTCGCTGGCCAACGTCGATACCTACATCACTGGCATCGAAAAGCTGTTCGACAAGTACAAGGTCGCCGGTGCCGACGAGGCGCTGAAGACCATCGCCACCCAGCTGCGCGAGTACCGCGACTGGACCAGGAGCGAAGTGCTGCCGAAGGCACGCGCCGATGCGCGCCTGCCCGAGCCGCTGTACGCCTTCCAGCTCAAGCGCGTGGGCATCGACATCGACCCCAAGCTGCTGATGCAGCGGGCGCAGCTGGAGTTCATGGAAACCCGTTCGGCGATGCGCCAGCTGGCGCCGCTGGTGGTGAAGGCCAAGGGCCTGAAGGTGGCCGACCCGACCGACCCGGTGGCGGTGATCCGCGCGCTGAAGGGCGACAAGATCGCCGACGACCAGCTTGAGCACCACTACCGTGCCGTGATCGATGCGATCGACCCGATCATCCGCGCGCAGAAGATCGTGGACGTGCCGCAGCGCCCGATGCAGATGCGCCTGGGCTCGGCCGCCGAAAGCGCTGCCTCGCCGGCCCCGCACTTCCTGCCGGCGCCGCTGGTGGGCAACACCGGCCAGCAGGGCACCTTCGTGCTGCCGCTGGGCAACCCCGCCGCCGGCGACAAGGCTGCGCAGTACGACGACTTCAACTTCGGCTCGGCCGCGTGGACCCTGAGCGCGCACGAAGGCCGCCCGGGCCATGAGCTGCAGTTCACCGCAATGGTGGAGCGCGGCGTGTCACTGGCGCGCACGATGTTCGCGTTCAACTCGGTCAATGTGGAAGGCTGGGCGCTGTATGCCGAAGCCGAGATGGTGCCGTACGAGCCGCTGGACGGGCAGCTGATCGCCCTGCAGTTCCGGCTGCTGCGCGCCGCGCGCGCGATGCTCGACCCGATGCTCAACCTGGGCCTGATCGACCGGGCCAAGGCCGAGCGCGTGCTGATCGACGAAGTGGGCCTGTCGCAGGCGATGGCCACCCAGGAACTGGACCGCTACATGGTGCGTTCGCCGGGCCAGGCGGGCAGCTACTTCTACGGTTACACCCGGATCCTGGAACTGCGCATGCAGACCGAGCTGGCGCTGGGCGCGAAGTTCGACCGCCTGGCGTTCAACAACTTCCTGCTCGACCAGGGCCTGCTGCCGCCGGACCAGCTGGCCAAGGCGGTCAACGATGTCTTCATCCCCAAGCACCGTTGATGGTGTGGGGTGGTGCCGGCCAACGGCCGGCACTACGCCATTACTTTGTCGGCGTGATCGTCTGCACCGGCAGCCGGTCGGCCGGCGGTGGATTCGGAACCCATATGGCTACGCCGGCCGCGCGCTTCTGCGTGGTCGGAATGCCGATGCCCACGCCGCCGCCGCTGTGCGAGCCGTAGCTGCCGCCGCCTACAGACAGGCCGCCGCCTGAGCTGCTGGACTCCACGCCCATCAGGATCACCCCGTTGGCGCCGAGCGCGGCCGCTTCCTTCTTCAGCCGCATCACCGCCGCATCGGTCTGGCCCTGGGTGCCGAAGCCTGCGGCGCTGGTGGACTCCAGCTGGGCGATTTCAATCGAACCCGGCGGTGGAGTGGAATAGATCTGCACCAGCGCCGGATCGGTGGGCGCACGGGTCTGGCCCAGCATCACCTTGGAAGTGCTGGCGCAGCCGGTCACGGCCAGCAGAACGCCGAGCAGCGGAAGGAGTCGAATGTTCATGGGTTCACCCTTGTTCGGCCTGGTCGGCCTGCGCCTGGATCATCCGGGCCGGCCACTGAATCGGCGCCAACCCCGTTCTGGCGAACGTTAACACCGCCGGGGTGAGCCTGCCGCATCCCGTTCTTGCCGCCGCCATCACGCGCCACTGGCACGGGGGTCGCTACGCTGCCGCCAGCATTTTCAGGTTAGGGGAGCGGGGCATGGGATTGATCAGTTTGTTGTGGGGCGTAGTGGCCCTGTTGTGGATGATCCTGGCCCTGATCCCGCTGCTGGGCTGGGGTAACTGGTTCCTGATCCCGTTCGCCGCGGTCGGTGCAGTCATCGGCGCGCTGGGCATCCTGTTCACCCACCCGACCAAGCGCGGCCGCGCATGGACCGGGCTGCTGCTCAATGCGGTCGTGGTGGTGGTGGGCATCGTCCGCCTGTCCATTGGCGGCGGGATCATCTGACTGCGACACCCCGTCGCACCTGCCGGGTTGCCGCACCCAAGGGCGTAGAATGACCGCCCCATGATCATTCGTCCCCGCCCCCACGGCTGGCAGCTGCTGTACATCCTGCGCGGCTCCATCGTGCCTGCCATCGCGCCAAAGGTGGCCGCCATCTTCGTGCTGGCCGTCGCGGTCGCCACGTTCGCCGAACTGGCCCACCCGCCAGGCATCGAGCGCGTCTCGGTCGCGCCGTTCACCCTGCTGGGCCTGGTGCTGTCCATCTTCCTGAGCTTCCGCAACAACGCCTGCTTCGACCGCTGGTGGGAAGGGCGCAAGCTGTGGGGCCAGCTCATCTATGAATCGCGCAGCCTGGCGCGGCTG
>DGIP01000082.1 GCA_002386405.1 Stenotrophomonas maltophilia
AGCTGGATGGCAAGCCTCTGGACAGCGCGTACCTGCTCGGGGCCGCAGCGGCGGGCAGCGGCTATTACATTGCCGGGGCACATGGGGTCTACCAGTTGGACGCCGGTGGACGCCTGCGCCAGATCGTCACTGAAAAGCAGATTGGCGTGGGAGCGGTCAGGTCGGTTTCTCCGCGCGCGGATGGTGCGCTCTGGCTCGGTCGGGCCGGTAGGCTGGGGCTGTTCCAGCCAGAGACCGGACACCTGCGCGAGTGGAAGATCGGAGGCGGCGCCGATGTTCGCCAACGCATTGAACTGATCCGTGAGGCGCCCAACGGCGATCTGTGGATGTCGATCACCAACTACGGCGTGCAGCGCCGCGACGCGCAGGGCAACCTGCTCGACGACATCCGCATCGGTGATGGTCGCGGCCTGGTCGATGTGCCGGTGGAGCAGATGCTGTTCGATCCGCGCGGCGGGCTGTGGATCATGGGTGACATGGGCGAGCTGGGGCTGCTGCGCTGGCAGAAGGACCGCTTTGAACGGGTGCCCGGCATTGCGCCCGGCAACCTCTTCGACATGGCCTGGGTCAGTGCCGATGAGGTCTGGATGGCACGCAGTGGCGCATTGGAGCGCTACCGGTGGGATGGGCTGAGCATGACGCTGCGCGAACGGGTCGGCGCCGCGCAGGGAATGCCGCCGGTGTCGATGGGGGGCATCGCGCTTGGCCGTGATGGCCAGGTCTGGGCCACCACCACGCGCGGCCTGGTGTGTTGGCATTCGCGAGAACGTCGGCTGCGGGTGTATGGCGAGAAGGACGGGCTGCCGGATCGGGAGTTCAGTGGACGCCCCCCGGTGGTGGGTGCCGACGGCCGGGTGCTGGCTGTCACGGCGACCGGGCTGGTGGGTTTCGACCCGAATGCGGCAGACACCCCGCTGCCGCCCTCGCAGCTGGTCATCGACAACATCCAGGTGCGCCGCGACGATGCCGAAGGCCAGCAGTCGCTGCCGGTCAATGCGCCGCTGGTGCTGGGGCCGGGTGATCGCGACCTGATCATTTCCGCGCGCCTGCTGTCTTTCGTCAGCCCGATGGGCAACCGCTACCGCTACCGCGTGTCCGGCTATGACCAGAACTGGGTGATGCAGAATGCCGATGGCGAACGCCTGTTGTCGCGGCTGCCACCGGGCCAGTACGCCATCGACGTGCAGGCAGCGACCCCGCACGGCGAGTGGACACCGTCACGCACCATCACCGTGCAGGTGCAGCCGCCGTGGTGGCGCAGCAGTTGGGCCATCCTGGGCTACGTGATGCTGTGGCTGCTGCTGGTGGCCGCCGTGGCGGCGTTTGCCCGCGCCCGGCTGCGCCGACGCCAGCAATGGCAGCTGACCGTGCACAAACAGCAGATCGCCGAACAGGCGTCGCAGGCCAAGAGCCGCTTCCTGGCCACGCTCGGCCATGAGGTACGTACCCCGATGACCGGTGTGCTGGGCATGAGCGAACTGCTGCTGGCCACGCCCCTGGACGAGCTGCAACGCGGCTACGCCGCGTCCATCCAGCACGCCGGTACCCATCTGTTGCGGCTGGTCAATGACGCGCTGGACCTGGCCCGGATCGAAGCGGGTCGGCTGGAACTGGACATCCGGCCGTTTGACCTGATGTCGATGCTGGCCCAGGTGGAAACCCTGATGGAACCGATGGCACATCACCGCGGGCTGGCGTTCGAGCGCAGTTTCAACCTGCCCGGACCGGTGCAGGTCAGTGGCGACGAGATGCGCGTGCGCCAGATCCTGATGAACCTGCTGGGCAATGCGATCAAGTTCACCGAGCACGGCCATGTCGGTCTCGGCGTCGAGCTGGTGCCGGGAGGGAGCGGCATCGCCCTGGAGGTCACCGATACCGGGCCGGGCATCAATGAAGACCAGCAGCAGCGCCTGTTCCACCGTTTCGAGCAGGCGGACGGCCCGCGTACGGCGTCCCGTTATGGGGGGAGCGGCCTGGGCCTGGCGATCTGCCAGGAGCTGGCCGTGGCGATGGGGGGGCGCATCGGCATCGACAGCGCACCCGGGCAGGGGGCCCGGTTCACCGTACACCTGCCGTTGCCGTGGAGCGTGCGCCAAGGGCCCGCTCCGCAATCGCCGCTGCATGGCGCGCCGATTGCCCTGCCGCCGTTGCGGATACTGCTGGTGGAAGACGATGCCACCGTAGCCGACGTCATTGCCGGCCTCCTGCAGGCCCGCGGGCACACCGTGGTGCATGCCCTGCACGGTCTGGCGGCGTTGTCGGAAGTGGCTGCCGGACGTTTCGATATCGGCCTGCTTGACCTGGACCTGCCTGCGCTGGATGGCATCGCCATCGCCGGGCAGCTGCGTGCCATGGGCTACGCGCTGCCACTGATCGCGGTGACGGCGCGCTCGGATGCCTATGCCGAGCAACAGGTCCTGGCAGCCGGATTTGATGGTTTCCTGCGCAAGCCGGTGACCGGTGACCTGCTGGTGATGGCGATCGCGCGGGCGTTTGCCACCCGCCGCAGCCCCTCTGGGACGGTGACCTCTCCATAGGCTACGTATCAGAAAACGGCAATTTCAATCCAAAACTTGATTCACCGCTCTGTGACGTATTTACGGGAATGCGGATGCGCCCTGGCCGGGATGCCCCTACCGTGGCCGCAATGAGAACGATGATGGTGCGGTAGACGGTGACGCCCCCGCGAGAAGCCCTGCGCGGGCAGCCCGTAGCCTTGCTTCTGGCCCTGCTGTTGATGTGGCCGGCAGCAAGCCACGCGGGTGTTGTCCACGTGCCATCGCCGCGCCCGCTCGGCATGGTCGACGGCCTGCACGATCCCAATGTACGCGAAATCGCTGAAGACGCCTCCGGCTACCTGTGGTTGGCGGGAAGCGATGGACTGATGCGTTTCGACGGGCAGCGGTACCGGCTGTGGCGTCTCGAGGACGGGTTGCCGGATGTCGACCTGCGCACCTTGCACGTGGATGCGATCGATCGGCTATGGGTGGGAACGGCCACTGCGGGCCTGGTGATGATGGGCGCTGATCGCGGGGGGTTCCAGCGGCTGCCGGCATCGGCCCCGTCGGCGCTGCGGCAGGGGCCGCTGCGCCAGGTGCACAGCAGCGGCGACGGCCGGATCTGGGCCATTGGAAGCGACCATCAGCTCTATCGGCGGGCACCGCGTGACCCGCAGTGGATGTTGCAACCGCTTCCGCTGGAGGATGGCCCGGTCATGGCACTCGCGCGCGACAGCGCCGGTGCGTTGTGGGTGGCCCAGGCCGCATCGCTTTGGCGCTGGGATGGCACGCGGCTTGTCCGGATGGCGCTGCCGGCCGCGTCCGCCGCGCCGATCCAGTCGCTCTGGGCCGATCCCCGCGGGGGTATTGAAGTCACCTCGGCGCGCGGCACCTGGGCAATGGGTACTGCAGCGGGTGCCCACCTGCGCCTGCCCGGCGCACGCAGCGTGCTGCGCAGCGCTGACGGCGTGCTCTGGCAGCAGCGGGGCGCGGCGCTGCTGCGGCAGGAAACCGGCACCGTGCTGCCGTGGGTGCTGCAACCCGCGCCAGGCGCCGCGTCGGGGCCGGTGGTGATCCGCCAGGCGCTGGAGGACCGCAACGGTGATTTATGGTGGGTGAGTGAGCGGCACGGCGTGTGGTGGCTGTCGGCCCGCTGGCGGCAGTTCACGGCCTTGCCCGCCACCGCCGGCAGCGGGCCGGGAACCGGCAGTCACTACGTACTGGGCCTGGCTGCCTCGGGAATGCACCACGCGTGGGTTGCCGGCAGTGGCGGGCACCTGCAGCGTCTTGACCTGCGTACGGGACGCGGCCTTGATGTGCTCCGGTACCCGCATGCCGGCGTCAGCCCGCTTCCGGTGGGCGTGGCTGAAGATGCCCAGGGACGGGTGTGGGTTGCCAGTGCCGACCGGCTGCTGCGCCATGACCCGCATCGGCGCAGCCGGCGCGACTGGGGGCTGGGGCTGGGGACGGACCAGGGGGCCATCCACCTGCAGGTGTGCGCTAACGGCGAGGTCTGGCTGGCGCACCCCCGGGCGATCCAACGGTGGTCGACACACGGCGAGCGGCAGCATAGTGCGGCACCACGGCAGGTGGGACTGGCGCAGGACGTGCCGCTGCGGCAGCTGTTGTGCACGCGCGATGGCGAGGTGTGGGCCACCGATCCGCAGGGGGTGATGCGCTGGTCGATTGCACGCGAGCGCTTCGAGCGGGTTCCGGGCGATGGCGAAGGAGCCGTGTCGGCCATCGCCGAAGCCGACGATGGCACGTTGTGGATCAGTCGCCCCGCCGCCTTGGAGCAGTACCGTCTTGCGCAGGGACGGTTGCATCGAGTACGCCGCATTGCCGGCGCCGAGGGCTACCCGCAACTGCGTGCCGGCGCGCTGGTGGTGGGCGCCGATGGCGTGGCGTGGGCCGGGGCCGCGCGGGGCGTGGTGCGGGTGGACCCGCACGCGGGCGAGGTGGAGGTCCTGGGCACCGCACAGGGCCTGCCGGTGCAGGAGGTACTGCCGCAGCGGCTACTTCGGCTGGGCTCGGGTGCGGTGGTGGCCGGGGTGCGCGAAGGCGGACTGCTGGCGTTCGACCCGCGCGCGCTTCGCGCCCCGGCAACGGTGCCGGTACTGGTGCTTGATGCAATGAGCCGTCGTCGTCACGGACGGGTGATCCAGGTGCCGATCGCTGCATCGCCGGTACTCCTGGGTACCGGGGATCGTCATGTGCGGGTCGCCGTGAACCTGCTCGGCCGCGGCGATCCCGATCGCATCCAGTACCACTTCCGCCTGCTGGGACAGGACCCGGCATGGGTCGACACCGGCCCCGTGGCGCAACGCCTGTTCACGCGCCTGCCGGCGGGCGAGCACTCCCTGCTGGTGAAGGCGCGGCACGCCGGCGGCCCTTGGTCGGCGGTGCGCCAGTTGCAGTTGCGCGTGGTGCCCCGATGGTGGGAAACGGCGACGGGTCGGATCGCCCTGGCTGCCGCG
>DGIP01000336.1 GCA_002386405.1 Stenotrophomonas maltophilia
CGGCGTGCTGGCGCTGGGGCTGTCGATCACCTTGTTGTGGGCGCAGGCGTCGCTGGGGAGCTGGATCCACCAGCAATGGGTGGATGCGCACCCGACAGCGGAGGCAGGGGCAACGCCGCACTGAGGCCACGCGCCTGGAGGGCCTGCAGCACCGCTTCGATGATCGCGAGGTTGTGGCCGTGGGCGGCGCCTTCGTGCAGCAGCACGATCGCGCCGGGGCGCAGCCGGGCGACGATGCGGTCGACCACCACCTGCGGCTGGCAGTCCACGCCGTCGAAACCGCGTGCGCTCCAGCCGACCCGGGTCAGGCCCCAGCGCTTCAGCGCGGGGGCCACGAACGGGTTGGTCATGCCCACCACCGAGCGGTACCAGCGCGGCGGGGTGCCGGCAATGTCGGTCAGGGCCTGCTGGCACTGCGCGATCTCGTCGGCCATGGTCGCCGGGCCGAGCCGCCAGAAGCGGGTCTGCGGGTGGCGGTGGCTGTGGTTGCCCAGGTCGTGGCCACGGGCCAGCACCTGGCGCACCAGCGCCGGCCGGGCAGCGGCGCGCTCGCCGACCATGAAGAAGGTCGCCTTGGCCTGGTAGCGGTCCAGCAGGTCCAGCACGGCCGGGGTCTCTTCCGAGGGGCCGTCATCAATCGTCAGCCAGACCTGTTCAGCCCGGGCCGGCAGGTGGCTCAGCACCGGGGCGTAGAAGCGGCTGTTGGGCAGGAACACCGGCACCAGGAACAGGGCGTGCGAGGCCACCATCAACGGCAGCCCGATGGCCCAGCCCCAGGCCCACCAGGCCAGCACCACCGCCAGCTGGGACAGCAGCAGCCAGGGCAGCCAGCGCCACGGGCGGCGGGGAATGCGATGCAACGTTTCCGGTACGGTCATGCCCCATGATGCCATGCCGCGTAGAATGTACGGTTCGAAACTCCGGACCCGACCACCATGTCCCTTGATCCCGCCCTGCGTTCGCGCATCGAATCCATTCTTACCGCCAACCGCGTCGTGCTGTTCATGAAGGGCCAGCCGACCATGCCGCAGTGCGGGTTCTCGGCCAAGGCCGTGGGCGCGCTGCAGGACCTGGGCGTGGAGTTCGCCCATGTCAACGTGCTGGCCGACCCGGAAATCCGCGAAGGCATCAAGGCCTACGGCGACTGGCCGACCATCCCGCAGCTGTACATCGACAGCGAACTGGTCGGCGGCAGCGACATCATCCTGCAGATGGCCAGCAGCGGTGAGCTGAGCAGCGTGCTGGGCCTGGCCGCGCCGGACCGCACCCCGCCGAGCATCACCGTGACCCCGGCCGCGGTGGAAATGCTGCGCGGTGCGCTGGCCGATGCACCGGGTGCCTCGCTGCAGCTGAGCATCGATGCCAGCTTCCAGCCGAACTTCCAGCTGGCCCCGCACGACGACAACGCCATTGCCGCCGAATCCAACGGCCTGCGCGTGCAGTTCGACCTGGCCAGCGCGCGCCGCGCCGATGGCATCACCATTGATTGGGTGGACGACATCCGTGGCAAGGGCCTGGCCATCGACAACCCGAACGCGCCGAAGGCCGTGCAGGAACTGGCCGTTCGCGACGCCGACGACCAGCGCCGCGCCGGCACCCTGACCGTGGTGGATGTGCGCCCGGCCGATGAGCGTGCGATTGCCGCGATCGAGGGCACGTTCGAAACCTTCGACGGCGACAACCGCGCCCGCCTGGAAGCCCTGCCGAAGGACACCCCGCTGGCGTTCCTGTGCCACCACGGTGGCCGCAGCGCGCAGGCGGCCGAGCAGTTCCGTGCGCTGGGCTTCAGCAAGGTCTACAACATCACCGGCGGCATCGATGCCTGGTCGGATGCGGTGGACAACAGCGTGCCGAAGTACTGATCGCCGAGTGAATCGCGCGATGAAAGAACGCCGGCATCGCCGGCGTTTTTTTTGATCATTTCCCGGCGTCACCGGTCGTTGTTGTGTTCACGGCGGTCGTTTGGGAACCGACCCTACGCAATCCCGTAGAGCGACGCCCTGCGTCGCTGCACGCTGGCCGTCAGCCAGCGAAACCACCTTCGGCGAGGTAATCCAGTTCCTCCGGCGTCGGCATCCTGCCCAACACCGCATTGCGGTGCGGGAACCGGCCGAAGCGGCGGATGATGTCGCGGTGCAGTTCGGCGTACTGCAGGTATTCCTTGTCGCCCAGCACGTCGAACATGGCCACCGAACGCTCCTGGTCCTGCGGGTCTTCGGAATGCTCGAACGGCAGGTAGATGAAGGCACGCAGCTTGGGCACCAGCTGCAGGTCCAGGCCTTCTTCCACCGCGCGCATGGCGTAGTGGCGGGCCAGGCCGTCGGTGGCGTAGGAATGGGCGGTGTCGCGGAAGCAGTTGCGCGGGAACTGGTCGAGCAGGATCATCAGCGCCAGCGCGCCATCGGCCGTTTCCAGCCAATGCTCGCGCGCACGCCGGGCGGCGGCGAAGTGTTCGTCCAGGAATGCCTCGCGGAAACGCGCATCGAACGCGTCATCGCGCGCGAACCACTGCTGCGGTCCCGCGTTGCGCCAGAATTCCACTACTTGTGCCGCCACGTCCATTCACTACCCCTGCGGGCGGCGCGCCTTCCAGGCGCCCACCCATGCCATTGCCATCATTCGTCAAAGCGCAGGTGGCGGACCGACTTGCCGTTGCGCCGTATAAGCTTAAGCGCCTCGATACCTATCTGGATATGGTTTTCAACGAACTGGGAGCTGACCTTGGCGTCGGACGCCTCGGTTTTGACCCCATCGGGGATCATCGGCTGGTCGGACACCAGCAGCAGGGCGCCGATCGGGATGTGGTTGGCGAAGCCGGCCGCGAACAGGGTCGCCGTTTCCATGTCGATGGCCATGCAGCGCATCAGCCGCAGCTTTTCCTTGAACGCCTCGTCGTGTTCCCAGACCCGCCGGTTGGTGGTGTAGACGGTGCCGGTCCAGTAATCGTGACCGAGGTCGCGGATCGTGGTGGAGACCGCACGCTGAAGCGCGAACGCCGGCAGCGCGGGCACTTCCGGCGGCAGGTAGTCGCTGGAGGTGCCCTCGCCGCGGATCGCCGCAATGGGAAGGATCAGGTCGCCCAGCTGGTTCTTGCGCTTGAGCCCGCCGCACTTGCCCAGGAACAGCACGGCCTTGGGCATCACCGCCGACAGCAGGTCCATCACGATGGCCGCGTTGGGGCTGCCCATGCCGAAGTTGATCAGGGTGATGCCATCGCTGGTGACGCTGGCCATCGGCCGGTCCAGGCCCTGCACCGGCGCGCCGGTGAGCTGGGAAAACACATGCAGGTAGCCACCGAAGTTGGTCAGCAGTACGTGCGGGCCGAACTGGTCCAGTGCCACGCCGGTGTAGCGCGGCAACCAGTTTTCGACGATTTCCTGTTTGTTCTTCATGGCGCGGCTCGACGTGGCATCCCGTTCAATGCGGCAATTGTCCTGCGGATCAACGAATAAGCAAGCCGGCAGCGGACGTGGCATGCACTTGGCCACTTGGCAACGCGCCGGCCAGCGGCTAGCGTCGCGGGGGATCTTTCACGCCGCATCGGGGATGACATGCGTACACGATTGACCGCCGGGCTGGGCCTGGCGCTGTTCGGCTTGGTTGCGCCTTCGGCGCCGGCGGCGTCGCGCTTCACCCAGGACCCCTACCCCAGCACCTATGCGCCGATCGCCTCGGCCCCGGTGCTGATCCGCAATGCCACCGTGCTCACCGGCACCGGCGCGCGCCTGGAACAGACCGACCTGCTGCTGCGCGATGGCCGCATCGCCGCGCTGGGCAGCGCGCTGGAGGCACCGGCCAACGCGGTGCAGGTCGATGGCACCGGCAAGTGGGTGACCCCCGGCATCATCGACGTGCATTCGCACCTGGGCGTGTACCCCAGCCCGGGCGTAAGCGCGCATGCGGATGGCAATGAAATGACCGCACCGGTCACCGCCAACGTGTGGGCCGAGCATTCGGTCTGGCCGCAGGACCCTGGCTTTGCCGCCGCCTTGGCCGGCGGAGTGACCTCGATGCAGGTGCTGCCCGGCTCGGCCAACCTGGTCGGCGGGCGCGGGGTGACGTTGAAGAACGTTCCCGCCACCACCTATCAGGCAATGAAGTTCCCCGGCGCGCCGTGGGGCCTGAAGATGGCCTGCGGCGAGAACCCCAAGCGCGTCTATGGCGGTGGCAAGGGCGTGGCGCCGGGTACGCGCATGGGCAACGTGGCCGGCTACCGCGCCGCCTTCATCGACGCCAGCGAATACCTGGCCAAGAACGCCCCGAAGAAGGTCAAGAAGAAGCGCTGGTTCGGCGGCAGCGACAAGGGCGACAGCGCCGGCGATACCGGCGGCAAGCGCGACCTGAAGCTGGACACGCTGGCCGGTGCCATCGACGGCGACATCCGCGTGCACATCCACTGCTACCGCGCCGATGAGATGGCCACGATGCTGGACCTGTCCAAGGAATTCGGTTTCAAGATCGCCGCGTTCCACCACGGCGTGGAGGCCTACAAGCTGGCCGACCGGCTGGCCGCCGAAGGCGTCTGCGGTGCGCTGTGGGCCGACTGGTGGGGCTTCAAGATGGAGGCGTTCGACGGCATCCAGGAAACCATCGCGCGGTTGGACCGCCCGGCCAACAGCTGCACGATCTTGCATTAGGAG
>DGIP01000338.1:0-900 GCA_002386405.1 Stenotrophomonas maltophilia
GGTGGACCGGATGCGCGTCCGGGAACGCGGTTACAACGCTCACGCGCAGGCCTTGGGTGGATTCGATGTCATTGCCGGGATTTTCGGTGATCGTGTTGGCTTTGCAAAGCATTGGGTGCCGTACCGGAGCGTATTGCCCCGCGCCGTTACGGGTTGGCCACCTGGAGGCGGTAGGTGGTGCTGGCCGTTGCCGTCGGGCCGTCTGCGTGGACGGCGCGGACTTCCACCTTGTGGGCGCCGGCGGACAGATCGGTCGGCAGCGCGCCGCGCCAGAGGTGCGGTGAAGGCGTGGCTTCGGGCGAGCGGTCGAAACCGCGCAGGCGTTCGGCGGTGTCGTCGGCGACGTTTTCGACGACCAGGCGCGGGTCCGGCTGCTCGACGCGCTTCATGCTCTGCCATGCGCCATCGTCGACGCGGTACTCCACCAGCGTGTCGGCCTGGCCCATGAACACGTTGGCGTACACGCCCCACGCCGGGTAGGCGCCCTTGCGCAGCACCTTGGGTGCGTGCAGGGCGATCTGGTAGTCATCCGGGGCGCGCGCCACGTAGTAGCGCAGGCCGTATTCGCCGCCGGGCTTCACCGACAGCACCGCGTACCCGTTCGGGGTGCCATCGCTCATGGTGGCATCGGGAATGCCGCTGCTGTCTTTCACGCCTGACCAGAACGCACCGCAGGCCGCGCCCACGTTGTACTCATGCAGCGGCTTGCTGCCCTGCCAGCCCTCGGCCGCGCCGTGGTAGTAGTGCTGCTGGGTGTGGCTGTGCCCGCTGAGCACCAGCACGTTCGGGAAATCCTTGAGCAGTGCGAACAGGCGCGTGCGGTCGGCGTGGCGGAAGGTCTCGCGGCCGGGCGCGGCATCGAACAGCGGAATGTGCATGCCCAGCACCAGCAGGCGGTCG
>DGIP01000338.1:1109-77760 GCA_002386405.1 Stenotrophomonas maltophilia
AGCAGGCGGTCGCGCGGCACGCTCTTGAGGTAGTTGGCCAGGAAGGTGAACTGGTCCTGGCGCAGGCCGCCAACGTACTTCGGCTTGGCGGTCGGGTCGTAGACCACGTCGTCCAGGAACACGAAGCTGGCGCCGCCCTCCTCCACCGCGTAGGTGTCCGGGCCATAGACCGCGCGCCAGCTGTCCAGCGAATGGCGGTCGTCGCCGGCATCCATGTCCAGGTCGTGGTTGCCCGGCACATGGAACCACGGCACCTGCAGCTGTGCGGTAGCCTTGTTGATCTGCGGGTACAGCGACAGGTCGTCGTTGACGATGTCGCCCAGCGTGGTGCCCAGCCGTGCCGGATGCTTGCCGATGATCGGTTCGACGATGGCGCGCTGGTAGTAGCCCACGTCCTGGCGGCTGGCGGTCTGCGAATCGGTGAACACCAGCATCTCGAAGCCGGCGCGTGCGGCGTCGGCGTCCTTGACCGGCTCCAGCGCGAAATCCCAGTTGCGCACATTGCCGCCGGTGGCGGCGATGCCGTCGTACTTCAGCCGCGGCGACCCCTGCGGGGCGTAGTGCCGCCAGTAGCTGGGCATGCCGTTGGCGGCGGCCGGGAAGCGGAATTCGTCGGGCTTGATCACGAACACGGTCTGGCCATCGCGTACCGGCAGGCTGTAGCTGCCATCGGCGGCGGTGCGCACGATCTGCTCACCGTTGGAGACCTGCACCCCCGCCAGCGCCGGGTCGGTCGGACCGCGGCCGGGCTTGCCGTCGCGCTCCTGGTAGACCTTGCCGGTCACGGTGGCCTCGCTGGCCCAGGCAGGTGCGGACATCAACAGCAGGCAGGCCAGCCAGGCAGCAGTGCGGGTCATCGAGGCGTTCCGTTGGAGGTGGGCGATTGTAAAGCCGCACATGATCGCCTGTGGCCCGTTTCAACGACGTTAAATGGCGCGCCGCCGGCTCAACCGGCGTGGCGGGCCACCAGCACCCCCACCGCGTCCTGCAGCGACAGCCCACGGGCGCGCAGCAGCACGGTGAGGTGGAACAGCAGGTCGGCCGATTCGCCGAGCAATGCCCCATCGTCCTGCACCACGCCGGCCAGTGCCGTCTCCACGCCCTCTTCGCCCACTTTCTGCGCGATCCGGCGCAGGCCCTGCTCGAACAGGCTGGTGGTGTAGCTGTTGGCCGGGCGCTGCTGTTCGCGTTCGCGCACCAGTGCGTCGAGACGACCGAGGAAATTGCCCGGGGCCTGCGCGAAGCAGCTTTCGCTGCCGGTATGGCAGGTCGGGCCGGCCGGGCGCGCGCTCACCAGCAGGGTGTCGCGGTCGCAGTCGACGCGCACGGCGACCACCGCCAGCACGTTGCCGGACGATTCGCCCTTGGTCCACAGCCGCTGCCTGCTGCGGCTGTAGAAAGTCATGTGCCCGGTTTCCAGGGTCAGCGCCAGCGATTCGGCGTTGGCATAACCCAGCATCAGCACCGCAAGCGTGTCGGCGTCCTGCACCACCACCGGCAACAGCCCATCGCCCTTGGCCCAGTCCAGCTGTTCCAGCGACTCACGGGAGGGCAATACTTCAATAGACATCACGAACCTCGATCTGCTGCTCGCGCAGGAACTGCTTGAGCGCGGGAATGGCAATGGCGCCACTGTGGAACACGCTGGCGGCCAGGGCGCCGTCAACATCGGCCTGGTCGAACACATCGGCGAAGTGCTGCATATCGCCGGCACCGCCGGAAGCGATCAGCGGCACGCTGCACAGCGCACGCGCCTGGCGCAGCTGGGCCACGTCGTAGCCGCGGCGCACGCCGTCGCTGTCCATGCAGTTGAGCACGATCTCGCCGGCGCCACGGCGCTGGGCTTCCACCAGCCAGTCCAGCGTCCGCACCGGCACTGCCTGGGTCTTGTCGGGATCACCGCTGAAGCGGCGCACACGCCACTCGCCATCGGGCTCGCGCACCGAATCAATGCCGACCACCACGCACTGCACGCCGAAGGCATCGGCCAGCTCTTCGATCAACGCGGGGCGGCCCAGTGCGGGCGAGTTGATCGAGATCTTGTCCGCGCCGGCATACAGCACGCGGCGGGCGGTCTCCACGTCGCTGATGCCGCCCGCCACGCAGAACGGAATGTCGATCAGCCGCGCGATGCGCTCGATCCAGCCCACGTCCACCGCGCGCCCTTCCGGGCTGGCGCCGATGTCGTAGAACACCAGCTCGTCGGCGCCCTGGTCACGGTAGCGCAGCGCCAGTTCGGCGATGTCGCCCATGTCCACGTGGTCGCGGAAGCGCACGCCCTTGACGACGCGGCCATCGCGTACGTCCAGGCACGGAATCAGCCGGCGGCTCAACATGCAAGCGCCTCCTGCAGGGTCATGCGGCCTTCCAGCAGCGCCTTGCCCAGGATCGCCCCGCCGCAGCCGACCGCCTTGGCTTCGGCGACGTCAGCGGCGCTGCGCACCCCGCCGGAGGCCTGCACCGCGACACCGGGGAGCAGCGCGGACAGGTGCCGGTACAGGTCGATGTTGGGGCCGGACAACATGCCGTCGCGGGCGATATCGGTGCACAACAGGTGGCGCATGCCGGCCTGCGCATAGCGCTGGGCCAGCACGTCCAGGGTCACGTCGGCGGTTTCGGTCCAGCCATGTACCGGCAGCAGCCAGCGGCCGTCGTCGGCCTGGCGCGCGTCGAGGGCAATGGTGAGGCGTTCGGCGCCGAACTCCTGCAGCCAGCCGATCACGGTGTCCGGCTCGCGTACCGACACCGAGCCCACCACCACGCGCGCCGCGCCGGCGTCCAGCAGCCGCGCCACGTCGTCGCGGCGACGGATGCCGCCACCGGTCTGCACGTTCAGGCCGCTCTCGCGGGCTATCGCGCTGAGCAGCGGGGCCAGGGTGTAGCCACCGGCACGCGCGGCGTCCAGGTCGACCAGGTGCATCCAGCGTGCGCCCGCTGCGGCGAAGGCGTTCGCACGCGGCAGCGGGTCGTCGCCGTAGGTGGTCTGCTGGGCATAGTCGCCCTGCAGCAGGCGCACTACGCGCCCCTCGCGGATGTCCAGCGCGGGATAGACGGTGAAACTCATGCGGGTTCGTTCTCGAGGAAGTTGCGCAGGATCCGCGCGCCGGTGGCGGCGGAACGCTCGGGGTGGAACTGCGCGCCGCTGTGGCGGCCGCGCTGCACCACCGCCGCGAACAGGCCGCCGTGGTCGCAGGCGGCCACGGTGTGTTCGTTCAAGGGGGCGGCATAGCTGTGCACGAAGTACGCGCTGGCGCGGTCGGCCACGCCGTCCATCAACGCGGCCTGGCGCAGCGGGAGCAGCCGGTTCCAGCCCATGTGCGGCACGCGGATGCCGGTGGCCGGGTGCAGGTGGCGGACCACGCCGGGCAGCAGGCCCAAACATTCCACGTTGCCCTCTTCGGAGTGTTCGAACAGCAGTTGCATGCCCAGGCAGATGCCCAGCAGCGGCACCTGCAGCTCACGCAACGGCTGCACCAGGTCCTGCGCATGCAGGCGTGCCATGCCGTGTGGGGCAGCGCCCACCCCCGGCAGGATCACCCGCGATGCGCCACGCAGGCCCGCCGCATCGCGCACCAGCTGCACGCGCGCACCCAGCCGTTCCAGTGCGTAGCGCACCGAGCCGAGATTGGCGCCGCCGGCATCGATGAGGGCAACGTCGGTCACAGCGCCCCCTTGGTGCTGGGCAGCGCGGTGCCCTGGCGCGGCAGCGCCTGGCGCAGTGCGCGGGCCAGGGCCTTGAAGCAGGCTTCGACCTTGTGGTGGTCGTTGTCGCCGCGCACGCTCAGGTGCAGGTTCAGGCCAGAGGCATCGCACAGCGAGCGGAAGAAGTGCGGCACCAGCTCGGTGGGCATGTCGCCCACGCGCTCGCGCTTGAACTCGCCTTCGAACACGAAGTACGGGCGGCCACTGAAATCCAGCGCGGCGCTGGCCAGGGTCTCGTCCATCGGCAGGGTGAAGCCGTAGCGGCCGATCCCGCGCTTGTCGCCCAGCGCTTCGCGCAGGGCTTGGCCCAGCGCCAGGCCGGTGTCTTCGATGGTGTGGTGTTCGTCGATGTGCAGGTCGCCTTCGGCCTGCACGCTGAGCGCGAAGCCGCCGTGCTTGCCGATCTGCTCCAGCATGTGGTCGAAGAACGGCAGCCCGGTGTGGGTCTGCGGTTCGGCGCTGCGGTCCAGGTCGACCTCGACGCGGATGCGGGTTTCCCTGGTGTTGCGCTGTACGGTCGCGCGGCGTGGCGCATCGGCCAGTTCATGGGCGATGCCGTTCCAGTCCCACTCGCCGCCGAACTGGTCGGTGCGCAGCTGGAAGCCGCGGATGTTCATGTTCTGCGCGAACTGGATGTCGGTCGGGCGGTCGCCGACCATGCCCGAGCGCGCCCAGTCGATGCTGCGGTCCTGCAGGTACGGCAGCATCATGCCGATCCCCGGCTTGCGCGTGGGTGCGTTGTCGTGCGGCCAGGTGCCGTCGATGAGCACGTCACGGAAGACGATGCCCTGGCTGGCGAAGATCTGCAGCATCAGGTCGTTGGGGCCATCGAAGGACGCCTGCGGGTAGCCTTCGCTGCCCAGCCCATCCTGGTTGCTGACAATCACGAACTGGTAGCCGGCATCGCGCAGCTTGAGCATCGCCGGGATCACATCGCGCACGAAGCGGATCTTCTCGTACGCGTCGATCTGGAAGTCGGCGGGCTCTTCGATCAGGGTGCCGTCGCGGTCGACGAACAGGATGGGGGTCATGCGGCGGCCCTCCGGGCGCTGAGTACCTGGAGCACGCGGTCGTTCTCCACCGGGCTGCCAATGGTGATGCGCAGCGCATCGTGCAGTTGCGGGGCAGTGCGCTGGTCGCGCACCACCACGCCAGCGGCGAGCAGCGCGTCGAACGCGGCCTGGGCGTCGCTGAAGCGGACCAGCAGGTAGTTGCCCTGCGAGGGGTAGACGCGGACCACGCCGGGCGCCTCCTGCAGGGCCGCCGCCAGGCGGGTACGCTCGGTCTTGACCTGGGCCACGCGCGACGCGGTGATTTCAAGCGCGGCCGGTTCCAGCGCGGCCAGGGCCAGTGCCGTGCACGGCGCGGGCACCGGGTACGGGGCCTGGCAACGGCGCAGCGTCTGGATCAACGCGGGTGCGGCGATCAGGCTGCCGATCCGCGCGGCGGCCAGGGCGTGGGCCTTGGACAGGGTGCGCAGCACCGCCACGTTGTCACGGTGCGCCAGCAAGCTGGTGGCCGACGCCTGCTCGGCGTACTCGCCGTAGGCCTCATCCACCACCACCAGCGCCCTGCCCTGCAGCGCCCGGGCAACGCGTTCGATGTCGTCCAGCGAGATCGTGCTGCCGGCGGGGTTCGACGGCGTGCACAGGAACACCAGCTTGGCATTGCCTTCCAGGGCGGCGGCGATGATGGCGTCGATATCCGCCTCCAACGCACCCCCGGCATCCCGCAGCGGCACTTCCAGCAGCGGTGCATTCTGCAGGCGCGCGCACACCGCGTACATGCCGAACACCGGCGGGGTTACCAGCACGCCATCGCGGCCGGGTTCGCACAGTGCACGCACCAGCAGGTCGATCGCTTCATCACTGCCGCGTCCGATCAGCAGCTGGTCGGGGGAGCAACCATACAACGCCGCCAGCCGCGCACGCAGCGCTTCCGGTTGCGGTTCGGGATAGCGGCGGGCAATGCCCTGCGCGTCGGCCGGATTGGTCCACGCGGATTCATTGGCGTTGAGCCACATCTCGCCCACCAGCGCGCTGCTGCGTGCCGAGGAGTACCCGGCGAACGCGCGCAGGTCGCTGCGGACCAGATCGAGCACGGTACCGGCGCTCATGCGGCGGTCTCCATGCGCAGTGCCACCGCGTTCTCGTGCGCATCCAGCCCTTCGGCACGCGCCAGCACGCGCGCGCAGTTGCCGATGGCGGCGATGCCCTGCGCGGTGGCGGCCTGCACGCTGATCATGTTCTGGAAGCTGGCCACGCTTACGCCACTGTAAGCGCGCGCGGCACCGGCGGTAGGCAGCACGTGGTTGGTGCCGCTGCAGTAGTCGCCCAGCGCTTCGGGGGTGTAGTCGCCAAGGAACACCGACCCGGCCGCTTCCACCTGCGCCAGCCAGTCGCGCGGTTCGCGCAGCGCCAGGATCAGGTGTTCGGGTGCATAGCGGTTGCTGATCTGGAACGCCTGCACCAGCGAATCGACCAGGATCAGGCGCGAGGACTGCAGCGCCTGCGCGGCGATGTCGGCGCGCGAAAGCTGCGCCAGCTGCGCCTGCACCTGCGCCTCGACCTTCGCCAGCATGCCGGCATCATCGGTGAGCAGCAGCACCTGCGAATCGGGGCCGTGTTCGGCCTGCGAAAGCAGATCAGCGGCGACGAAGGCGGGGTTGGCGCCGGCATCGGCGATCACCAGGACTTCGGACGGGCCGGCCGGCATGTCGATCGCCGCCGCGCCATCCTGGGCGACCTGCTGCTTGGCCTCGGTCACGTAGCTGTTTCCCGGGCCATACAGTTTGTCGCACGCCGGTACGCTGGCGGTGCCATAGGCCATCGCGGCAATGGCCTGCGCGCCGCCCAGCTTGAACACGCGGTGCACGCCGGTCAGCCGCGCGGCCACCAGCACCGCCGGATCGGCGCTGCCATCGCGGCGCGGCGGCGTGCACAGCACCACTTCACGGCAGCCGGCCAGCTGCGCCGGCACGCCGAGCATCAATGCGGTGGACGGCAATGGCGCGCTCCCCGCCGGCACGTACAGGCCCACCCGGCCAATCGGCCGCACCATGCGTTCGCAGCGCACGCCGGGCGCGGTGTCCACCGCATAGCCCTGGCTCATGCCCGCTTTATGGAACAGGCGGATGCGGTCGGCGGCCTCGGTCATCGCCTGGCGCAGCTCGGCCGGTACCGTGCGCTCGGCGGCGGCGAATTCTTCGTCGTTCACTTCGAACGAGGCCGGGGCCACGCCATCGAAGCGCAGGCTGATCTCACGCAACGCGGCATCGCCATCGTCGCGCACCGCCGCGATCAACGCGGCCACCGATTCGCGGGTACGCGCGGCCACCGCCTGCACCGGGCGCTGCAGCGCCTGTGCCTGCTCGGCGTCGCTCAACTGGGACCATTGCAGACGATTCATGCCAGCGACCGCTCCACGCTCAACACCATCAACCCCTGGGCGCCTGCGCGCTCCAGCTCTTCCAACCGCTGCCAGGTCAACGCACCGTGGCACATGGTCTGCAAACGCAGGCTGCCGCCATCATCGGGCAGCTGCACCAGCGGGTCGGCATCGGGCAGCAGGCGCGTCAGTTCGGAGACGCGGTCCAGTTCGGCGCGGAACATCAGCAGCTTGCTGTCCTGCAGCTTCACCACGCCGTCAAGGCGGCGCAGCAGCATGGCCATCAGGCCGGCGCGGGCATCGTCGGGGGTCTTCACCGGGCCGGCCAGCACCGCTTCGCTTTCCAGCAGGGTTTCCACCGGCTTGAGCTGGTTGGCGGCCAAGGTGGCACCGCTGGAGACCAGGTCGCAGATGAGGTCGGCGGTGCCGAGTCGTGGCGCGATTTCCACCGAACCGGACAGCTCCACCACCTGGGCATCCACGCCGCGCTCGGCCAGCCAGTCGGCCAGGATCGCCGGATAGCTGGTGGCGATGCGCTTGCCGGCCAGCTGCTGCACGCCCTGCCAGTCCCATTCCTCGGGCACGGCCAGCATCAGCCGGCACTGGCCGAAGTTCAGCCCGCGCAGGGCCTGGTAGGCATCCGGCAGGCCGATGCGGCGGCGCGCGGCGCCCTGCTCGTCCAGTTCATTGCGGCCGACGATGCCGAAATCGCAGACGCCATCGGCGATCAGGCCCGGGATGTCGTCATCGCGCACCAGCAGCAGGTCCACCGGCAGCGATTCGCCGTAGCAGAACAGCTTGTCGCGGCTCTGCCGCCAGCTCAGCCCACAGGCGGTAAGCAGGCTGCGCGCCGGTTCGGCCAGGCGCCCGCTCTTCTGGATGGCAATACGCAGCCGGTCACGTGCCGGGGCGGTCTGGGTTGCACTCATGGGGGAGGTCTCTACTCGGATTCTGGGGATGCAGGCGTGGCGGTCGCGGCAATGGCGGCGGCATAGCCGCCGTGGCCATGGTCCAGCGAGCGCGCCACGCGCCCGGTGGTGGTCACGCTGACACCGGTCAATTCATGGATTTCGCGATACGGCACGCCCTGCCGCAGCAGCGGCACCACCTTCCAGCGGTCGGACAGCGCCTCCAGCTCGGCCGGGGTGCACAGGTCGCGCAGGAACGCAGTGACCTGCTCGGCGCTGGACAGGCCGGCAAAGGCGCCGGCCAGGCTGTCCAGGTCGGCCTGGGGGTCTTTTTCACGGGGGACAGGGCGGATTTTCATCGTATCAATGTAATAGCGTGCTATTACATTAGCGCAAAAGCGGGCTGATGCCAAATCCACCTGAGGTCTCTGATCCCTCCGTTCAGGTTCAGGCCTTCGTTCACACGGGATCCCGCATCGCGGTCTGTCGCCGGTCGCCGCCCGGCTGGCGATGGATCTGGACGAACAGCCGGTGGCCTTCGCATGGTCTGAGCTGGGCCGGCGGGTGCGGGTATGCGGGACACGCCGCAAACCCGCACCGTCCCGCCAAACCAGGGATGGGGTGATAACGGGCTTTCCGCACGAATGCATGAAGCACCGGGCAGCGCCCGGTGCACAGTGAAGCCACGCAATCAGACACCCAAAAACAACAACGGCACCCAAAGGTGCCGTTGTCAGACAAGCATCAACCAAACCAGACTCACGCCATCGCGCGCGTCTGCTCCAGCTCCACCTGCAATGCACTGGCCAGCTCATCACGGGCGACTTCGAACTGCTGCTCGCGCAGCAGATCCTTCACCGCCACCACGCCGCGCGCCAGCTCGTCTTCACCGGCCAGCACCACGAAGCGGATGCCCGCCTTGGCCGCGTACTGGAACTGCTTGCCGATCTTCTTCGGCTCCATCTGCACTTCGGCGTTGATCCCACCCACACGCAGGCGACGGGCGATATCCAGCGAATCGGCCAGGCCGTTGTCGTCCATCAGCGCCACCAGCGCGTGCACGCTGCTGTCTTCGATGCCTGCGATCAGGCCCGCCTCGCGCAGCTGCCAGAACAGGCGGGTCAGGCCGATGGAGATGCCCACGCCCGGCAGCTTGGACTTGCTGTAGTGGCTGGCCAGGTCCTCGTAACGGCCGCCCGAACAGATCGAACCGATCTGCGGATGGTCCGTCAGCGTGGTTTCGTACACCGTGCCGGTGTAGTAATCCAGGCCACGCGCGATCGAGAAGTTCAGGCAGTACGCCGTTTCCGGCACGCCCAGCGCCTTCACCAGCTGCAGCACTTCGCGCAGCTCGGCCACGCCCAGCTTCAGCGTCTCGCTGGCAGCGCCATCGGCCACCAGCGCATCCAGCTGCGCCAGCGCATCGGCATGGCTGCTCGAACGCACCGCCACGAACGCCAAAATCCGGTCCACCTGCTCGGCCGGAATCGCGAAGCCTTCGCCGGTCAGCGTTTCACGCACGTAATCCGGGCCGCGCTTGTCCAGCTTGTCGACCTCGCGCAGCACCGCCATCTGGCGCTCGCCGTCGGCCACGCCCAGGCTTTCGAAGAAACCGCGCATCAGCTTGCGGTTGTTCAGCTGCACCGAGAAATCGCCGATGCGCAGCTCCGCGAACACCGCATGGATGACCGCCAGCACTTCCGCGTCATAACGCGTGCTCAGGCTGTCCTTGCCGATCACGTCGATGTCGCACTGGTAGAACTCGCGGAAACGGCCGCGCTGGGCGCGCTCGCCGCGGTACACCCGCTGCATCTGGTAACGACGGAACGGGAAGGTCAGGTCGTGTTCGTGCTCGGCCACGTAGCGCGCCAGCGGCACCGTCAGGTCGAAGCGCAGCGCCAGCTCCGGCAGGCTCTTGTCACCCGCTTCGGCCGCATTGGCCAGCGCACCGGTCGACTGCACGAAATACACCTGGCGCTCGGTCTCGCCGCCGGACTTGGTCAGCAGCACGTCGGACAGCTCGAACACCGGGGTTTCCACCGGCAGGAACCCGAACCGCTCGTAATTGCGGCGGATGACGTCCAGCATGCGCTGGAACGCGATCTGCTCGCGCGGCAGCAATTCCATGATGCCGGGCGGCGTACGGGGCTTGATCACTTGCGGGACTCCTGCGGGGAACTGGGGAAGAGCGAGCTGCATATTCTAGCCGCAGCCGGGCCGCGCGGCCGTCATCGGACGCGCCGAACCGGGCCAACCGCCGCATGACGTATCATAGGCAGGCCCCGCTCCCTGGTTCGACATGACCCGGCCCCACTCCGGAACCGCTGTTGCCGCTGTAGAAGATCCCGCACCGGGCTGTTCGCCGCTGCGTGACTGCCTGCACTGCTCGGTGCGCCACCTGGCCGTGTGTTCGGCGCTGTCGCCTGATGAGGTCCAGGCCCTGGAACGGGTCACGGTGTCGCAGCCGCTGCCGCTGGGGGCTACCCTGGCCCGCGCCGGCGAGGCCCGTCAACATGTCTATACCTTGACCGAAGGCGCGCTGCGGCTGGTCCGCACCCTGGCCGACGGCCGCCGCCAGATCAGCGGGTTCGTGCTGCCCGGCGACTATCTCGGCCTGACCGGCAGCGACAACCACCGCTACGACATCGAAGCCATTGCCGACAGCCGGGTCTGCCGCGTGGGCCTGGCCCCGATGAAGGACCTGCGCGCACGCTATCCGCACCTGGAGCGCAAGCTGCTGCAGCGCGCCTGCCAGGCACTGGACGAAGCGGCCGATGCCGCGCTGGCGCTGGGCCGCCTGCAGCCAGCCGAGAAGCTGGCCGATTTCCTGCTGCGGCTGGCGGCGCGCGAAGCGCGGCTGGGCGGCAATGGGTTGCGGGTGACCCTGCCGATGGGGCGCAGTGATATTGCCGACCATCTTGGATTGACGATGGAAACGGTGAGCCGGACATTCACCAAGCTGCGCCAGCAGGGCCTGATTGCCCTGCCCCATCTGAACACCGTCGAGATCCTCGACGAAGCCGGCCTGCAGATCCTCTGCGGCGCGTAGCGCCGCGCCCTGCCCGGCCGCACATCCATCACGCCTCAAGGAATTCCCTTAGCGCCGCGTAATGCGGTGGGCAGGGTTCGGCATGCGCGGGGCGTTCCAGCAGCGCCGCCAGTGCCGGGGGCACCTCGAGGGGGCGGCCGATCAGCGGTTCGACCACCGATTCGAATTTGGCCGGGTGCGCGGTTGCGGCCACTGCCCAATGGCCTTGCACGCCTTCGGCACGCAACTGTTCAAGCACCTTCACCGCCGTAGCGGTGTGCGGGCAGAAGACCTCGCCCGCTGCCGCATGGCGCCGTGCAATCAGTTCGCGGATCGCGGCATCGTCCGCCGCCTCGACACGGAACGCTGCGCGCAGTGCGTCGTCGTCTTCTTCATACAGCCAGCGCAGCCGCTCGAAGTTGCTGGGTGCGCCGACGTCCATCGCGTTGGCCAAGGTGGCCACACTGTGCAGCGGCCGGTATTCGCCGCCGTGGAAGAAGCGCGGCAGCACGTCATTGGCGTTGGTGGCCAGTGCGATCTGGCCCAGCGGCAGGCCCATCGCGCGTGCCAGCACCGCTGCCATCGCGTTGCCGAGGTTGCCCGTGGGCACCACCAGGTTCAGCACCTCGCCGGTCGCCTCATGGTGGGTCATCGCCGCGTCGGCGTAATAGCTCATCTGCGGCAGCCAGCGCCCCAGGCTGATGCTGTTGGCCGAGCTCAAGGGCACCTCTGCCTGCAGCTCGCGGTCGCTCAGGGCCTGCTTCACCATCGCCTGGCAATCGTCGAACGAACCGGCGACGCGCAGCGCGTGGATGTTGTCGCCAAAGCAGCCCAGCTGGTGCGCCTGGCGCGGCGATACCCGGCCATCCGGATACAGCACCACCACGCGGATGCCGGGCTGGCCATGGAACGCCGCCGCGACGGCCGCGCCGGTGTCGCCCGAGGTGGCCACTACAATCGTCAGCGGGCGGGCACGGTCACGCTGGAGCTGGGCCAGGCTGGCCGCCAGGAAACGTGCGCCAAAGTCCTTGAACGCGGCGGTCGGCCCATGGAACAGCTCCAGCACGTGGTCGCCCGGGGTGGACAGCGCACGCAGCGGCGCCGGGAAGTTGAACGCCTCCTCGCACAGGGTGGACAGGTGCGGGGCGAGCGCGTCGCCGGCGAAGAACGGCGCCAGCACCGCTTCGGCGTTGCGCGCCAGGCTGCCCTGCGCCTGCCAGCGCTGCGGCTGCGGTCGTTGTTGCGGGACATACAGCCCGCCATCGGGGGCAAGACCGGCGGCGATGGCGGCACTGAGGGTGGCCGCGGGTGCGGCGTGGCGGGTCGAAACGAATTCCATGGACGATCCTGGCAGAAGAGTGGAAGCGGCGCTCACAGCAGCTGTGCCCCGGGCGCGTTCAACGGCGATACCCAGCCCTGGCTGTCGAAGCCCGCGTCGGCGAAGGCATCCTGCACGGCGCGCTGTGCCGCCTGCGCGGCCGCCTGGCTGTCGAACCACGCGAACACGCTGGGGCCGGCCCCGGAAATGCTGGCACCCAGTGCACCTGCACCAAGTGCGGCCTCGCGCGCGGCGGAGAATCCCTCGATGAGGCCGGCACGGCGCGGTTCCACCAGCACGTCACGCAGGCCGGCGCGCACCAGCTCGGCATCACTGCGGAAGCAACCGCTCAGCACCAGCGCCAGGTTCGCGCTTTGCGTGACGAACTCGGAGAGCGCGTAGCTGCCCTGCAGGGCCGCGCGCGCGCGACGCGTTTCCAGCACGGCGTCCGGATGCACCAACAGGCTGTGCCACCCGGCGGGCACCGGAATGCTCACCAGCCGATCCGCCGTGCTGAGCACCAACCCGCCCAGCAGCATCGGCCCGAGGTTGTCGCCGTGCCGGCCACCGCTGGCCACCGCCTCACCGGTCAGCGCAAACGGATACAGCGCTTCGCGCGACAGCGGCGCATCCAGCAGTGCATTGGCCGCCACCAGCGCAGCCACGCACGACGCCGCCGAGCCGCCCATGCCCGAGCCAAGCGCGATGCCCTTGTCGATCTCCAGTTCGAAGCCGAACGGCAACGCCAGCGCGTCGATCATTGCCAGCAGCGCTGCACCTGCGGTGTTGTCGGCCGCTTCCAGCGGCAGATCCACCGTGGTGCCCCGGATCGCCAGGATCCGCACGCCCGGCGCGTCACTGCGGCGCACGGTCACGGTGTCGCCCACGCCCGCGATGACATGCCCCAGGATGTCGAACCCTACGGCGACATTGCCCACCGATGCCGGTGAGAACGCGCGTGCTTCCCGCACCTGGTCTGGACTCACAGGCGCGCTCCTTCACCCGCCGCGACCCGCAGCACATCGGCGAACACACCCGCAGCGGTCACTTCCGGACCGGCACCCGGGCCCTGCACCACCAAGGGGTTTTCGCAGTAGCGGCGCGTGGTGAACTGCACCACGTTGTCGGTCAGGCGCAGGTTGGCAAACGCGTGGCCGAGCGGCAGCTCCACCAGCCCCACCTCCGCGGCATCCGCTGACAACCGCGCCACGTAGCGCAGCACCGCACCGCGTGCGCGCGCCTGCTCCAGCCGTTCGGCGAACGCGCCATCCACCGATGCCAACCCGCTCATGAAGTCGTCCACGCTGGCCTGGCGCAGTGCCTCGGGCACCAGGCTTTCCACGCTGACCTGTTCCAGGCTCAGTTCACGGCCGGCCTCGCGCGCCAGGATGACCAGCTTGCGCGCGACATCCACGCCGGACAGATCGTCGCGCGGATCCGGTTCGGTGTAGCCCATGCCGCGCGCCTGCGCGACCAGCTCGGAGAACGGCACCTGGCCGTCGTACTTGTTGAACAGCCAGGCCAGCGTGCCGGAGAAGATGCCATCGACGGCCAGCACTTCATCCCCGGTATCGACCAGGTCGCGCAGCGTGGTGATCACCGGCAGCCCGGCGCCTACCGTCGCCTCGTAGCGGAAGCGCGCGCCGGTAGCGGCGGCTGCTTCGCGGATGGCGTGGTAGCGCTGCAACGGACCCGCGCCAGCCTGCTTGTTGGGGGTGACCACATGGATGCCGGCCGCCAGCCAACCGGCATAGCGGTCGGCGACATCGGCGCTGCCGCTGCAGTCGACGATCAATGCGTGCGGCAGGTGCGCCGACAGCAGGTGCTCGGTGAACTGGTCCAGGTCGGTCGCCTGCGCCTGCCCAGCCAAGGCGGCGCGCCAGTCGCCCTGCACGCCACGCGCATCCAGGTGCATGCGGCTGCGCGATGCCACCGCCCGCACCCGCAGGTCCACGTTGGCCCGGGTCAGCAGCGTGGGCTGCGCGACCAGCAACTGGTCCAGCAGCGCCGCGCCGACGTTGCCAGGACCAATCACGCCGACCGAGAAGGTCTGCGGCGACAGCCAGAATCCGGCGTGTGCCGCGCGCAGCGCCTTGGTCGCGTGGCGGCTGTCCACGGCCACTGAGATGTTGCGTTCGGACGAGCCCTGCGCGATGGCCAGGATGTTCACCTGCGCACGCCCCAGCGATTCGAACAGGCGCGCGGCCACGCCCGGCTGCCCGGCCATGCCATCGCCCACCGCTGCCAGCACGCTGACATTGTCGGTGAGCTGCACGCGCTGCACCTGGCCCAGGCTGAGTTCGTGCGCGAACGCGTGCAGCAGCGCATCACGCGCCCGCTGCGCCTCGGCCTGGCGCACCACGCAGCAGATCGAATGCTCCGACGAACCCTGCGAGATCATCACCACCGATACGTGCGCGTTGCGCAGCGCGGCGAACACGCGTTCGGCCGTGCCCGGCACGCCGATCAGGCCGGTGCCTTCCAGATTGAGCAGCGCCAGCTCCGGGCTCAGGGTGAGTCCCTTGATCGGGCCCGAGCTGGTGCGTTCGGCGGTGATCCGGGTCCCGGGGTGATCCGGATGGAAGGTATTGCGGATGATGATCGGCAGGCCGCGCTCGATGGCGGGCGACATGGTCTGCGGGTGCACCACCTTCGCGCCGAAATACGCAAGCTCGCAGGCCTCGTCGTAGCTGAGCGCCTCCAGCTGCACGGCTTCGGGCACCACCCGCGGGTCGGCCGAGAGCACGCCGTCCACATCGGTCCAGATGTGCAGTTCGTCGGCATTGAACAGCGCCGCGAAGATCGCGCCGGAATAGTCGCTGCCGTTGCGCCCCAGCGTGGTCACACGGTCACGGCGGTCGCGCGCCACGAACCCGGTGGCCACCACGCGCGCGGCCGCATGTGCGTCGCGCCACACCGCCAGACGCTGCGCGCTCTGCACCCAGTCCACGTCCACGCCCAGTTCGCCGCGGTCCACCACCAGCACCTCGCGCGCATCCAGCACTGCGCAGTCCTCGCCGATGCTGCGCAGGTAGTGGCCCAGCAGGTGCGCCGAATACACCTCGCCCAGCCCCTGCACGCGGTCGAGCACCTCGTTGGGCAGCTCACCGATCACCGCCAGCGCGCCCAGCACTTCGGCCAGGTGGTCGAAGCGCGCGTCCAGCCATTCCACGGTGTCGCCCGCGTGCTCGCCCAACAGGGCCACCGCGGCACCGCGATGGCGCGCGCGCAGTGCATGCCAGTCGTCGCGCCATTGCGGCGCGTTGTCCGCAGCGGCACCGGCCAGCGCGATCAGCGCGTCGGTCACGCCCTTCATGGCCGACACCACGGTGACCTGCACCGCTTCGTCGCGGGCCAGCAGCAGTTGGGCGACATGGCGGTAGCGGTCGGCATCGGCCACGGAGGTGCCGCCGAACTTGTGCACGACCGTCGAGGTGGCCGCACGCAGCGGTGCGGAGGATGCAGGCGATGCAACGGCATCGGGTGAAGCGGCGACAGAAGACATGCTGACCTCGATTCGAGGCCCCGCGTCATTCAGGCTGAAGGAGATCCCCCGCAACCTGATCTGGTGCGGGGCCGTTGTTTTCGGTAGTTACGCGAAGACGACGGGCCGCACCAGGCGAGTGGTGACGGTGGTAATGGTGGTGGTACCGGTGGCCAGGGCAACGCTGCGCATGCCGCCGGTAGGGGCGGTGGAGCGAAGCGTGACGGTGGCGGCGGCAAGGACCATGGACCAAGAAAACTACGCCGACCGGGTGCTTGTCAAGTGTTGCAGCGCAAAAATTCAAACGCGACGAACAGCAGGCAACGTCGGCCAAAAAGTTGCGAATGTGACCATCCAGGCCCCGCAACGGCATCAGCCGGCGTGCTCGGCCACCATCCGCGGCGGGCGGTGTGCATGCGCGCACAACAGCACGCCGGAGACCAGGCAGACGATCGCCACCGCTTCCATCAGGGTCGGCCAGCGCCGCTGCCAGCCGAAGCCGTACAGCAGCGCGAACAGCGTCTCGAACACGATCATCTGCCCGGTCAGGGTCAGCGGAAGGTTGCGGCTGGCGCGGTTCCAGCACGCGTTGCCGAACACCGAGGCGACCACGGCGACTCCGGCGCTGATGACCCAGAACCACATCCAGTCGACCGGCGCGTGCGACGGGCCTGAGACGACAAACGCGCTGGGCACCAGCAGCAGCGCCAGCGCACCGGTGGCCACGCCGGTCAGCAGCGACCAGTCGTGGCCGGAAATGTCCGGGCGCCGCGCCAGCCAGCGGCTGTTGCCGATGGAGTACAGCGCCCACGAAAACAACGCGCCGAACGCGCACAGCAGGCCCAGCAGGCGCTGGTTGGCCGAGCCCTGCGCATGCTCGGACTGCAGCGCCTCATAGCCCACCAGCCCTACCCCGAACAGGCACAGGGTCAATGCAGGCGCGAGCTGGCGCAGCGGCACTGCGCCTTCCTCGCGCACGCCGGCCACCGTCACCACCACGGGAATCAGCCCGACAATCAGCGACGCCGCCGCCCCGCCCGCCCACTGCACCGCATGGGCCAGCAGCACGAAATACACCAGGTTGCCCGCCAGGCTCAGCCACAGCAGGCCGCGCCATTCGGCCATGCCGATCCGCTCGCGCAGCTCGCGCCAGCGCGGCGCCAGCAGCACCACGGCGATCAGCCCATAAATCAGGTAACGGCCGGCTGACAGCTGCACGGCGCTGAAATGACTCAGCACCGCCGGTGCCAGGAACACCACGCCCCACAGCGCGCCGGCAGCGACGCCATTGGCGATACCCACGCCCATCGAACGATTCATCAGCAACCACATGCCCGGCAACAGAAAGTCCGCGCCAGTGTAGGCGCCGTGCGGTGGACGATCTTGACCGAGACTACTGCGCGGGACGGTAGCGGCGGCGGTAGTCGGCCGGGGTCATGCCCCACTCCCGGCGCAGTGCGCGGGTCAGCGCGCTCTGCTCGGAATAGCCGGCGTGCTGGGCGATGTCGGCAATGGACGCATCGCTGGCCGCCAGCCGCCCCCGGGCCCAGCGCAACCGGCTGGCGCTCAGCCAGGCCTGCGGGCTGAGCCCGAACGCCTGGCGGAACAGCGCGTGCAGGCGACTGCCGCTCACCCCGACCTCACTGGCGATGCGCTCCACCGGCCAGGCCTGGCCGGGTGCGCACTCGATCCGCGCACATACCGCCTGCAGGCGGGTCGCACTGCCCGCCAGCGAGAACGCCTGCAGCAAACCGGGCAGCTCGCAGCGAACCGTATCGTCATTCACGCGTTCGTGCGGCGTTCCCCCGACCCGCTGTGCCATGGCGCGAACCTGTGCCGGAAGCGCCAATACGGGCTGGCGATGCAGGCGTTCGAGCGTGTCGTCGTCGAACATCTCCGCCGGGCAGTCCACGATCAGGAAGCGGTCCTCATCACCGGCGGTCTGCGCATGCCCGGCCATGGGCGCCACGAAGGCGCCCTGCAGCGCATCCAGGCGCGCGACATGCCCCTCCAGCTCGAACGCCAGTTCGCCACGCACCGGCACCACCCACTGCGCGAACGCGTGGTGGTCCACGCTCGACGAGCGGCCATAGCGGCGAAGGTTGAAGGCGGGTGAAGACATCGTGAGCACAGGCGTGACCGAAGTTCCAAGTCTGCGCGCGGTGCTCAAAACCTGCAACGCGTCACGGCAAGGGCCCATTACCCCGGTGGTATAACGGGGGTGTAGTCATGGGAAGTACCGTCGCGCCGTACAGGGAGTACCCGATGCCGTTTCTGACCCTGAGCCATGCCCCGCACTTGTTGCCCGTTGTTGCACGCTGGTATTTCGACACCTGGGGCCACCGGGTGCCCGGCTGGACGCTGGAAGACGAACAGCAGCGGCTGGAAGTGTTCCTGCACGACAACGAGCTGCCCGTATTGTTGATGGCCACGGACAACGACGTGCCCGTTGCCGCCGCGCAGCTCAAATTCCACGAACGTACCGAGCGCCCCGAGCGGCTGCACTGGCTGGGTGGCGTTTACGTGAGCCCATCGCACCGTGGCCATGCGCTCGCCAGCGACTTGATCGCGGCACTGATGCATAAGGCGCAGGGCTACGGCGTGCGCGAAGTGTTCCTGCAGACCGAGCACGATGATGGCGGCCTCTATGCGCAGCTCGGCTGGGAGCCACTCGAGCGGCAGACACATCGCACGGGCGTGCCAGTACGCATCATGCGCCGGGTACTGCCCCTCTCTCGCCAGGCAAGGTAGCCTGGCTCAGCGGAACCGCGCCGGCTGCGGTGCCGGGCGATCGGCCAGCGAGCCCATGGTGAAGGTGTAACCCGCCTTTTCCAGCAGCTCGCGCATGCGCAGCTCGGCCCGCTTCGGGTACGCAAGCGACGTCGGCGCATGCAGCGCATAGGCCGTCGATCGGCCGTCGGTATCGCGGGTCACCGACGACTGGTTCGTCTCGCACGCGTTGGACCATAGTTCTTTGAGAACCAATGGCCCGATGGACTGGTTGTTGCCAAGACGAAGCGTGAGCCAACGCATGTGTTCCATGAGCAATCCCAACGGTACCTGTGATCGAGTATGCACCATATCCAGGACACCCGTACGCGGCAGTCTGGAATCGCGCTTGCCCCTGATACGCAGACGCCCCGGGCGGAGCCGGGGCGTCTGCTGGCGGGTGCTGGCGGCCTGAGCCGCCGCAGCCGCTTAGTGCTTCATGGCGTGCTTGCGGGCACGCATGACCTGGTGGGTTTCCTCGACGATCGGCAGCAGGCTGGTAACTTCCTGGCGCGCGGCAGGCGGCGTATCGCTGTCATTCGCGGCGTCCCTGAAGGCCTTCAGCAGGCGATCTTCGGATTCTTCCAGTTCGGCGACATAGCCATACTGGGTATCGCCCAGGGTGGCGCGGACCTTGCCGTAGAACTGCTGCATGGTGCCCACCACGGTGCCATGTTCGGCCGGCTTTTCGCCGGTCGCCCGCACGGTGCTGCTCAGTCGGGTGACGATATCGGCCTTGACGCCGGCAATGCGGGTGAACAGCGCGGACAGCTCGGCATCTTTCACCTTGGTGGCGGCTTCGGTGTAGAAGTCCTTGCCATCACGGGCGATCTCGATGAGGTCATTGAGGGTGTGCGCGGTCTTGGATTCGGTGCTCACTGATTTCTACTCCTAAAGGGAATTCGTGTTGACCCGTGTCGGGGTGAATCCACTTTTCCGCATGCGCAATGAAGTCGTCGTGAGCTTGAAATCGCAGTGTTAAGTGATGTCTGCACAGCGCAAACACGATGTTGTCGACCAGTGTTGACGATGCGACGCAACCGTCACATGCGATGTACTCCGGAAAACGAAAACGCCGCGCAATGCGCAGCGTGTTGAATTCATTCCTGCTTCGAAGGCTCGGGCGCCTCCAACGGAGGTTGCTCTGCTGGAGGATCACGTTCCGGTGGAATTTCGCCGGGAGGATCCTGTGCCGGCGGATCGTGCGCCGGAGGCGACTCCACGGGCGGCGATGGTGCCTCCGGCGAGGCATCTGGTGCTGGCACCTGCGCTGCCGGCTGCCAGGGAAACTCGAGGCGATGTTCAATGGACATGGGGGTGTTCCTGGGCAGTGGCGTTGCAGCAACCCTGACAGGCAACTCGTCAATGCACGGCGACGGCAGCGTGCAGGCCTCGTCCGTTCGTGATCCACGAAAGTGGGCGATGGTGACCCCGGCCCGATTCGAACGGGCGACCTTCCCCTTAGGAGGGGGACGCTCTATCCAGCTGAGCTACGGGGCCATGTGCGGGCCAGGCAAGCGTGCCTGGCCGCAGGCTGCGCGCACATTGCGTGCATGCAGCGGTGAAGGATACCCACATTCAGCGACAGGACCAAGGCCGACGGCGCCGCGCGGGTACGCCCGGGTCAGCGGATTTCCAGCTCCGCGAAGCCCTTGACCAGCTCGTCCACGGCCTTGATCTGGGCGAGGAACGGTTCCAGCGCGCTCAGCGGCAGGGCGCTGGGGCCGTCGCAACGGGCGTGGTCCGGGTCGCGGTGCGCTTCCAGGAACAGGCCGGCCAGGCCCAGCGCCATGCCCGAACGGGCCAGTTCGGCCACCTGGCGGCGGCGGCCACCGGAGGCTTCGCTGCCGGCATCGCGGCGCTGCAGGCTGTGGGTGACGTCGAAGATCGCCGGCAGGCCGCCGGTGGATTCGATCATTTCGCGGAAGCCCAGCATGTCCACGACCAGGTTGTCGTAGCCGAACTGCGAACCGCGCTCGCACAGGATGATGTTCTCGTTGCCCGCTTCGCGGATCTTGGACACGATGTGCTTGATCTGCGTGGGGCTGAGGAACTGCGGCTTCTTGATGTTCACGGCACGCCCGGTCTGGGCGATGGCCACCACCAGGTCGGTCTGGCGGGCCAGGAACGCCGGGATCTGCAGCACGTCGACCACTTCGGCCACCGGGGCGGCCTGGGCCACTTCATGCACGTCGGTGATCACCGGCACGCCGAACTGGCGCTTCACTTCCTCGAAGATGCGCAGCCCTTCATCCAGGCCCACGCCACGGAAGGAATGGATCGAGGAGCGGTTGGCCTTGTCGAACGAGGCCTTGAACACGTACGGGATGCCCAGCTTGGCCGTGACCTTGGTGAAGTGTTCGGCCGCGTGCAGGGTCGAATCGAGGTCTTCGAGCACATTCAGGCCGCCAAACAGCACGAACGGGAGACGGTTCCCAACGACCACGCCTTCTGCAACGGTAACGTTCATTCAGATTCCTGGGGGCGAACAATGGTGTCCATTCTAGCGGTCGGCGCGACCCGGCGGGCAGCGCCGTGTGGCGTTGCGGCAATGCCGGCTGGGCGCTCCTGATAGAATGACGGGTCTGCACGCCGCACCCCCACCCTGCCAGCGGCTGCGCCCTTTTTCGATCCGCAACAGGAGTTTGCATGTCCTCTGACCTGCTCAAGGCGCTCGGCCTCGACGCGACCAACGCTGGCACCTACCTTGGCAACGGCGAGTGGTCGTCGGCCACCAGCGCGGGCGTGATCACCTCGGTCAACCCGACCACCGGCGAGGCCATCGCCCAGGTGCACGCCACCACCGACGCCGACTACGAAACCATCGTGGCCCGTGCCCAGGAAGCCTTCAAGGTGTGGCGCACGACCCCGGCCCCGCGCCGTGGTGAAGCCGTTCGCCTGTGCGGCGAAGCACTGCGTGCCAACAAGGATGCGCTGGGTTCGCTGGTGGCACTGGAAATGGGCAAGAGCAAGCCGGAAGGCGACGGTGAAGTGCAGGAGATGATCGACATCGCCGACTTCGCCGTGGGCCAGAGCCGCATGCTGTACGGCTACACCATGCATTCCGAGCGCCCCGGCCACCGCATGTACGAGCAGTACCAGCCGCTGGGCCTGGTCGGCATCATCAGCGCGTTCAACTTCCCGGTGGCGGTGTGGGCATGGAACTCGTTCCTGGCCGCTATCTGCGGTGACGTGTGCCTGTGGAAGCCGTCCAACAAGACCCCGCTGACCGCCATCGCGTCCATGCGCATCTGCAATGAAGCGCTGCGTGGCGCCGGCTTCCCGGACATCTTCTTCCTGGTCAACGACGCCGGCACCGAGCTGTCGCAGAAGCTGGTGGCCGACAAGCGCGTGCCGCTGATCAGCTTCACCGGTTCGACCCAGGTCGGCCGCCAGGTCGCCGAGAAGGTGGCCCACCGCCTGGGCCGCTGCCTGCTGGAACTGGGCGGCAACAACGCCATCATCCTGGATGAAAGCGCGGACCTGAAGCTGGCCATCCCGGGCATCGTGTTCGGTGCGGTCGGCACCGCCGGCCAGCGCTGCACCACCACGCGCCGCCTGATCGTGCACGAATCCATCCATGACAACGTGCTGGCCACGCTGGTCAAGGCGTACAAGCAGGTGGAAGGCAAGATCGGCGATCCAACCGATGCGGCCAACCTGATGGGCCCGCTCAACAGCGACAGCGCCGTGCAGCAGTTCCTGGCCTCGATTGAAAAGGCCAAGGCCAGCGGCGGCACCATCGAAACCGGCGGTACCCGCATCGACCGCGCCGGCAACTTCGTGCTGCCGGCCATTGTCACCGGGCTGAAGAACAGCGACGAAGTAGTGCAGCACGAAACCTTCGCGCCGATCCTGTACGTGATGAAGTACAGCACGCTGGACGAGGCCATCGACATGCAGAACGGCGTGCCGCAGGGCCTGTCCTCGTCGATCTTCACCCAGAACCTGAAGGTGGCCGAGCGCTTCCTGTCGGCGGCCGGTTCGGACTGCGGCATCGCCAACGTCAACATCGGCACCTCCGGTGCGGAAATCGGCGGTGCGTTCGGCGGCGAGAAGGACACCGGCGGTGGCCGTGAGTCCGGTTCGGATGCATGGAAGGTCTACATGCGCCGCCAGACCAACACCATCAACTACTCCGATTCGCTGCCGCTGGCCCAGGGCATCAAGTTCGACCTGTGATGGTTGAACGCCCCAGCCTGGATTACACCGGCCGCCACGTACTGGTGGCCGGTGGCAGCAAAGGCATCGGCCGTGCGATGGCACTGGCCTTTGCCGCGGCGGGTGCCCGTGTATCGGTGTGCGCCCGCGGCGAAGCCGGCCTGGTCGCACTGCGCGATGACGCCGCGGCCCAGGGGCTGTCGCTGCACACCGCTGTCGCCGACCTCTCGCGCCTGGCCGATATCGAGCACTGGCTGGCCAGTGCGGCCGACGCGCTCGGCGGTATCGATGTGCTGATCAACAACGCCACCGGCTACGGCATGACCGACGACGAGGCCGGCTGGGAAGCCAGCCTGGGCGTGGACCTGATGTCGGCGGTGCGCGCCTCCCGCCTCGCCCTGCCTTGGCTGAAGCAGTCGGCCGATGCCTGCATCCTCAACCTGGCCTCGATCGCCGCCCAGCAGCCACGCCCCGGCGCCGCCCCGTACGGCGCCGCCAAGGCCGCGCTGATGCACTACACCACCTCGCAGGCGCTGGGGCTGGCCCCGCACCGGATCCGGGTGAACGCCATTGCCCCCGGCTCGATCGAGTTCGAGGATGGGCTGTGGGCACGCCGGCGCGAGCAGGACCCGGACCTCTATCACGGCACCCTGGCCAAAATCCCGTTCGGCCGCTTCGGGCAGCCACGGGAAATCGCCGATGCCGCCCTGTTCCTGTGCTCGCCGATGGCGCGCTGGATCACCGGGCATACCTTGAATGTCGACGGCGGCCAGGTCCTGATGGGATAAACCCCTCGCTGGCCCTATGATTCCCTTGTCCCACCTTCCCCCAGGAGCCGCATGAGCCTCCCGCCCCGCCAAACCAGCGCCATGGCCCTGATCAGCCTGATAGCCGGCATCCTGGGTTGGACCGCGCTGCCGTTCCTGGGCAGCGTGGCGGCCATCATCACCGGCCACTAGGCCCGCGCCGAGATCCGCCGCCGCCCGCTGGAGCTGGAAGGGGACGGCATGGCGCTGGCCGGCCTGATCCTGGGCTATGTGATGGTGGTGACCAGCTTCCTCGCGGTCCTGCTGTTCATTCTGTTCCTGGGTGGACTGACCCTGCTGATCCCCCAATTCTCCTGAGGTGCGCATGAGCCCATCGGACGCAACCGAGCGTTTCAGCAACCGCGTGGCGGACTATGTGCGCTACCGGCCCGACTATCCCCCGGCCCTGCTCGACTGGCTGCACCACGAAATCGGCGTGCCCACCGAAACCCTGGTCGCCGACATCGGCGCCGGCACCGGCATCTCCACGCGCCTGTTCCTGGCCACCGGGCATCCGGTAATCGCGGTGGAACCCAACGCGGCCATGCGCGAGGCGGCCGAAGCGCTGCTGGCCAAAGAGTACCTGCGCCTGAAGCTGGTGGACGGCACCGCCGAAGCCACCACGCTGGCCGACGACAGCGTCGGCCTGGTTGCAGCGGCACAAGCCTTCCACTGGTTCGACACCGACGCGGTGCGCACCGAATGGAAGCGCATCCTGCACCCGGAAGGCCTGGCGCTGGTGTTCTGGAACTCGCGCCTGCTCGACGCCTCGCCCTTCCTGGTGGGCTATGAGCAGCTGCTGCTGGAGTTCGGCACCGATTACACCCAGGTCGCCGAGCGCTACCAGGACGACGATGCCATGCGCGCGTGGTTCGGCCCGGGCCTGCGCGGCATCGCCCGGTTCCCGAACGCGCAGTACATGGACGCCGATGGCCTGCGCGGCCGCCTGCTGTCGTCATCGTATGCCCCGCCGCCGGGCCACCCGCGCCACGCCCCGATGCTGGAGGCGCTGCAGCAGCTGTTCGATGCGCACGCGGTAGATGGCAAAATTGCTTTTGAATACCAAACCCGTGCCTTCGTCGGCACGCTGGACTGACTGGACGCCATGTACTCGCTTGCCCGACCCTTCCTGTTTTCCCTGGACGCCGAACGCGCCCATGGCCTGGGCCTGAGTGCGCTTGAGCTCGCCTACCGTACCGGCACCACGCCGCTGGTGGCACGCCGCCCTGCCCCGTTGCCGACCAACGTGTTCGGGCTGAGCTTCCCCAACCCGGTCGGCCTGGGTGCCGGCCTGGACAAGAATGGCGAGCACATCGACGCGCTGTTCGCGCTGGGGTTCGGGTTCGTGGAAATCGGCACCATCACGCCGCGGCCGCAGGAAGGCAATCCCAGACCGCGCCTGTTCCGGCTGCCTGCCCACCACGCAATCATCAACCGCATGGGCTTCAACAACCTTGGCGTGGATGCGCTGGTGCGCAATGTCGAACGTTCGCGGCGCCAGGGCGGCCTGCTTGGCATCAACATCGGCAAGAACAAGGACACCCCCAACGAGCAGGCGTTCGACGATTACCAGCACTGCCTGCAGAAGGTGTATCCGCTGGCCGATTACATCACCGTCAACATCTCCTCGCCCAATACCGCCGGCCTGCGCGAACTGCAGGAAGAAACCGCGCTGCGCCAGCTGGTATCGCAGCTGCGCGAAAGCCAGGAAGCACTGGCCGCCAAGCATGGCAAGCGGGTCCCGATGCTGGTCAAGGTCGCCCCGGACCTGAGCGACCGCGACATCGATGCCGCAGCGCGCGTGCTGGGCGAACTGAAGGTGGACGGCGTGATCGCCACCAACACCACCGTCGACCGCAGCGCGGTGGCCGGTGACCGTAACGCCAGCGAAGCCGGCGGCCTGTCCGGCGCGCCGCTGCTGGGCCAGTCCACCCTGGTGCTGCGCCGCCTGCGCGCGCGCCTGCCCGAATCCACCCCGTTGATCGGCGTCGGCGGCATCCTGTCCGGTGCCGATGCCGTGGCCAAGATGGCCGCAGGTGCTGCCCTGGTGCAGTGCTACAGCGGCCTGATCTTCCGCGGCCCGGCGCTGGTGCACGACTGCGTCGAGGCGATCCGCCGACGCCGCGAAGCACCGAGCCGTGGCGCGGTGGCCCCCCTATGAGTACTGCAATGCCTGCCTGGTCGCTGACCGAAAACGCCTCACTGAAGGCCCTCAACACCTTCCACGTCGACGCGGTTGCAGAACAGCTGCTGGAGCTGCACGACGCCACCCTGCTGCCAGATGTGCTGGCCCTGCCCCAGGTGGCCGGCCACCCGCTGCTGGTGCTCGGCAGCGGCAGCAACGTGCTGATCGCCGACGACGTGCCCGGCACCGTGCTGGTGTTCGCCAACCGCTCCATCGAAGTGCTGGAACACCGTGCCGACCACACCGTGGTGCGTGCCGGCGCCGGCGTGAACTGGCACGGGCTGGTGATGTGGTCGCTGCAGAACGGCCTGTCCGGGCTGGAGAACCTGGCGCTGATTCCCGGCACGGCCGGCGCGGCGCCGATCCAGAACATCGGCGCCTATGGCGTGCAGGTTGATGAGTTCATCCAGGCGGTGGACGCCTGGGACCGCCAGAACAACGAATGGGTGCGGCTGGACGCCGACGCCTGTGCCTTCAGCTACCGCGACAGTGTTTTCAAGCACGATGCGGACCGCTACCTGATCAGCGCCATCGAGCTGCGCCTGCCGCTGCTGCATGACCTGCGCCTGGGCTATGCAGGCATTGCCGAAGAGATGCAGGCGATGGGCGTGGAGTTGCCGGTGGCCGCCGACGTGGCCAATGCGGTGATCGCAATCCGCCGGCGCAAGCTGCCCGACCCGGATGTGCTCGGCAATGCCGGCAGTTTCTTCAAGAACCCGGTGCTGCCGCTGGAACAGGTGGAGGTGCTGCTGCAGCACTTCCCCGGCCTGCCGGTGTACCCGGCCGACCAGGACGACCGGCGCAAGCTCTCGGCCGCCTGGATGATCGAAGCCTGCGGCTGGAAGGGCTTCCGCGAGGGCGATGCCGGCGTGGCGCCCCAGCACGCACTGGTGCTGGTCAACCACGGTAATGCCACCGGTGCCGAACTGCTCGCGCTGGCGCGGCGCATTTCCGCCTCGGTGCTGGAGACGTTCGGCGTACCCATCGAACCGGAGCCGCGCCTGATCGGCGCACAGTGGTGACCGTCCAGCTCGCCCTTCCAGCGCCGACACCAATGCGTGCGGCGCTGCTGATGCTGGGCAGCACCCTGGCATTCGGGTTGATGGCCGTGGCGATCCGCTATGCCACCCGCTATGTGCCCACCCAGGAAGTGGCGTTCTTCCGCAATGCGTTCGGCCTGCTGGCGCTGCTGCCGTTCCTGTTGCGCCCGGGCAGCTCGCCGTTCCGCACGACCCAGTTGCCCCGCTATTTCGTGCGCAGCCTGATCGGGCTGGCCTCGATGCTCTGCGCGTTCTGGGCGATCGGCCACCTGCCGATGTCGCAGGCGATCTCGCTGTCGTACTCCACGCCCCTGTTCGTCACGATTGCCGCGGTGCTGTTCCTTGGCGAGAAGGTACGCGCGCGCCGTTGGGCCGCCGTGGTCTGTGGCTTCATCGGGGTGCTGATCATCGTTCGCCCCGGCGCCGACACGTTCAGCCCGGGCGTGCTGGTGGCGGTGCTGGCCGCCGTGCTCAGTTCGCTGGTGGCCATCCAGATCAAGCAGCTGACCCGCGTGGACGGGGCCGACACCGTGGTGTTCTACACCTACGTGTTCTGGGTACCGCTGTCGCTGGTGCCTGCCCTGTTCGGCTGGGTCTGGCCAAGCGGCGTTGCGTGGGTCTGGCTGGCCGCTACCGGCGTGCTGGGCACGCTGGGCCAGCTGTTGTGGACCCGCGCGTTGCGCTTGGGCGAAGTCTCGGCGCTGACCCCGATCAGCTTCATGCAGTTGCCACTGGTCAGCCTGCTGGGCTGGCTGCTGTTCGGTGAAACGCTGGACCGCTGGACCGTCATCGGCGCGGGCATCATTCTTGCCGCCAACGCCTACATCGCGCACCGCGAAGCGGTTCTGGTGCGTCGCGCGGCATCGAAAGCCGCCACGGCCGGCGCGAAGCCGGGCGAGTAAGCACGGTCGACCACCCGCGCTACGCCACGGCAGCCCAACTTCGGCCAGCCGCGTCGATCACATTGCCCGGCGCGAACTGCTCCTCCATGAAACGCAACGCCTGCCGGCGCTGGCTGGGCGGACGCGATGCCGCACCGGGCTCCAGCAACAGGTCGTGGAACTCCTGCAGGTCGTGCAGGATCCGCCAATGGCGGTAATACGCCAGCCGGACCGGGTCCAGGGCGATCGCGCCGTACCCTTCATGGAACCGCGGCGGATCATCGCGCCCCCAGCGACCGCCTACGCCGGCGCCGACGAACATCAGGTCGCGCTCGCGTGGCGCCAGCACCATGTCGTCCCAGTCGATCAGGTGCAGCCCGCCATCGGCGCGCAGCAACAGGTTGCCCGCGTGCAGGTCGCCATGGCACAGCCCGCGCGACCAGCGCTGCCCGGCCAGGCGCTCACGCAGCGCCACGCAGTGCTGCCATACCTCGGCCACCCGCGCCTGCCGTTGCCGCCAGGCACGCCGGTATTCCTCGGCCAGGGCATCGGAAATGGGCCAGCGCTCATCGCCGCGCTGCAGCCATGAGCCCACCCGCTCCACCGCCGTGTCATCGTCGAATCCCGGTTGCGCCAGACCGGACGCCAACCGGGCCGGCAACGCGGTGTCATGCACCTGGCGCAACACCTGGCCCAGCCGGTGCCACTGCGCCTGCGACAGGGCCACTTCGAACCCCGACTCGCCCTCCACATAGGCAAACAGGGTCCACTGCAGGCCCTCGGCGTGCGTGGCCGGGGCGCCATCTAGCGCAGGCTGCGGGGCCACCACTTCGTCCAGGCCGAGCGCGCCGCGCAGGTGCTGCACGACCTCCCACACGGCATCGGCCACGGCATAGCGGCGGCACTTCAACCACCAGCGCGTTCCGTCATCGGAGGTGACCTGGTACACCGTGGCGCCCGCATCGGCCCCCGCCGGCCGCTGCATGACATGGCTGACGTGCAGGCCATAGGCCTGCGCCAGCACGGCGCCAATCTGCGAAGAAGACAATTCCTGTGGATGCAGCATTACTCCGCCGTGGCGCACGAACATCGCACCACTATCCCAGAATCGCGTCGATACACACAGGGAATTGCGTCACGAAGAGACGTAATTTCTCATTCGTTATCCTGACACCGGAGTCAAACCCCCGCGCCCGCCGCCAGCGCCTGCAGTTCGCGCTGCAGCAGCGCCTGCACTTCCTCGCGCTGGAACTGGGTAACGAACACCGGCACCGCAAACACGTACGGCAACCCATCGGCCTCGCGGCGAACGACATACGCCAGCTGCAACCGCGCCAGCGCGTGGCGGACCTGCTCCGGATCGACCCGCGCACCCGCCTGATCGAATGCAGCCAGCAGTTCCACCAGGGTGATGCCACGCTCGCCGCTCCCGACCAGCTGCGCACCTGCTACCTGGTACACCACGATCCGGTCGATGCGGCACGCCAGGGGATCGGGACTCAGCCGCGCCCACCCGGCCAGTGCATCGAACATCGGCTCGCTGACCAGCGCCGCATGTACCTGCGTGGCATCCAGCACGCGCAGGCCCCGGTCCAGCTGGCCCAGCAGCTGCTGGCAGGCAATGGCGACCAGGTTGGCGCGGCGACCGCACGCCGCCACCAGCCGCTGTGGCAGGTCCGGGCTGGCGAAGTGCACGCCCAGGCGCGCCATCGGTTCGGTGGCCAGCGCCAGGCAGGCGTCCTGTTCCAGCCCGCCGATATGGATCACTTCGCCGAAGTTGCGCAGCGGTGAGGCGAAATCCAGGGTAACCGCTTCATACAGGTCCCAGAACCCGGCCAGCATGAAGTGGCAACGCCCCTCTTCGCTCAGCGCGCGCAGTGCCGCCAGTTGCGGGTAGCCATGTGCCGCTTCAGCGCGCAGGAACAGATCGGTCTCGTCGATCAGCAGCAGCAGGCCACGCCCCTGCGCGCGCGAAGACAGCTCGGCGACCAGCGCATCGATCCCGGTGTCCTCGGCCAGGCCCAGTTCCAGCGCCAACCGCATCGTCAGCCGATGGTCGCGCAGCGACAGGTACACGCAGTGCACGCGCGGGTGGCCGACAAAGCGCCGCTCGATCGCCTTCATCAGGCTGGTCTTGCCCAGCTGCCGACCGCCCACCAGCAGGTAGTTGCCGGGCTCGCGGTTGAGCACCCGCGCCAGCAGCGACTCGCGCCCAAAGAAGGCCGCCGGGCGGGTGATGCCGCCATGGGTCTGGTAGGGCGAGATGCGGGTTACCCGGAGCTGCCGGGCCAGCAGCCCTGCCAGCGCATCGAGCGCGCCAGGCTGCAGCAGCCAGCGGGTCTGTGCGGCCTGGCCAAGGCATACGCACAGGTTGGCCGGATCGTCGGCGTACGCCGCCAGTTCGGCTTCGACCGCCAGCGAGGGGCTCACCACCAGCACCACGTCCTGGCCATTGGGCATGGCGCGCAACTGCTGCACGATGGCATCGGCCGCCAGCGCCGGATCGGGCTGGTACAGCCACAACCGCTCCAACGCCAGCGGCAGCTTGTCCGGCAGGTTCCATTCGCGGACCAGGCCGGTCAGCGCCCAGCCCGGTGCCGGCGCGTCGATCGCACCGATGCGCGCGGCCAGCTGAAGTGCGCGTGTCAATGGCGTGGCCTGCAGGTGCCGCAGCGCGTCGCGCCAGCGCACCGTGGCAATCCCGGCACCGGCCAGGACGCGATCCTTGAGCCGCAACCATCCCAGCTGGCGGTCGATGACGGGCAGCGCCTGCAGCGGCTGGGCAAGCAGCCGCTGTGGCTCGCGCACGATGTCGGCCACCGCCGGTCGCACCCAGTACCAGAGCATGCCAAGCCCGGCCAGGCCCAGTACGGACAACCCCAGCACCACCGACAGCCACTGCACGATGCCCCACGGCGCCTGCGCGTGGCAGTTGGCCGGCAACCAGCGCGACGGTGGCGCAGGATCGCCGGGGCGGCAACGCCAGTACTGGGTGCGCGGCTCCAGCGTCTGCTCGATGGCCGCACCGCGCAGCCCGCTGTTGGCCGGGAAGCGGTCGGTGAAGCGCAGGCGCAGCACGAACGGCTGCGGCAGTTCGGCAACGACCAGGGTTTCTTCGCGGTCGTGCACGCCGGGCACGTGCACCTGCTGCGGCCAGCGTTCGTGCTGCAGCCAATACGACAATGCTTCTTCGCGCAGGAACATCATGTCGATGTTGGCCTGCTGCATGAGCATCATGCTTTCGCGGTCGCGCTGCATGCGCAGCAGCTGCACGGGGTTGAGCCACGGCACGAACAGGTAGCTGCCCACGAACCAGGTCAGGCCGGCCACCAGCAGCAGCCACCACCAGCGCAGTACCGGCTGCCCGCGCGGTGGCCTGCTCATGCGGTCTGCACCTGCATGCCGTCGATGACCTGTCGCACGGCGCGGCGGATCGCCTCGCAGCGCCATTCCAGGCATTGCCCCTGCGGGTGCGGTCGCGCGGCCAGCAGGTTGTTCCAGTACAGGTGGCGCAGCAGCGGATCGGCCAGGTAGGGCCGCGCCGGTGCCACCACCTGGTGCGCCAGCCATCCCTGCACCGCGATACGCGCAGCGTCATCGCGCAACAGCGGTACCAGTGCCTCCCACAGGCGTGGATGGCTGGACAGCGTATCGGTGACCGCCTCGTCGTCGAGAGCGGTGTCAACGAGCAACGTCAGCGCGGCCTGCGCCAACAACGGGTGCCCGCCGGACAACCGCAGCGCGCGCGCAAGCGTGTCATCGCCAATGCCGGGGGCACTGCGCCGCAGGTCCTCGATTCCCAGCTCCGGCCAGCTCTCGCTGGCGGCAATGTTGAGCAGCGAAAGATCGCCGCCCTGGTACTTCAGGTCGGCCAACGCGGCCCCGCCACAGATCAGCAGGTGAAGCTTGCCGCTGTACATCTCGCTGAGGCTGCGCAGGATCCCGGCCAGCACATCGCGCGGCCCTGATTCCCCCTGCTCGAACCGGCTGACCAGGCAGAACAGCGCACCGGGCTGCTGCAGCCGGCGCGCCAGCGCCATTTCGAAACTGGCGTCCGAGCCAACGCCCTCCAGCCCGCACTGGGCGGCCAGCAAGGCAAAGTAGTCCTGGTCGCCCTCGCCCGACCGGAACGGCGGCTGCAGATGCAGCACGCGCTCCTGCCCATAGCGTGCCGCTGCCTCAGCAAGGATCGCGGCGCGCTCGGGCGGCTGCCCCCAATGGGCCTGGGTCAACAGCAGGCTCACCGGGTACGGGCGCAGCGACTGCAGGCGGTCGAACAGCCGGGTGACGGTGGGCGGCACTGAAACCCTAGGGGGGTCCTGCTCGTCCCGTGCCGACACCGGCTCCACCGGGAACTCCGGCTCGAACCCCACCGACTGCAGCAATGCATTGCATTCGGTTTCGGTCAGGCGCAGGTAGTTGGCGCAGGCCAGGACCCGGTCGCGATGTCGGCGACTGGGCCGCGAGGTACCGGCGCGCCAGTTGTTGACCGCCTCGCGGCTGATGCCGATCTCGGCGGCCACCCCGCCGGCACTGGCCCGGATCCGCCGCATGTGTCGAGACAGCAGGTCCGCGAACTCAGGGGCAGGCATGGGAAACGACCAGAACGGGAGGGAGTCGCACACCCTACCGTGACCGTATGGACTGTCAACCATGGCTCAGGCCGCAGGAACCGCAGCGCCCTGCCGCACGAACAGCTTGCGGGTCACCAGCAGGTGCACTACGAAGGCCAGGATCGCCAGCATGCCCAGCGCCACGATCACCCGGCCCAGCACCGACCCCAGCCCCTTCTGGCCTTCAAGGCGATCAAGCCGATCAAACTGCGCGGGGTTGCTGCGTGCGTAAGCCACGTCGACCTGCGGCGCTTCGCCCAGGTACGGCGTTGCGTTGTCTTCGGAGGTGGAAAAGTGGCCGGTATATTCAACGCCATCGACGCTGAAGTCGTAGCGGAAGTGGTACTGGTAGGACACCCGCCCCTTGCGGCGTTTTTCCTCGATGTGGTCGACCTGTACCGGTGCCTGCACGGTCACCGCATCCTTGAGGATGGCTTCGGCCTGGCGATGCCCGCTCAGGGCCGACCAGGCAAAGAACACCGCAAGCGCGGCGTAGCCGATGCAGCACAGCCAGCGGGACACGCGGGACAGGCGGGCGTGGGAGGTGTCTGAAACTGGAATGCTGATCATCTGGTTTTCCCCGTAAGTGGTCGTTTGCGTCATCAGCCAGGTCGCCGTGACTTCGGGATCCAGTGTGGGTGGCTGCGCCTCGTTGCTGAACGGGCAGCCTGTCAAGTCGGGGCCTGCGGCACCTGACAATCCGTCAACCGGGCGTTCCGGGGCGCATCCAGGAACGCCATACTGCAATGCGTCATGTAACCGGTTACAACCACTGCTAGGGTTGGCCGGCCTCACTGGCGAGGCCGTAGCAGGAGGGTTGTTTTGATGGGGGTGTATGTACGTCGGCGCATGGTGCTGCTTCCCGTGCTTGGCCTCGCGTTTGCTTCAGCCTGTTTCGCCCAGGACGTGCCTGACCGCAGCCAATGGCGCGCCGGCAGCTCCTCCCAGCAGGTGCCCGCCATGGCGGTGAGTCACCTCATCGACGGCGATCCAAAGACCGTCACCGGTGGCGCCTTCAGCCCCGGCCACTGGTTCCAGATCGATCTGGGCAAGCCCAGCACCCTGAGCGGCGCACGCCTGACCTGGGATGTGTCCAATCCGGAGGGCTACAGCCTGCAGACCTCGCTGGACGGCAGGCAGTGGCAGACCGCTTACACCATGCGCGATTCGCTGGGCGGTATCGAGACGCTCTACTTCGCGCCGCGCCAGGCCCGCTACCTGCGCCTGGCCAGTCCGGAGCGCACCTCGGACTGGGGCGTGTCGATCTTCGAACTCGAACCACTGGACCGGCGCGCAACGGCCCGCATTTCCGGGCTGGATGCCACACAAGCGGCGACGCTGTGGCAAGGCGGCAGCGCGGTGGCCATTCCTGCGGACAAGGACAGCAGCCATGTGTTGACCATCGCCCTGCCAAAGGCCCTCTCTACCACCGGCTTGGCAGTGGACTGGGCGGGCGCGCACGGCAGCGCACGGCTGCAGGTACAGGATGCACAGGGGCGCTGGACCGACCTGGCGCATGACCCACAGGCCGGCAGCCGGCAGCAGAGCTGGCTGGCCGGTACCGCGCCGGTCAACGCACATGCGCTGCGTCTGCTGGTGGAGGGCGAGGCACCGAAGATCGCGCGGCTGCGCCTGCTCGGGCCGGCCGCGGTGATGACGCCGATGAAGCGCTACCAGACCGCCGCCAGTGGCGCGCAGCGCGCCCTGTTCCCGGCCTCCCTGCACATGCAGCAGACCTACTGGACGGCCGTGGGCGTGCACGGTGGCCTGCAGAAATCGATCTTCGACGAGTTCGGCAACATCGAGGCGTTCAAGGGCGCACCGCTGGTACAGCCGATCTGGCGCAATGCCGATGGCAGCGCGGCCGGCTCCGCCGACCAACCGGTGCAGCATGCGCTGCGCGACGGTTGGAAGCCGATGCCGTCGGTCACGTGGCAGCCGCAGCCTGGCCTGGAACTGAAGAGCGAGGCATTTGCGGTGGAACTCGGCGGCCAGCCGGTCACGCTGGTGCGGCACCGTCTGCACAACGTTGGCACGACCCCCATCGCCGGCACTCTGTCGCTGGTCACGCGCCCGATGCAGATGAATCCGCCGTGGCAGAACGGCGGCCTCTCGCCGATCCGTTCGGTGGCCATCCATGGCACCACGGTGCGGGTCAACGGGCGCTCACTGCTGCATTCGCTGACGCCGGTGGATGCATCGGGCGTGGCGCCGTTCGGCCCCGATGGCCGTACCGAGATCACCACCGCGGTGGCGCAGGGCGAACTGCCCAATGCGCAACAGGCCGATGATCCGGATGGCCTGGCAGCGGCCGCCCTCGCCTACCGCATCGAGCTCGCCCCGGGTGCCACCCAGTCGGTTGTGGTCGCGTTCCCGCTGGGTATCGCGGCTGCCGACAGTGACGGCGCGCTTCCGGAGCCGCCAGCGATAGCCTTCGGCACGAAAACGCAGGATCCGGATGCGATCTTCGACGCCCTCGCTACCCGCGTTTCCAACGACTGGCAGGCGCGCCTGGGCCAGGTCGGCCTGCGCCTGCCCGACCCCTCCCTGGTGGACATGCTGCGCGCCCAGGCGGCCTACATGCTGATCAACCAGACTGGCCCGGCGATGCAACCCGGCCCACGCAACTACAACCGCTCCTTCATCCGCGACGGCATGGCCACCTCGGCGGTGCTGCTGCGCATGGGCGAATCGCGCATCGCGCGCGACTACCTGGCCTGGTACACCGGGCACGGCGTGCACGCCAACGGCCTGGTGTCGCCGATCCTCAACAACGACGGCAGCGTCAACACCGGGTTCGGCTCGGATATCGAGTACGACAGCCAGGGCCAGTATGTTGCGCTGGTGGCCGATGTCGCGCGGCTGGATGGCGGCCCGGAATCGGTACGCGCCTACCTGCCGAAGGTGAAGGCCGCGCTGCGTTTCCTGCAGGAGCTTCGCGAGCGCACGCTGGTGCCCGGTTACATGGCCAGCCAGCCCGCGCCGGAGCGGTTCGCCGGCATCCTGGCACCGTCGATCAGCCACGAAGGCTACCCCTCGCCGACCCACAGTTACTGGGACGACTACTGGGGCCTGAAGGGCTGGCACGACGGCGCGTGGCTGGCCGAATCGCTGGGTGATCACGAAACCGCCGCGTGGGCGCGCGAACAGTACCGCCTGCTGCACGATGCGCTGGCCGCTTCGATCCGCGCCACCATGGCGTGGAAGGGCATCGACTTCATTCCCTCCTCCGCCGACCTGGGCGATGGCGACCCCACCGGCGTGTCGATCGCGCTGGACCCCACCGGCGCGCAGGACGTACTGCCCGAGCAGGCCCTGCGCACCACCTTCGCGCGCTACCTGGATGACGTGCGCAAGCGCAACCAGCCGGACGCGCTGTACGCCTACACGCCGTATGAAATCCGCAACGTGCTCAGCTACGTGCACCTGGACCAGCCCGAAGCCGCCGATGAGCTGCTGCAGGGCCTCCTGCGCGACCGCCGCCCGCTGGAGTGGCAGGTGCTGGCCGAAGTGGTGCACTCGCGGCTGCGCTTCCCGCGCTACCTGGGCGACATGCCACATACGTGGATCGGCGCCGAGTATGGGCGCACGTTGTTCGGCATGTTGATGCGCGAGGACGATGATGCGCTGTCGCTGCTGCCGGGTACGCCGCCGTCGTGGCTGGTGGGCGACGGGTTGGCGGTGGAGCGGCTGCCCACCGCGTTCGGCACGCTGCAGATGGACGCCGTGCAGCGTGGCAATACGCTGAAGGTGACGTTGGGCAAGGGGCTGCGGAAAGACGCTGCGGTAAGGGTGTGGTGGCCTTCGCGCACCCGGCCCAACCACGTGCGTGTGGATGGGCGGGTTGTGCAGGACTTTGATGGGAAGAGCGTGTTGATCAGCAAGCCGTTCCGGACGCTTGAAGCGGTGTGGTGATTGCGCTTGAACCGGTTGGTGCAGCCACGCAGGGCGTGGCTCTACGCGGGTGCGTCACAAGGTGCGTAAACCCGGCGGATTGGTTTCCGAGCGCGCTACCGCTTCTTCGCCTACGTTCCAGCGCTTCAGCGCCTGGGCGTAGGTGCCGGAGTCGATCTGCGTGTTGAGGGCCTGGGTGATGGCGGTGGCCAGGCCACTGCCCTTGCGCGTGGTCACCGAGATGGCCGCCGCGTCCGGCCAACCGCCGGGAAACAGGCCGATGCGCCGCACCTTGCCATCGCGCGCGGAGTACGCGCCGGTGGCATTGGGTTCGAACGACACATCCGCGCGCCCGGTGATCACCGCCAACCGGCCCACCACGGCGTCGTCGAAGTACTGGTACTCCACCGGCTTCAGACCGGCGGCGATGTTCTGCCTGTCCCACTGGCGCAGGATCTGGTCCTGGTTGGTGCTGGCGCCCAGCACCACCTTCAACCCTGCCACGTCGGCGGGCCGCTCGATCTTCTGCAGCGGTCCATCGGTGCGGGTATAGATGCCCAGCAGGTCGAAACGGTAGCTCGAGAAATCGAACTTTTTCTTGCGCTCTTCGGTGACCGTCACGTTGGACAGCACCGCGTCGTACTTGCCCGACTCCAGCCCCAGCGGCCAATCCGCCCAGGCGACCGGTACCAGGACCAGCTTCAACCCCAATCCATCGGCGATGAGCTTGGCGATGTCCGGCTCGACCCCGATGATCTGCCTGCTGTCGGCACCATAGTCTGCGAGCGGCAGCTGCCCGGGATGGGTGGCCACGGTGAGCGTGCCCGGGGTGACGAATGCGTAGCCGGCCGGAATCAGCGCCTGTGCCTTGGGATCGGGCGTACCGACCAGTGCGGCCAGATCGGCCTGTCGCGATGCAGCCGCTGCGGTGGGTTCCGGAGCGGCGGTCACGCGCGAATAGACGATCGCGCCGACACCGGCAATCAATGCAGTGGCGATGACGACGGTGCTGACGGGAAGACGGCGGGTTCGCGTGCTGCTCATGGGGATTCCTGGAAGTTGACGGTCATAGCGTCTTGGCAAGGAACTCGGCGGTACGTTGCTGGCGCGGCCGGTCGAACACCTGCTCCGGCGGTCCCTGCTCGATCACCCGTCCCTGGTCCATCATCACCACGTGGTCGGCTACCCGCCGCGCGAAGCCCAGCTCATGGGTGACGATGACCAGCGTGGTGCCCGACTGCGACAGTTCTTCGATCACCCCGAGCACTTCGGCGACCAGCTCCGGGTCCAGCGCCGAGGTCGGCTCGTCGAACAACAGCACCTTCGGCTGCAGCGCCAGCGCACGGGCAATGGCCACGCGCTGCTGCTGCCCGCCGGAGAGCTCGCGCGGATAGGCGTTCGCCTTCTCCGTCAGCCCCACCCGATCCAGCAGGTCATGGGCCTGCTGTTCGGCCTGCGCACGCGGGATGCCACGCACCGCAATGGGCGCTTCGATGATGTTCTCCAGCACGGTCAGGTGCGGGAACAGGTTGAACGCCTGGAACACCATGCCCACCTCCGCGCGACGGCGGCGGATTTCGGCTTCGGGCAGCTCGTACAGCGTGTCCCCATCACGGCGGTAGCCCACCAGTTGCCCGCCGACGGTGATGACGCCGCCGTCAGCGCGCTCCAGGTGGTTGATCAGCCGCAGCAGGGTGGACTTGCCGGCACCCGACGGCCCCACCAGCACGGTGACGCTGCCCGCCTTCAGTTCCAGCCGCACGTCGTCCAGCACCGTGGTCTCAGCAAAGTGTTTGCTCACGCCTTGCACCGACACGGCCGCGCCCTGCCCGGCCGCCACCGGGACGGAATGCTCCCGCCGCGTGGCGACACCCGGCGTGGCCGCTGGCGTGCTGCGCGGTCGTGACACCACCCGCGAAACGCTGCGCTCACGCTGCAGTTGTCCGCGCGCGAAGCGCCGCTCGATGCGGTGCTGGGCCAGCGACAGCGCGGTCAGTATCACCAGGTACCAGATCGTGGCCACCATCAGCAGCGGCACCACTTCCAGGTTGCGCCGGTAGATCACCTGCACGGTGTAGAACAGCTCGGGAAGGGCCAGCACATAGACCACCGAGGTGCTCTTGGCCAAGCCGATCACATCGTTGAACGCCGCCGGCAGGATCGAGCGCATTGCCTGCGGCAGGATGATGCGGCGGATCTGGCGCGCGCGGGGCAGCCCCAGTGCGGCGGCCGCCTCGTACTGGCCGTGATCCACCGACAGGATGCCGCCGCGGATGACCTCGGCGGAAAACGCGGCCTGGTTGAGGGTCAAGCCGAGCACCGCGGCGGTGAACACCCCGATCAACTGCGTGGTGGGATAGGAGAACAAGGTGATCGCGGTAAACGGCACCTCCAGCGCGATGGTGCTGTACAGGTACCCCAGGTTGTTGAGCAGCAACAGCAGCACCAGCAACGGAATCGAGCGGAACAGCCACACATAGCCCCACGACACCGCCGCCAGCAGCGGCGAACCGGAGACCCTGGCCAGCGCCAGCAGGGTGCCCAGCGCGAAGCCGAATGCGGTACCCAGCGCCGTCAACCACAGCGTGCGCGCCAGGCCTTCCAACACCGGCCGTGCAAAGAACCATTCCGCGAACGTGCCCCAGCCCCAGCGCGGGTTGCCCAGCACCGACTGCACCGCAAGCAGGATCAGCGACAGCGCCAGCAGCGTGCCGAACAGCTGCAGCGGGTGCCGCGCGGGCACGATGCGCAATGCCGACGGGGTCGCCGTTGCCACCCCGCCCAACGCAGACGAAGGAGTGCTCATGCGTGTGCCCCAAGCTCGAGCGCCTGCGCAACGGCGGCAACCGGCTGCGCCTTGCCCAGATGCTTCTCGAAGGGAAGATGCGCCACCGTCTCCGGGTCCGCCTGCAGGTCGAACAACGCGGTGTAGCCGTGGGTCAGGTACAGACCCACCGCTTCTGGCTGGCGGAAGCCGGTGGTCAGGAACACGCGCCGGTAGCCCTGTCGCAGTGCCTGGTCCTCCAGCTCCTGCAGCACCCGGCGCGCGATACCCTGGCGGCGCAGGCCGGGCAGCGTCCAGATCCGCTTGAACTCGGCGGTATCCGGGTCGCGGTGCGGCATGAACGCACCACCGGAGATGGCCTGGCCATCGCGGAGCAGCAGCACGAAGGCGCCCACCGGCGCGGCGAAGGCGTCGGCCGGATAGCGCTGCAGTTCCTCGCGGGCGGTGCCGCCGATCCGGCGCTGCACGTCGGCGTAGCGGTTCTCGTACTCGTGCTCCAGCCCGTCGAACAGCGGCTGCGCCAGCGGGTCGTTCACCGAGGTGTACAGGAAGCGCTCGCTCATGTCGTGGACTCCACCAGGTAGTGTTCGGCCAGCCGCGCCCACAGGCTGGCCGCTGGCGCTATCGCCGCGTCGTTGAACACGTAGCGCGGGCTGTGCAGGGGCGCGCTGTCGCCGTTGCCGACGAACACGAAGCTGCCCGGCCGTGCCTGCAGCAGGAATGCGAAGTCCTCGCTCGCGGTGCGCGGCGCGAAGTCCTCCACCACCTGCCCGCGCCCGAACGCGGCGTGTGCCACGTCGCGGACCAGCGCGGTCTGCTCGGGATGGTTGATGACGCTGGGGAAGCCACGCGGGAAGGAAATCTCCGCACGCGCACCAAACGCGGCAGCGGTCTGCTCGGCGATGTCGATCACCCGCCGGCGCAGCGTGTCGCGCACCTCGGGTAGGTAGGCGCGCACGGTAAGGGTCAGCTCCACCACGTCGGGAATAACGTTGGCGGCCTTGCCGCCATGGATCGAGCCCACCGTCACCACGCCCATCTGGCGCGGATCCACGTTGCGCGACACGACGCTCTGCAGGGCGGTGACGATGTGCGCGGCCGCCAGGATCGGATCCACCGCATGCTGCGGCTCGGCACCATGCCCGCCATTTCCCACCACCCGCAGCTGCGCCCAGTCCACCGACGCCATTGCCGGTCCATCCACGAAGCCGAAGTGCCCGGCCGGCACGCCGGGCCAGTTGTGCAGGCCGTAGATCGCATCCACCGGAAAGCGCTCGAACAGGCCGTCGTCGATCATCTTCGTGGCGCCGGAACCGGTCTCTTCCGCCGGCTGGAACACCAGCTGCAGGGTGCCTTCGAAGCGTCCGTGCCGTGCCAGGTAGTGGGCAGCCGACAGCAGGATGGCGGTGTGCCCGTCGTGGCCGCAGGCGTGCATCAAGCCGTCGCGCTGGCTGGCATAGGCCAGCCCGGAGTCTTCGTGGATGGGCAGCGCATCGATGTCCGCACGCAGGCCCAGGCGGCGCGTACCCTTCCCGCGCTGCAGCGTGCCGACCACGCCGGTGCCACCGAGTCCCGTGGTGACCTGGTAGCCCCACTGCTGCAACAGCTCGGCCACGCGTGAACTGGTGCGGTGTTCCTCGAAGGCCAGCTCCGGGTGCTGGTGCAGATCGTGGCGGATGGCGATGGCATCATCGATGCGTGCCGCGATCTGCGGCAGGACGCCAACGGTCGTTGCGGAAAGATCCAACGGGGGCCGGTGCAGGACGGTCATTGCGCTCTCCTCAACCGGCCTTGCGCGCGGGCACGGCATCGGCCGCGTAGCGGCTGGCCTTGCGCGGCAGGCCCAGGTGATCGCGCAGCGTGGCGCCTTCCAGCGTGCCACGGTGGTAACCGCGCGCAGCCAGGATCGGCAGCACCAGGCCGACGAAATCATCCAGGCCCTCGCGCTGCACGGAGAAGCCCAGAATGAAACCATCGCTGGCCCCGGCCTCGAACCAGCGGATCAGTTCATCGGCCACCTGCTCCGGCGTACCGATGAAGTTCGGCCGCGGGCTCACCACCTGCAGCGCCACCTGGCGCAGGGTGAGTCCCTGCTCGCGCGCATCCTGCTTGATCTTGTCGGTGGTGGAGCGGAATGAATTGCTGCCGATGTCGCCCAGCGCCGGGAACGGCGCATCCGGTGCGTACTGGGTGAAATCGTGGTGGTCGAAGAAGCGGCCCAGGTAGGCCAGCGCGTCATCCAGGGTGGCCAGTGCCGCAATGGCCTGGTATTTCGCTTCGGCTTCTTCCGCGGTGCGGCCCACGATGGGGCCGATGCCGGGGAATATCTTCACATCGGCCGCGCTGCGGCCATGCGCGATTGCCGCGTTCTTCACCTTCTGGGTGAACGCACGCGTTTCCTCCAGCGACGGCGCATGGGTGAACACCGCATCGGCGTACTTGCCGGCCAGTGCGATGCCATCATCGGAGGCGCCGGCCTGGAAGATCACCGGCTGGCCCTGCGGCGAACGCTGGATGTTGAGCGGGCCTTCGACCTGGAAGAACTTTCCCTTGTGGTCGAGACGGCGGAACTTACCTGGATCGAAGAACGTGCCGCTGTCGCGGTCGCGCACGAAGGCATCGTCGTCCCACGAATCCCACAGGCCCTGCACCACCTCAAGGTACTCATCGGCGATCTGGTAGCGCAGCGCGTGCTCGGGGTGCGCGCGCCCATAGTTGCGGCCGGAGCCTTCCAGTGGCGAGGTCACCACGTTCCAACCGGCGCGCCCGCCGCTGATCAGGTCCAGCGACGCGAACTGGCGCGCCACGGTGAACGGGTCGCTGTAGGAGGTGGACAGCGTGCCGGCCAGGCCGATCTTCGAGGTGGCCGTGGCCAGCGCCGACAGCAGCGTGATCGGCTCGAAGCGGTTGAGGAAGTGCGGAATGGATTTCTCGTTGATGTACAGCCCATCGGCCACGAAGCCAAAGGCGATGCCGTGGTTCTCGGCGGTGCGCGCCACGTCGATGTAGTACTCGAGATTGACGCTGGCATCGACCACGTTGGAGGGGTGCTTCCAGGCATGCATGTGGCTGCCGGGGCCCTGCAGCATGATGCCGAAGGGAATGGGACGCGGGGTCCTGCTCATGGCGACGCTCCTGGGGGTCAGGCCACCGCCGCGCGCGGCGCGGGCGACAGCAGTTCAAGGGAAGTGAGGCGTGCATCGACGTCGGCCACCGGCGCATCCAGGATGAATTCGCCGACACCGAAACGCTGGTGCAGCTCGTCCAGTGCACGGCGCACCTGGTGGCCATCGCCGCACAGCACGCTGGGATGGGTTTCCTCGATGCGGTAGTCGACCACGCCGACCTGGCGCGCGTACTCGGCCGCCGCTTCGGCGCTGGGCAGGTTCACGGTCTGCCCCGGCCCGAGGTGCAGCTTGTAGATGCGCAGCGCGCCCAGCTGCGCGGCCGCGGCATCGGCACTGCGCGCGGCGAAGGCCACCGTGGCCAGCAGCGGTGCCTGGGATGACACCTCGCGATAGGCGTTGAAGGCGGTCTCGATGCTGCGCGGATCGCCATCGAAATGCGCCGCGTACACGAAGCCCCAGCCCAGCTCCCCGGCCAGCCGCGCACTCTGCGCGCTGGCCCCGAGCAGGAACCGCGCCGGCCCGGTCTGCGGCAGCGGCCGCGCCTGCGCGTTGGCATGCGGGTGATCGACCGCCAGCGTGCCCGACAGGAAGCCTTCCAGATCGTGCAGCTGCTGTTCGAACGGCCCCACCGGCGGGCGTCCCGCGGCCAGTGCCGCCGTGGACGCGGGAAGCCCACCCGGTGCCTTGCCCACGCCCAGATCCACCCGCCCCGGTGCCAGGCTGGCCAGCAGGTTGAAGGTTTCGGCCACCTTGTACGGCGCGTAGTGGCGCAGCATCACGCCACCGGTACCGACGCGGATCCGCCGCGTCTGCGCCAGTACCCAGGCCGCCAGCACTTCCGGTGCGGGGCTGGCCAGCTGTGGCGCGGCATGGTGCTCGGCAAACCAGTAGCGGTGGTAGCCCAGGTGCTCGGCATGCAACGCCAGGCGCAGGCTGTCGCGCAGCGCCTGCTCGGCGGTGCCGCCTTCCCGCACGGGGCTCTTGTCGAGCACGCTGATCAGGTAGCTCATCGCATCGTCCTCAGGGGTGGGCCACGGGAATGCCGAGCAGGCCGTTGAGCGCGGCCAGGATCGGCTCGGCGCCGGACACCACCTGGCGGTCGTGGTGGGTGCCGGTGGCATGCGTCGACTGCACGCCCTGCGGCAGCACCAGCTTGGGCAGCGACTGGTCCTGCTCGCCGATCTCGGCGATCACTTCGCGGCGCGGCCGGGCAAAGCCAATGCGGCGCACATCCAGCTGGGTATCCAGGCCATCAATGCTCGACAGCGCCCCCTCCAGCAGCAGGCTGTGCCGACAGAAGAAGCGCTGCCCGGGCAGCTGGCCGTCTTCGAACTCACGATCCAGCAGGAACAGGATCGGCTTGTGGGTGGGCTGTGCAGACACGAAACGCTCCTCGATCTGGCCGGCACTGCGGTGCCGTTGGACTATCGATGCTAGAGAAGGACCGGCGCGGGGCTGCGCCGCAATTCGACAATCGGCGGTCGGATCCGGCCACGCAAATGCGCGTTGGCCATAACCAGACTGCTGGCGGTTATGGCGTTGCCTAGGCAATCCGCCGCAGCAGCACCGGCGGTGCGGCCTGCAGGTGGCTGGCCGCACGTTCGGCGGCCAGCTCGATGCGTGCCTGCAGCGCGACACTGCGAATCTCGACGTCGTCGAAATCAGCCGGCGTGGCATACACCCCGATCGGAAGTGTGTGCGCCTGCAGGAAACTGAACAGCGGCCGCAGCTGGTGGTCGATGACCAGCGCGTGGCGTTCGCTGCCGCCGGTGGCGGCCAGCAGCACGGGGGTATCCACCAGCGCATCCAGTCCGATGAAATCAACCAGGTGCTTGAACAGCCCGGGGTACGAGCCGCGATACACAGGCGCGGCGGCGATCAGCAGGTCGGCCGCTTCGATCCGCGCAAGCGCCTGCTCGATGCGCGGCTCCACTTCGTCACGGGTAAGCGCCTGGCCCAGTGACCGCGCGATGGGCGCCAGTTCGATCAGCTGCACGTCCATGTGCAACCGAAGCCGAAGCTGGTCAAGCAGGTGGCGCACCAGCAACAGCGTGCGCGAGGTGGTCGAGGAGGTCGGCGAACCGACCAGGGCAACAACGTTCAAGGCGGTGGACATGCAGCTCTCCCTCAGAAGCGGTAATGGACGCGGCCGTACCAGAACGCGCCGATGGTGCTCAGCACATCGCCGGTGTCCCAGGTGGTTTCGATGCTGGCCACGTCGGTGGCGCTGCGCGCGTACTCGGGCACCTTGCGGGTGCGTTCATCGAACAGGTTGTTGATGCCCAGCGTCGCGCTCCAGCCGCCGCCCAGTTCGACCCCGCCGGACAGGTTGGTGACCAGCACCGGCGGCTGCCGGTACTCCACCCCGTTGTTGAGCCGCTTGATCGGGCCGTAGTAGGTGAAATCCAGGTTCGAGCGCCAGCGCCCCTGCTGCCAGCCCAACCCCGCCACCTGCGTGTAGGACGGCGTGCGGAAGCGCAGCGCGTACTCGCTCGACCTGGTCAGCAGGTTGATGTTGGGCAGGCCCTGCAGCACCACCGGGATGTCACGCACCTTCTGGATCGTGGTGCGGCCGACGTTGGCGGCATAGCTCCAGCGCAGCTTGCCCCAGCCGGTTTCCTGGTTCGCTTCCAGGGTCAGTTCCAGGCCGCGCGTGCGGGTGTCGCCGACGTTGGTGAAGTAGCTGGCGTAGAACGCGTCGCCCGGCAGGATGCTGATGCCGGCGCTGGCCAGCAGCGTATCGATCGTCTGTATCTGCGCGGGCGTAAGTACCGTGCCGCTGTTGTCGGTGATGCGGCTGGGGTCCTGCGCGTTGTAGCCGATCTGGCTGGACTGGCCGAGCTGGCCCCGGATGTCGATCTGGTACGCATCCAGCGCCAGGTGGAAGGCCGGGTTCGGGTCCCAGGTCACGCCGAGGCTGTAGTTGTTCGCCTTTTCCGGCTGCAGCGGCGTGGCACCCAGCGCGATGGCAGCGGGCGATGACACCTGCGCCACCAGCGTGGTGCCGCACGGGCAGCTGCCGGTAGCCTGGTAGTACTGCGCACCCAGGCTCGGCGCATGGAAGCCGTTGCTCGCCGTCGCGCGCACGCCGAACGCATCGGTGAAGTCGAAGCGCGTGGTGAGGCGCCCGGTCGACACGCTGCCGAAGTCGGAGTGGTCCTCCCAGCGCGCCGCCGCATCCAGGTACCAGCGCGAGGTGACGTTGGTGGCCGCGCCGGCGTACACCGCCTTGCTGTTGCGGGTCGCCTCCACCGCATCGGCGGTGGAATAGCCGACGAAGGCGGCTGCGCCAAAGCCTGTGTACGACTCCCACTGCCCTGCCCCGCGCTCGTACTTCTCGTGCTGGTACTCGGCACCGGCGCTGACCTGGAGCGGCGAGGCAAACGCGGCGACATCGAACCCGCGGCGCAGGTCGAGGTTGGCGATGCGCTGCTGGTAGTCCAGGCGGCCTACGTAGAAGTCGGTGGGTGCACCGGGATAGATCAGTGAGAAGTTGGCCGAATCGCGGGTGTAGGTGCGCACCGTGCTGCGGTTGGCGGTCAGGCTGGTGTCGTACTCCCATCCTGCCCAGCTGCCCTTCACCCCGGCGGTGCCGGTGGTCTGCTTTTCCTTGGTCTGCAGGATCGGCAGGAAGCCATCCGGCCAGACGTTCAACACCGTGGGCGCCTTGTAGGTGCCGAAGATCGTCGCCGGCAGACGGAAGTTCTGGATCGCCTGCGCGGTGCGGTCGCTGGCCGTGGCGGTGGCGTAAAACTGCGCGTTCTCACCCAGGCCATGGCCGACATTGGCCGCCAGTGCCTTGAGTGTGTACGACGGCGAACTCAGGATGGTGTTGGCCTCCGGGTTGCGCGTGGCCTCGGCAGGGTTCTCCGTCGTGTTGGGCGGCAGCCGGTTGTTCGGGCGCAGCGCCACCAGGTTGCCGTTGGCATCGATGGCCGGATAGCTCAGATAGTCGTCGACGTAACGGCGCGGCCGGATCGCATGGTGCTGGCGGGTGTATTCGCCGGACAGGTTCACGAAGCCATCCGCGCCCCACGGCAGGCCGATGTTGGCGCGCACGCTGGTGCGGGTGCCATCGCCGTCGATGCTCTGCCCGCTTTCCACCGAGACATCGCCGCCCTGCGCCTGTGACTTCAGGATCACGTTGATCACCCCGGTGATCGCGTCGGAGCCATACAGCGCCGACGCGCCATCGCGCAGCACTTCGATGTGGTCCACGGCGGCGACCGGAATCAGCGCCAGGTCGGTCCACGCGTAGCCCGGGAAACCGCCGCCGTTGGCGCCACTGACATAAGCGCTGGCATTGCGGCGCTTCCCGTTGACCAGCACCAGCGTTTAGCCCGGCGACAGGTTGCGCAGCTGGTAGCCGCGAATGAGGCTTTCCTGGTCGCTCTGGTAGCCACCGATCTGGCTCAGCGACGGCAGGCTGCGCTGCAGTGCTTCGAGCAGGTTGGCCTGCCCGGTGGCCACCAGGTCCTCGGCCGACACCACATCGATCGGCGTCGAGCTGTTCTTCACCGTGCGGTTGCTGGTGCGCGAGCCGGTCACCACCACCGCATCCAGCGTGGAAGCGGCAGCCACTGACGCGCTGGCCAAGGCCTCGGGCGGAGTATCGGGACCGGCGGCCATGGCAGGGGCGGCAAGGACGAAGGCGATCATCACGGAAAGCGGACGCAGCAGCATGTCGGGACCTGATCGAGGACAGGCCCCCATTCAACAAACAGCGCTCATCCGGCAACAGCCACCAACACGCCACCCGCACCCCACATCCCGCCACCCACATGACCACAGGGAATAACGAGGTAGCGACACGCCATGCGTGTCCCACGTAGAGCTGGATAGCATCACCTCATGCCAGCCCCCCAAGCGCCCCCCACCATCGCCATCGTCGCCGCCCACGGCCAAGGCCTCTTCGAATTCGGCTGCGCAGTAGGCCTGTTCGCCCCGATCCGCCCCGAACTCGACGTCCCCTGGTACACCACCCAGCTCTGCGCCGCAGAACCCGGCGCCCTGCGCATGCTCGGCAGCACCCAGGTACAGCTCCCACACGGACTGGAAGCGCTCGACCATGCCGACACCATCATCGTGCCGGGCTGGCGCGACCCCAGCGAAACGCCCGCCGCAGCCGCTGCTCGATGCACTGATCCGCGCGCACAGACGCGGCGCACGCATCGCCTCGATCTGCTCCGGCGCATTCGTACTCGCCTGGGCCGGCCTGCTCGACGGCCGCAGCGCTACCACCCATTGGCGCCTGACCGAAACCCTCGCCCGCGAATTCCCCGCCATCACCGTGCGCGAGGATGTGCTGTACGTCGACACCGGCACGGTCATCACCTCCGCAGGCTCGGCCACCGGCATGGACATGATGCTGCACCTGGTGCGCAAGGATTACGGCGCGCACGTGGCCAACCTTGTGGCCGAACGGCTGGTCCTGGCACCGTGGCGCGATGCCGAACGCAGCCAGCGCGTGGTGCGTTCGATTCCCAACGGCGAGCCCACGCGGCTGGCCCGCCTGATGGAATGGATCCGCCGCAACCTGCGCGAAGAGCACTCGCTGCGCAGCCTCTCCGAACATGCCTCGCTCAGCCAGCGCACGCTGCAGCGGCAGTTCCTGGAAGCCACCGGGCTGTCACCGATCGACTGGTTGATCCGCGAGCGCGTGGCCTTCGCGCGCGAACTTCTCGAAACCACCGACCGCCCGTTGCACTGGGTGGCCGAACAGGCGGGGTTTGGCTCACAGGAGTCGTTCCGCCGGCATTTCCGTGGGCAGACCGAACTCAGCCCCACCACGTATCGCGAGCAGCACCGCGGCAGCACCAACGCCTATGCGTTGACAGGCTGCTGACGGCGTCAGCGCTGCGCGCGTTTACTGCGCGCATGGATCATCCAGCCCTGTGCGGTGATGCCGATGAGGAACACGACAAAGCAACCCAGCAGGGTCTGCAGCACTACCGGCGCCATCGGTGCGGCGGCAAGCGGATGCGACACCGGCAGTCGGGTCAGCGATTCATTGACGGCAGGCACCAACCCGAGCAGGAAGCTGAAGGACAGTGCGAACGCGGACAGGTAAGGCCGCAGGCGCCCTAGGAAGCGCAGTTTGTTCACCAGCACCCCGCCGAACGCCACCAGCAGCACCACGATGCCGAAGGCGTGGCCGGGATTGAGGCCACCGGTGCTGGAGACGGTGATCGAGGTCGCCACAGCAAGCACCAGGCCGATCAGATAGAGCTTGCCGGCCCCGGTGGCGGGGTCGATCTTCCGGTGGCGCACGAAGCCGTACAGACCGGCAAAGACGGGAATGAGGCTGATGGCGGTGTGCAGTACACCGAGTGCCGAGAGCGGATGTGTCATTGGAGGGTCCTCAAGTAAACCTACTAGTTGGTAGGCGCGATGGCCATGAAAAAACCCGCGCGAGGCGGGCTTACGAAATACGGTTCAACGCTGCGCAGTCACCCGCGCAACCGACAGCCGCGCCAGGGCTGCGAACGTCTGCGCATCACCCAACCCACGCGCGGCCAGCATCGCCCCGTGCACGGAGGCCATGAAGGCCTTGGCCTCGTCCGACGGTGCGCCCTGCAGCTGGAACTGCCCCTGCGCCACGCCCTTCTCCAGCGTGGCGGTCAACCAGCCGCTGAGATCCTCAAAGTGCCCGCGCACTTCTTCGGCGATTTCCGGCGGGATCATCGGCGACTCCGCCGCCAGCATCGCGCAGATGCAGAACGAGGCCGTGCCCCCTGCGATGCAGCTGGACCAGTAGTCGACGTAGGCGTTGAGCTCCTTCAGCGGATCACCCAGCTCCCGGTCCAGCATGGCCAGCCCTTCACGGGCCTCGGCGCGGTACAGCGCCACCACCGTACGAACCAGCTCGGCCTTGCTGGGAAAATGATGATGGATGCTGGCCTTGCTGATGTTCACCCTGGCCGAGATATCGGCATAGCTGAAACCGTTGTAGCCGCCCGCCTCCAGCAACGTGCGGGCGTGGGCGACGATTTCAGCGGCTTTGGGGGAGAGGACGGGATCCATTAACCAATCCTACTAGTAGGTAGACCCAGAGGTCAAGCGACGGGGCAGCGCGTATCGACCAACGGTCGATACCTACCCGGTTCCCCAATAAAGAAAGGCGCCTTGCGGCGCCCTTCTTTCAGCTCATTCCCACTCAATCGTAGCCGGCGGCTTGCCGGAGATGTCATACACCACCCGCGACACCCCGCGCAGCTCATTGATGATCCGGTTGCTCACCGTGCCCAGGAAGTCATACGGCAGGTGCGCCCAGTGCGCGGTCATGAAGTCGATGGTTTCCACCGCGCGCAGCGCGATCACCCACTCGTAGGCACGTGCGTCGCCGACCACGCCCACCGACTTCACCGGCAGGAACACCGCGAAGGCTTGGCTGGTCTTGTCGTACAGGTCGGCCTTGCGCAGCTCATCGATGAAGATCGCATCGGCCTTGGCCAGCAGCTCGGCGTATTCGCGCTTCACTTCGCCCAGGATGCGCACGCCCAGGCCCGGGCCCGGGAACGGATGGCGGTAGACCATGCTGCGCGGCAGGCCGAGTTCGACGCCGAGGCGGCGCACTTCGTCCTTGAACAGTTCGCGCAGCGGTTCCACCAGGCCCAGCTTCATGTGCTCCGGCAGGCCGCCCACGTTGTGGTGGCTCTTGATCACGTGGGCCTTGCCGGTCTTGCTGCCGGCCGACTCGATCACGTCGGGGTAGATGGTGCCCTGCGCCAGCCACTTGGCGTTGCTCAGCTTGTTGGACTCTTCATCGAAGATGTCCACGAACAGGTTGCCGATGATCTTGCGCTTGGCTTCCGGGTCGCTCACGCCTTCGAGCTTGCTGAAGTAGCGGTCCGCCGCGTTCACGCGGATCACCTTGACGCCCATGTGCTCGGCGAACATCGCCATCACCTGGTCGCCTTCCTGCCAGCGCAGCAGGCCGGTGTCGACGAACACGCAGGTCAGCTTGTCGCCGATCGCCTTGTGCAGCAGCGCGGCTACCACCGACGAATCGACGCCGCCGGACAGGCCCAGGATCACTTCGTCATCGCCCACCAGTTCGCGCACGCGGGCGATCTGGTCGTCGATGATGTTGGCCGCCGTCCACAGCGTCTGGCAGCCGCACACGTCCACCACGAAGCGGCGAAGCAGCGCCTGGCCCTGCAGGGTGTGGGTCACTTCCGGGTGGAACTGCACGCCGTACCAGCGCTTTTCCTCGTTGGCCATCGCGGCCACCGGAATGCGGTCGGTGGTGGCGGTGATGGTGAAGCCCGGGGGCGCCACCGACACGTGGTCGCCGTGGCTCATCCACACGTTCAAGCGCGGCTCGCCGCCGTGGTCGCTCAGGCCCTTGAACAGCGCATCGGGGTGCACCACGTTGACTTCGGCATGGCCGAATTCGCGCTGGTCGGCCGCTTCGGTGGCGCCGCCCAGCTGTGCGGCCAGGGTCTGCATGCCGTAGCAGATGCCGAAGATCGGCAGGCCGCTGTCGAACACTTCCTGCGGCGCGGCGGGCGCATCCGGCAGCGTGGTGGATTCCGGGCCGCCGGACAGGATGATGCCCTTGGCGCCGAACGCGGCGATCTCGGCCGGGTTGTGGTCCCACGCCCAGATTTCGCAGTACACGCCGAGCTCGCGGATGCGGCGCGCGATCAGCTGGGTGTACTGCGCGCCGAAATCGAGGATGAGGATCTTGTCGTTATGGATGTTGGTCATGGCGCCCGGAAATGCAGGTTGAAAACGGAGAAACGGAATTCAGAACGGAGGGCAGATAGAGAAAGAGGAACGGGAATCAGCTTCCTCGTTCCTCTTTGCTCACCGGCCCATCAAGCCCGGTAGTTCGGCGGTTCCTTGGTGATCTGCACGTCATGGACGTGGCTCTCACGTTGGCCGGCGCCGCTGATCTTGACGAACTTCGGCTTGCTGCGCATGTCTTCGATGGTGCCGCACCCCACGTAGCCCATGGTGGCGCGCAGGCCGCCCATCAGCTGGTGGATGATGCCGCCGACCGGGCCGCGATACGGCACGCGGCCTTCGATGCCTTCGGGCACCAGCTTGTCGGCGCTGGACGCGTCCTGGAAATAGCGGTCCTTGGACCCCTTCTCCATCGCCGCCAGCGAACCCATGCCGCGGTAGCTCTTGTACGAACGGCCCTGGAACAGCTCGGTTTCACCGGGCGATTCCTCGGTACCGGCCAGCAGGCCGCCGATCATGATGGTCGATGCACCGGCGGCCAGCGCCTTGCCGATATCGCCGGAGTAGCGGATGCCACCGTCGGCGATGAGCGGGATGCGGTCCTGCAGCGCTTCGGCCACCAGGTCGATCGCGGTGATCTGCGGCACGCCCACACCGGCCACCACGCGGGTGGTGCAGATCGAGCCCGGGCCGATACCGACCTTGACCGCGTCCGCGCCGCTGTCCAGCAGCGCCAGTGCGGCTTCGCCGGTGCAGATGTTGCCACCGACCACCTGCACCTGCGGGAAGTGCTTCTTGACCCAGCTGACGCGGTCCAGCACGCCCTGCGAGTGGCCGTGCGCGGTGTCCACCACCAGCACGTCCACGCCGGCAGCGACCAGCGCTTCGACGCGGCGATCGGTATCGCCACCCACGCCCACCGCGGCACCCACCAGCAGGCGCGTGGCGATGTCCTTGGCGGCGTTGGGGTAATCGGTGTTCTTCTGGATATCCTTGACGGTGATCAGGCCACGCAGGGCGAAATCATCGTTGACCACCAGGATCTTTTCGATGCGGTTGCGATGCAGCAGCTGCAGCACTTCCTCGGACGCGGCGCCTTCCTTGACCGTGATCAGGCGATCCTTCTTGGTCATGATGTGGCGGACCGGATCGTCCAGCTCGGTTTCAAAGCGCATGTCGCGGTGGGTCACGATGCCCACCAGCTGGCCGCCATCGACCACCGGCACGCCGGAGATGTTGCGCGCCTGGGTCAGCGCCAGCACGTCGCGGATGGTGGTTTCCGGGCCGACCGTGATCGGGTCGCGGATGACACCCGCTTCGAACTTCTTGACCTTGGCCACTTCGGCGGCCTGCTGGTCGACGCTCAGGTTCTTGTGGATGATGCCCATGCCGCCGAGCTGGGCCATGGCGATGGCCAGGCGTGCTTCGGTGACGGTATCCATGGCAGCCGACAGGATCGGAAGCTTCAGCCGCAGGTCGCGCGTCAGGCGCGTTTCCAGGGTGACATCCTTGGGCAGGATGATGGAATGGGCGGGGACGAGCGAGACGTCGTCGTAAGTCAGTGCTTCAGCCTGGATGCGCAGCATCGGCATACCCGAGATGTGGGGAAGCGCGACATTTTACCCTGATTTCGCCCCGTTGGGCAGGGGGCGGATGCGACGCTGTGTCGCGCCCGCGCGGGGCGTTCATGCAGCGGTTCGGCGGCCCGGCCGCACGACCAACGGTCGTGCGCTACCGCCTCCGGTCAATGCGGTGGCCGGCCGGTAGGTGACGACCGTTGGTCGTCACAGCGGGCCTGCGTCAAGACGCTTCGGCGGCCTCGATGGTGTTCTGCATCAAGGTAGCCACGGTCATCGGCCCTACCCCACCCGGGACCGGGGTGATCCAGCTGGCCCGTTCGGCCGCCGCCTCGAAGCCCACGTCGCCGACCAGGCGGCCGTCGTCCAGGCGGTTGATGCCCACGTCGATCACCACCGCACCCGGCTTGACCCATTCGCCCGGCACGATGCCCGGGCGGCCTACCGCCACCACCAGGATGTCGGCGTTGCGCACCGACTGCTCCAGCACGTCCTTGGGGGTGAACTTGTGGCAGCTGGTCACGGTGCAGCCGGCGATCAGCAGTTCCAGGCCCATCGGCCGGCCCACGTGGTTGCTCACGCCCACGATGGTGGCGTTGCGGCCACGCACCGGCTGGTCGGTGTGGCCCAGCAGCGTGGTGATGCCACGCGGGGTGCACGGGCGCAGGCCGAACTCGCGCAGGGCCAGGTGGCCGACGTTCTCCGGGTGGAAGCCGTCCACGTCCTTGCGCGGGTCGATCCGGTGGATCAGGCGGCTGGCGTCGGGGATGCCCGGCAGCGGCAGCTGGACCAGAATGCCGTGGATCTTGGGGTCCGCATTGAGCTGGTCGATCAGGGTCAGCAGCTCGGCTTCGCCGGTGCCGGCCGGCAGGTCGTAATCGAACGCCTCGATCCCGACCTTCTCGGCGGCACGGCGCTTGTTGCGCACATACACGGTCGAGGCCGGGTCGCCGCCCACCAGCACCACGGCCAGCCCCGGCCGGCTGCCACCGGCGGCCAGGCGGGCGTCAACGCGCACCTTCAGGCTGTCCAGCAGGTCTTCGGCGATGCGGCGTCCGTCCAGGATGCGGGCGGAATGACGGGGGGCGGAATCGTTCATCGAATGCGGGGCGTGGGGCGGCGGAAGGGTATTGTCCCCGATTAACGTGCCGCCGAACACCATCGCAGCCGGGCATGGCCCGGCCCTACGCTGCGGTCGCGCTCACCCGCGTCATTCCTCTTCCGGCACTTCATCCGCGTTGAGGGTGCGCGCCTTGCGCTTGGGTGCGGTGAACGGGGTCGGCGTGGGCACGCCGGGCAGCGCGGTACCGAACACCATGTGGGCGCCGGCACGCAGGTCGCCGCCGGCCATCTCCAGCTCGAAACGCTCGGCGTCGCGTTCGCGGATCTGCTCGGCGATGTCGCGTGCGTCGTCTTCCTCCGCCCCCAGTTCCACCAGCGCGGCCTGGCCGAACAGCAGCGCAGACTCGAAGGTCTCGCGGATCTGGAAGTCCACGCCCGCATGGATCAGGCGCAGCGAATGTTCGCGGTCGAACGAACGCACCAGCAGCTTGGCCTGCGGGAACTCATGCGCGACCAGCTCGACGATGCGGTCGGCATCCTGCGCGTTGTTGACGCACACCGCGATGGCCCGCGCGGTGGCCGCGCCCGACGCATGCAGCACGTCCAGCCGGGTACCGTCGCCGTAGTAGATCTTGAAGCCGAAGCGCTCGGCGTTGTGGATCATGTCCACGTCGTTGTCGATGATGGTCACGTCCACGTCGCGCGCCAGCAGCGACTGGCTGGCCACCTGGCCGAAGCGGCCGAAGCCGATCATCAGCACGCTGCCGGACATGCCCTCGGCGGTATCCACGCCTTCCAGCGAGACCTCGCGCGCCGGCATCAGCTTGTCGTGCAGCAGCACGAACAACGGGGTGAGCGCCATTGACAGCACCACGATGGCGGTCAGGTTGGCGTTGACCTCGATGCCGATCACCCCGGCGGTGGCCGCGGCCGAGAACAGCACGAAGGCGAATTCGCCGCCCTGTGCCATCACCACGCCGCGATCCAGCGCCTGGCGATGGTCGCTGCCCAGGATGCGTGCCACGACATAGATGCACACCGCCTTGGCCAGCATCAGGGCCAGCACGCCCGACACGATCAGCGGCCAGTTGTTGGCCACCACGGTGAGGTCCAGGGCCATGCCCACGCTGAGGAAGAACAGCCCGAGCAGGATGCCGCGGAACGGTTCGATGTCGGCTTCGATCTGGTGGCGGAAGGTGGACTCGCTCAGCAGCACGCCGGCCAGGAACGCGCCCATCGCCATCGACAGCCCGCCCAGCTGCATCAGCAGCGCTGCGCCCAGCACCACCAGCAATGCGGCGGCGGTCATCACCTCGCGCGCCTTGGCGGCAGCCAGGATGCGGAACAGCGGGTTGAGCAGGAAGCGGCCGACCAGCACCAGCCCGATGATCGCGCCGGCGGCGATGGCCACGCTGATCCAGCGCGAGCCGGTACCGGCATCGGCCTGCACCGGCGCCATGAAGGCGACCACCGCCAGCAGCGGCACGATCAGCAGATCTTCGAACAACAAGATCGAGACGATCTTCTGCCCGGACGGCAGCGCGATATCGCCGCGCTCGGCCAGCAGCTGCATCACCACTGCGGTGGACGTCAGCACGAAACCGGCCGCACCGATGAAGGCCACCGGCAGCGGGAACCCGAACAGCATGCACACCCCGGTGAGCACGGCACCGCAGACCACGATCTGCAGTGTGCCCAGCCCGAAGATTTCCCTGCGCAGGCTCCACAGGTGCGAAGGCCGCATTTCCAGTCCGATCACGAACAGGAACATCACCACGCCCAGTTCGGCCGTGTGCAGGATCGCCTGCGGATCGGAGAACCAGCCGAAGCCGAACGGACCAATCGCCAACCCGGCCGCGAAGTAGCCCAGCACCGAGCCCAATCCCAGCCGGCGGAACAACGGCACCATCACCACTGCCGCACCCAGCAGGGCGACTACTTTCACCAGTTCACTGGCACCTGCTTCCACCGCCATGCGGTCTGTTCCTTGCAACTCCGATCAGCCATCACGATAGGACAAGTTGACGCAGGGACATAGCACGCAGGTGCGCATGATCGTGCCGGGAATGGAACGATCGGTCAGTAAATCACCATATCGTCCTACGGGCCCGCACAGAACGCGGCGTAGTCGATGTAACCCGGGAAGCCCTGGCCGGGTGCACACAGTGGGCAGGCGGGATCCGGCCCGAGGCGGATCTCACGGAACCGCATGCCCAGCGCGTCGAAGGTCAGCAGCCGCCCCACCAGCGGTTCACCGATACCCAGCAGCAGCTTGAGCACTTCGGTGGCCTGCAGCAGGCCGACCATGCCCGGCAGCACGCCCAGCACCCCGGCCTCGGCGCAGTTGGGCGCGAACTCGGGCGGTGGCGGTTCCGGGAACAGGCAGCGGTAGCATGGCGCCTCACCGCGATGGCGGCCGGCGTCGAACACCGACACCTGGCCGGTGAAACGCTCCACCGCGCCGTAGACCAGCGGGATCGCGTGCTGGATGCAGGCATCGTTGAGCAGGTAGCGCAGCGGGAAGTTGTCCGACCCGTCCAGCACCACGTCCACGCCGTCGAGCAGCGCGTCGATGTTGTCCGAGGTCACCCGCGCCTGCACCGCTTCGACGTCCAACCCGGGGTTGAGCGCCCGCAGCCGTTCGCGGGCCGAATGCACCTTGGGCTCGCCGATGCTGGCTTCGGTATGCAGGATCTGCCGCTGCAGGTTGCTGCGGTCCACCACGTCGTCATCGGCGATGCGGAGGTGCCCTACCCCGGCGGCGGCCAGGTAGAAGGCGGCCGGTGAACCAAGGCCGCCAGCGCCCAGCAGCAGCACCCGGGCGCCGAGCAGCGCCTGCTGGCCGGCAACCCCGACCTGCGGCAGCAGCAGGTGGCGTGAGTAGCGTTCGTTGAAATCGCGCTCGTCGTCGCTCTGCAGCGGCTGCACGAGCGGCAGCCCCGCAGCACGCCAGGCGGTGGTGCCGCCGTGGACGGAGGCGATGTGGGTGTAGCCGAGCTCGGCCAGCGCCTGCGCGGCTTCCAGGGAGCGCTTGCCGCTCTGGCAGATCAGGATGAGTTCGCGGTCGTGTGTCGGGAGGTGGGCAGACGGATCTGCCTGGAGCTCGCCTTTCGCGATGCCCAGTGCGCCCTCGGCCATGCCGGTGGCGCGCTCGTGCGCCTCACGCACATCGATCAACAAGGCGCCGTGGGTGACGCGCTGGCGCGCCTGGTCGGGAGATATCTCAGGGATGGGGCTCATTGCCCCATTATCGCGCGCCCGCCGCGTAGAGCCACGCCCTGCGTGGCTGCGCCTCGTTCCGGCGCCGCGAAGCCACGCAGGGCGTGGCTCTACACGATCCGGCACCAGGAATGCGGATTTACGCCGGCACTTCTTCGGCGGCCGGGTAATCAGTAAATCCGGCTTCAGCCCCACCAAAGTACGTGGCCTTGTCAGGCGCGTTCAACGCCAGGCCCTGCTGCAGGCGAAGCGGCAGGTCGGGGTTGGCGATGAACGGTCGGCCGAAACCGATCAGGTCGGCCCAGCCCTTGGCCAGTGCTTCCTCGGCGCGCTCGACCGTGTACTTGCCCGCGTAGATCAGGGTGCCGCGATAGATCATCCGCAGCGCTTCCTTGAACGCTACCGGCATCACCGGGGCGTCTTCCCAGTCCGCTTCGGCGATGTGCAGGTAGGCCACGCCGATGCTGTCCAGGATGTGCGCGGCGGCCAGGTAGGTGGCCTGCGGGGTGTCGTCCACGGCGCCCTGCAGGGTGGTCAGCGGGGCCAGGCGCACGCCGAGGCGGTCAGCGCCTACTTCTGCGGCGACCGCTTCGGCGACTTCGCGCAGGAAACGCAGGCGGTTCTGCAGCGAGCCACCGTAGCCGTCGGTGCGCTGGTTGGCCTGGGAATCGATGAACTGGTTGATCAGGTAGCCGTTGGCGCCGTGCAGTTCAACGCCGTCGAAGCCGGCGTCGATGGCGCGGCGGGCGGCCAGCGCGTAGTCGCGCACGATCTGCGGGATTTCGCTGATGTCCAGGGCGCGCGGCATGGAGTGCTGGACCATCTCGCCTACCCCGCCCTGCGGGCCGGTGCCGGCGACGTCGACGAAGACCTTGACGCCGTCGGCCTGCAGGGCCGAGGACGAGACCGGTGCTTCACCGTTCGGCTGCAGGTCCACGTGCGAGACGCGGCCCACGTGCCAGAGCTGGGCGAAGATGCGGCCGCCAGCGGCGTGCACGGCGTCGGTGACGCCGCGCCAGCCGGCGACCTGGGCGTCGTCGTGGATGCCGGGGGTCCAGGCGTAGCCCTGCCCCTGCGGGCTGATCTGGGTGCCTTCGCTGACGATCAGGCCGGCCGAGGCGCGCTGGGCGTAGTACTGGGCCATGAGCGGGGTGGCCACGTTGCCGGTGGCGGCGCGTGAGCGGGTCATCGGCGGCATGACGATGCGGTTGGGCAGGGTCAGCGGGCCGAGGCGGTAGGGGGTGAAGAGCATGGGGGTTCCTTGCTAGAGACTGTGGCAAGGATGGGGATGGCGGGCCGTGGGGAACAGGCCTTTGCCGGCAATAGTGTTGTGACGCCGGTGCAATGATCGGATGCCAGGGATCGTAGCGACACGCCATGCGTGTCCCACGCGAACCGGCCGAAGCTGGCGTATCGGCTGCGGATGCACCGCCTGGGACACGCGTGGCGTGTCGCTACGGGATCTCGCCTGCCAGTTGGTTGTAGGCGGCACGCACTGTTTCGTAGCCGTACTGGCGTTCCAGGCGGCGCACGATGAAGTGGCCGCGCGCCATGTCCTGGTAGTAGTCGGTGAACATGGTGTTCAACGTGGCGCCGGCGACCGCGCCGATGATCGGCACTGCCTGGGCGGCGAACTTCTCGGTGACCACCACGCCGAAACGGGCGGCGACCTTTTCGACGATCTTGGCCAGCCACTTGCCGGCTTCCTTCGGGGTCAGGCCGATCATCACGCCACCGCCGCCGACCGCCGCGCCGGCCAGTTCGGCCGACAGGTGGCGCATCACTTCGGCGGTGAAGCCACGGGTGATGTAGTAGCCGGTCTCGCTGGCGTCGTCCTGGCCGGAGTTGCCGCCCAGCGCGAATACTTCCAGGCAGGCGTGGCGGGTGCCCATCTCGCTCAGGTCGAAGCCTTCGCTGCGGGCCACGTCGGCGACCGAACGCATCATGATGGTGGTCGACACCGGCAGTTCCAGGAACAGCGCGGTGAACCCGAACGCACCGCCCAGCGCACCGGTGGTGGCGGCGGCCACCTTGTGCCAGCGCGTGGACGCGGCCTTGCCCGGGGTGTTGTCCATGCTCCACAGCGCGGCCTGCGCGGATTTGAACAGCGCCGCCTCCACCGCGCCGTGGATCCGCCGCGACACCGACTGCGGCAGCTTCTTCACCGCGAACTCCAATGGCGAACCGATCAGGTTCGCCATCTTGGCGGTGAGCGTGGGCGATTCGAGCAGGCCCACCGCCCGCTGCAGGTCGGCCCAGTCCTGCGAGGTCGGCAGGATCTGCGCTTCCAGCGGCGGCGGCACGATACGGACGATATGGCTCATGCCCGGATCATAACCCTGTCCGGTTGAACGTCATGTGCCCGACGGCGCGCAGGTCAGGCCGGCAGGCCGGACAACGCGCCCATGAACTGCCGATAGTGGCGCAGTTCGGCGATCGAATCGTGCACATCGCTCAGCGCGGTATGGCTGGAGGTCTTGCCTACTCCGGCAGCAACCGAAGGGGCCCAGCGCCGGGCCAGCTCCTTGACCGTGGACACGTCCAGGTTGCGGTAGTGGAAGTACTTCTCCAGGCGCGGCATTTCACGGTGCAGGAAACGGCGGTCCTGGCAGATCGAGTTGCCGCACATCGGCGAGGCGCCGGCCCTGATCCACTGTGCCAGGAAGTTCACCGTCTGCGCCTCGGCCTGCGCCAGGGTGACCTGGCTGTCGACCACGCGCTGCCACAGGCCCGAACGGCGGTGCTGGTTGCGGTTCCACTCGTCCATTGCCTCCAGGCGCTCCACCGGGTGGTGGATGGCGAACTCCGGGCCTTCGGCCAGCACGTTCAACTGCGCGTCGGTGACGACGGTAGCGATCTCGATGATCGAATCGTTGTCGGTATCCAGACCGGTCATTTCCAGGTCGATCCAGATCAGTCGTTCGCCTTCGGCGCCGTTGTCCGCCATGTCCTGCCCTTGTGCAGAGAGTAATGCGACATGATACCGCCTTCACGGTGTGGCCCTGCCGTGAAATCACTCCAGCAGCAGCGGCGGCTTGCCTCGTTTGGCCCGGAAGTAATTGGTCAGCCGCGTGCTGGCTTCTTTCGCCAGCACCCCCGCGTGCAGCTCAACGCGGTGGTTGTGGCGGGCATCGCCAAGCAGGTCGAACACACTGCCGCAGGCACCGGTCTTGGGATCGGTAGCTGCATAGACCAGCCGCGCCACCCGCGCATGCACCACCGCCATCGCGCACATGGCACACGGTTCCAGCGTCACATACAGGGTACTGCCCAGCAGGCGGTGGTTGGCCAGTGCCCTGCCCGCCTGGCGCATCGCCACGATTTCAGCGTGGGCGCTGGGGTCGTGGTCGGCGATGTTGAGGTTCCAGCCTTCGCCGAGAACCGTGCCGTCGGCGCCGACCAGCACCGCGCCTACCGGGATTTCGTTGAACTCGCGCTCGGCACGTTCGGCCAGGCGCAATGCATGCTGCATCCAGTATTCGTCCTGGTCGTGCACCGGCACGCCCAGCGGCGGGGGCGGCGGCAGGCGCTCAACCACGGCCGTCGGCCTTGCGTACGAACGCCTCGAACGCGGCCAGGGTGGCCTCGCTGACATGGTGTTCGATGCCTTCGGCATCGCGCCGGGCCGAATCGGCATCCACGCCCAGGGCCAGCAGGAAGCGCTCCACGGTCTGGTGGCGGGCGCGCATTTCCACCGCCAGCTGCTCGCCGGCCGGGGTGAGGAACACGCCCCGGTACGGGCGCTGGATCGCCCAGCCTTCCTTGACCAAACGCTTGAGCGCCTTGGCCACGGTTGGCTGGGCCACGCCCAGGCGGGTGGCGATGTCCACCTGGCGGGCCTCGCGGCCATCGGCGATCAGGTCCGCGATCAGCTCCACGTAGTCTTCGACCAGCTCCGAGCGGCGCGCCTCGCGCACCTGCACGAACCCCTCCACGTGCACCTGGGCATCGATCAGCGGGGTGGGCGGCTTGGCTCGGGTGGGCGACATGCGCCCAGTTTAACGAACCTGCCGCTGCAGCGGGGTCTCGAACAGGACCACGCCTTCCAGGTTGCGCGCCGCCAGCAGGCCGCCATGCGCCCGGGCGAACTCGTGGGCAATGAACAGCCCCAACCCCAGCCCGCGGCTGTCGTGGAAACTGGCCTTGAACGGCTCGAACAGGCGCGGCAGCAGGGTTTCCGGAATCTGCCCGGCATTGCGCACCTGCAGCCGCAGCGAATCGCCGGGCAGGCCACGCACCAGCACCTGCACCGGCGCATCGCCGCCATGCAGCACCGCGTTGCCGATCAGGTTGGAGAGCAGCTGCGCCAAGCGATCCGGATCGCCCTGCAGGCGGGTGTCGCCTTCCACGTGCAGCTCGATCTTCGCCTTCGGGTGCGCGCGACCGACCTCGTTGACCACCACGGCCGCCACTTCGGCCAGGTCGCATTCCTCGGTCTGCAGGCGCAGGCCGCCGCTCCGGATCCGCGAGAAATCCAGCAGCTGCTCGACCATCCGCGCCATCCGCACCGCGCTGTTTTCCAGGTGCACCAGGGTCTGCTGCGCGGACGGGTCGTCGGGCAGGTCCAGCGACAGCTTGTCGGCGCAGAGCAGGATCGCCGACAGCGGCGTGCGCAGGTCGTGGGTGAGCACGGCCATCATGGTTTCATTGAGCTTGAGCGCGTGCTCCAGCGCCTGGTTGCGCGCCTTGAGCAGCTGCTTCTGCTGGTAGAGCTCGATGAACACGTTGACCTTGCTCATGATCACCTGCGGCTCGATCGGCTTGTGCAGGAAGTCCACCGCGCCGCTTTCGTAGCCCTTGAACGCGCGCACCGGATCGTTCGGCGAGGCGGTCAGGAAGATGATCGGCACATCGCGGCTGCGCTGCGAGCCGCGCATCAGCTCGGCCAGCGAAAAACCGTCGATCTCCGGCATGTGCACGTCCAGCAGCGCCAGCGCCACTTCGTGTTCGAGCAGCAGTTCCAGCGCTTCGGCACCCGAGGCCGCGCACAGGATGTCCAGGCCGTCGCGGCGCAGCAGCGCCTCCATGGCGACCAGGTTCTGGGGTACGTCATCGACGATGAGCAGGTTCACCCGCTCGTTGGCCGGCGTCGTGGTGGACTCGATAAGGTTCATCGGGCAAGGCCTTTCATGCGCGAGCATAGGGAGGTGAGCGTCAGCACCGCATCGGCGCCGGCATGTGCCAGCGCAGCCGCTGGCATGATCGGGGAATAGGCATCGTCGGGGCACTGGATCCAGGCCTGGCCACCGGCGTTGCGGACGGCGGCCACGCCGGCACTGCCGTCGTTGCTGGCCCCGGTGAGCAGGATGGCCAGCACGCCGCTGCCGAACACCTCGGCGGCGCTTTCGAACAGCGGGTCGATCGCCGGTCGCGAGAACAGCACCGGCGCGTCCACCGACAACGCCAGGGTACTGCGGCTTTCCACCAGCAGATGGTAGTCCGGCGGCGCGAAGGTGACCGTGCCGGGCAGCAGCGGCTGCTTGTCCTCCGCTTCGCACACCGGCAACGGGCAGCGCAGCCCGAGCAGGTCGGCAATCCGGCTGGGGCGGTCGCGCGGCAGGTGCAACACCACCAGTACCGGCATCGGCAGGTCGGCGGGCAGCGCAGCCAGCAGCTGCTGCAGCGCGCTCACGCCGCCGGCGGAAGCGCCGACCACGATGACCTCGATCTCGGGCAGCTCGGGGGTCGCGTTCATCAGGCCAGCTTCCGGTACAGGCGCTGTTCGCGCGCGCAGGCTTCAAATTCATCGGCATGCTCGCCGAACTGCAGCGATTCCTTGCTGCCCAGCCCGAGGAAGCCACGGTGCACCAGCGCCTCGTGGAACAGGCCGATGGCGCGGTCCTGCAGGGCACGCTGGAAATAGATCAGCACGTTGCGGCACGACACCAGGTGCACTTCGGAAAACACGGTGTCGGTGGCCAGGCTGTGGTCGGCGAACACGATGTTGCGCTTGAGCCGGCGGTCGAACACCACGCTGCCATAGCCGGTGCTGTAGTAGTCCGACAGCGAGCCGGTGCCGCCCGCTTCCAGGTAGTTGCGGCTGAACTGGGCCAGCCGGTCCAGCGCGAACGCGCCGGTTTCGGCGGCTTCCAGCGCATCGGGGTTGATGTCGGTGGCGTAGATGATGGCGCGGTCCAGCAGGCCTTCTTCCTGCAGCAGGATCGCCAGCGACCACACTTCCTCGCCGGTGCTGCAGCCGGCGATCCACAGTTTGATGGACGGATAGGTGCGCAGCACCGGGATGGCGTGCTCGCGCAGCATGCGGAAGTAGGCCGGGTCACGGAACATCTCCGAGACCTGCACGGTGAAGTACTGCATGGCCAGCGAGAAGGTTTCCGGCTCATGCAGCAGCCGGTGCTGCAACGCGCCCATGTTGTCGCACTCGAAGCGCGCCATGGCATGGCGCATGCGCCGGCGCAGCGACGCCAGCGCGTAGTCGCGGAAGTCGTAATGGTAGCGCTGGTACACCGCCTCCAACAGCAGGCGCAGTTCCAGGTCGAACAGCTCGGCGTCGTTCATCGGCGCGAACACCACACGCGGCAGAGCGACACCAGCTTGTCCACGTCGATCGGCTTGGCGATGTAATCGTTGGCCCCGGCCTGCAGGCAGTGTTCGCGGTCGTCTGGCATGGCCTTGGCGGTCAGCGCGATGATCGGCAGGTCGCGCCAGCGGTTGTCGCGGCGGATCTCGCGCATCGCGGTCAGCCCGTCCATCTCCGGCATCATGATGTCCATCAGCACCAGGTCGATGTCCGGGCCCAGCTTGTCCAGCGCTTCCCGGCCGTTGCGGGCGATTTCCAGCTTCACCCCCAGCGGCTCCAGCACGCTGGACAGGGCGAAGATGTTGCGCACATCGTCCTCGGCCAGCAGCACGGTGCGCCCGTCCAGCACCGCATCGCGGCGGCGCGCTTCGCGCAGCAGGCGCTGCTGGTCGCTGGGCAGCGAGGCTTCCACGCTGTGCAGGAACAGGGTCACTTCATCGAGCAGGCGCTCGGGCGAGCGCGCGCCCTTGATGATGATGCTCTTCGAATAGCGGCGCAGGCGCTGCTCTTCATCGCGGGTCAGGGCGCGGCCGGTGTAGACGATGACCGGCGGGAAGGCCACCGCCTCGTTGCCGGCCATGTATTCGAGCAGGTCGTAGCCGGTGCCATCGGGCAGCGCCAGGTCGGTGACCATGCAGTCGAAGGTGGAGGCACCCAGTTCGGCCTTCGCTTCGGCCAGGCTGCCCACCGCGGTGATCTCCAGCTGGTCGCGGCCCAGCAGCAGCTGCAGGTTGGAGCGCAGGGCGCTGTCGTCCTCGACGATCAACAGGCGGCGCACATCGCGCTCGCTGGTCGCCTCCAGCTGCTGGATCGCCTCGACCAGGCGTTCGCGCGTGGCAGGCTTGATCACATAACCGATCGCGCCCAGCTCCATCGCCACCTGCGAACGCTCCAGCCCGGACACCACGTGCACCGGGATGTGGCGCAGCGCCGGGTCGCGCTTGAGGCGCTCCAGCACGCTCAACCCGGATACATCGGGCAGGCCGATATCCAGCAGCACGCCGTTGGGGCGCAGCTCGGCGGCCAGCGCAAGCGCTTCCTCCGCGGTCTGCGCAACCACGCAGTCGAAGTCCAGCTCATGGGCCATGCCTACCAGCGCCTCGGCGAAGGCCACATCATCCTCCACCACCAGGATCATTCGCCCGGCGCGGCTCCGGCGACCACGGTCATCCGCCACACGCGGCGATGGGGCAGCGGCGGAGGCGTCATGCGCGTTACCGAACAGCGGGGCCGGCGAGGCCGGTTTCGCCGCCGGTGCCGGGCGCACATCCGGTGCCGACATCGGCGCAGCGGTGCCGGTACCCGCTGCCAGCGGCAGGTCCAAGACGAAGCAGCTGCCGCGGCCAGGCTCGCTGGATACGGAAATGCTACCGCCCATGCGCGCGGCCAGGTCGCGCGAGATCGACAGGCCCAGGCCCGTACCGCCGTAGCGCCGGCGGGTGCTGCCGTCGGCCTGGCGGAAGGCTTCGAAGATCACTTCGGTCTGCGCCTGCGGAATGCCAATGCCGGTATCGGTCACCGCGAACTGGATACGCCCCGCCCCATGCGCGCGCACCACCAGCGAGACGCTGCCATGTTCTGTGAACTTGACCGCGTTGGCCAGCAGGTTCTTCAGGATCTGTTGCAGGCGCTGGCCGTCGGCCACCAGCTGGCCGGGCGAATCGGTTTCGGCGCGGATGTCCAGTGTCAGGCCCTTCTGCGCGGCCAGCGGCTCGAACGTCTCCTTCAGGCGCTGCAGCACGCTGGCCACGGCCAGGTTCTCTTCGGCCAGTTCGACATGCCCGGCTTCAATGCGCGACAGGTCCAGGATGTCGTTGATCAGCGCCAGCAGGTCGTTGTTGGACGAGTGGATGGCCTGCGCGTACTTGACCTGCTCGGCGGTCAGGGTGCCGTCCTTGTTGTCGGCCAGCAGCTTGGCCAGGATCAGCGCGCTGTTGAGCGGGGTGCGCAGCTCGTGCGACATGTTGGCCAGGAACTCGGACTTGTAGCGCGAACTGGCCTCCAGCTCGCGGCTGTTCTGGACAAGCTGGCCCTGCGCGATCAGCAGCGCCTGCTGGCGCGCCTCCAGTTCGTGGGTGCGCTCTTCCAGCTGCACGTTGGTCTGTTCCAGCTCGGCCTGCTGCTGTTCCAGGTTGGCCTGCGAGTGCAGCAGGCTGCGGCTCTGTTCTTCCAGCTCTTCGTTGGCCACCCGCAGCTCTTCCTGCTGGGTCTGCAGCTCTTCGCTCTGGCGCTGGGTTTCTTCCAGCAGCTCCACCAGCTGCGCGCGCAGCAGCGCGGTGCGCAGGGCCACACCCACCGGTTCGGCGCACTGCAGCAACAGCCCCAGCTCGAGCGAGCGCGCCGGCGACACGCCGGCCCGGCCCAGTTCCACCAGGCCGATCACCACGCCATCGGCGGTGATCGGTCCCAGCAGGCGCTGGTGCACAGGGGTGCGACCCAGCGCGGTTTCGATCTCAAGCAGGCTTTCGCCCTCTTCCAGCCGGCGCGGCTGGCCCTGGCGCAGGACTTCACCCCACTGCCCCGCTGCCGCCGGCAGCGAATCCGGCAGATGCGGCGGCAGCGCAGCGCCGCCCACCAGCAGCAGCCGCTCGCCCTGCAGCCGGTAAAGCGCACCCACGTCGGCATTCAGCCGTGCGCACAGCGTACGCATCGCTTCATTGGCTAGCGTGCGTGGCTCCGGATCGCCACGCAGGCTGACCGTCACGTCATTCTCGGCCTCCTGCAGCCACAGCGCGTCGGCCGCGCTGCGGCGGGCCTGGATGGCCTTGACCACGGTCAGCGCCATCAACAGGAAGCAGGTCCCGCCAATGGTGCGGTTGACGAAGGAGAACGCGGAATTGGTACTCGCCGGGGCCAGGTGATACCCCACGATCAGCAGGATGCAGGAGCCGATCGCAACCAGCGGCGGCACCTCCAACCGGCGCTGGAACAGCGTGATGCCAATGGCCATGAAGTAGGTCAGCCACACCGCGTAGCCCAGCGGCACCACCAGTTCCAGGCCGACGGTGAAGCCCATCAGGCCGGCCGATACCAGCCATATCCAGCGGTCGCGAGCGGTTGGCGCAGCATTCATGCACACGGTTCCAGCGTGAAAAGGGGTTCGATGTTAACCGAACTGTGAATTCGGGCGTTATACGCCAAATGGCGGCGTGTTCAGAACCGATGTTGACACTATCTTCACATCCCGCCTCCTACGGTTCAGCCCCTTAAAGGGGAGTAAAACCGCCGCCGTGGTCCAGGCAGTCACCGATATCGCGCCGCTCGCTGACGATCGTCTGCAATTGCAGCTGTTGATCGATCACGTATCCGATCACGCGATTTACCTGCTCGACGCACAGGGCTGCATCCGCAGCTGGAACCGGGGCTGTGAGCGGGTCAAGGGCTACTCCGCCGCGGAAGTGATGGGCCAACACGTGCGGCTGTTCTACGCCCCCGACGAGCGCGCCTCCGGCAGCGCCGAACACACCCTGGCCGAGGCTGAACAACATGGCCGCTACGCTGGCGAAGGCTGGCGGGTGCGCCGCAGCGGCGAGTGCTTCCGCGCCAGCGAGGTGATCGAAGCCGTGCGCCAGGACGGCGCCCTGCTCGGCTTCGTCAAGGTCACCCAGGACGTCACCGAGCGCTACCACGCCCAGCGCCTGCTGCAGGACGCCCAGCGCGCCCGCGAGCAGTTGCAGCAGTTCGAGGGCGTAGGCCGGCTCACGCGCGGGCTGGCGCACGAATTCAACAACCTGCTGACCACCATCGGCAACGCGCTGGACCTGATCTCTCTGCAGCCGGGCGCCGATGCGCGCACCCGCGAACTGACCGAACTGGCCCAGGCCGCCGCCGACCGAGGCTCGCTGCTGACCCGCCAGCTGCTGGCGTTCTCGGCTGACCAGACCCTGGTACGCGAGCCCCTTCAGGTAGCGCGGCTGTTCGAACAGGAACTGCCGGTTCTGCAGCGGGCCTGCCCGGACAACATCCGGCTGCGTCTGGAAGTGCCTTTCGACCTACCTCGAATCACCACCGATGGCGTACAGTTGCATACCGCAGTCTTGAACCTGCTGCTCAACAGCTGCGAGGCCATGCCGCAGGGCGGGACCATCACCATCAGTGCCACGGCCGAACACCGCCTGGCCCCGGACCTGGCCAACCCCACGCAGCGCCGCTATGTGGCCATCGCGGTGACGGACCAGGGCAATGGCATGCCGCCGGATGTGGCCGAGCGTGCCAGCGAACCGTTCTTCACCACCAAGGAAGTCGGCAAGGGCAGCGGTCTGGGCCTGAGCCAGGTATTTGGCTTCGTGTCCCAGTGCGACGGGTTCGTCGATGTACAGACCGCCCCCGGACGCGGCACCACTGTCCGTTTGTTGTTACCTGCCTTAGAGGAAGTCGCGCATGTCTGAGCCCCTTCGTGTGTTGATGGTCGAAGACCAGGAAGACCTGCGCGAGCTGATCGGACAGGCGCTGCGTGATTTCGGCATCGACGTGCATACCGCCGACGACGGCCCGACCGCCATCAAGCTGATCGATGAAGCCGGCGGCTTCGATGTGGTGTTCAGCGATGTCAACATGCCCAACAACATGAGCGGCCTGGAACTGAGCGCACATGTCGCCAATGCCCTGCCAAACGCGCGCATGATTCTCTCTTCCGGGTTTGCGCGCTCGCAGCTGCCGCCACTGCCCGCGCACGTTGAATTCCTGCCAAAGCCCTATCGACTCAAGCAGTTGCTGTCGATCCTGAAGGAATCCTCGCCCGCACATTGAGGCGGCGCGATGTGAATGCTTCATCCCTGAACGGCCCACTTCACACCGGCACTGCAAACGCGGCGGGATAGTACCTGCGTACTCCGTTTGACAGGACGCACGGAATGCTCGACCGCAGCCAGGATCTGGAACGCATCGCGCTGATTGAAGCGCTCAACGTGATGGATCCCGCCTTGGGGCGCTCGCTGGACCCGGTCACCGAACTGGCGGCGTTTACCTTCGGCACCGCCATTGCGCTGATCTCCATCGTCGATGCCGACTCGCAGCGCTTCATCTCGCGGGTCGGGCTGGCACTGGAACGCACCGACCGCCACCACTCGATCTGCTCGTGCGCGCTGCAGTCCAGCGGGATCCTGCAGATCGAAGACCTGCGCCAGGATCCCCGCTTCCACGACAACCCGCTGGTGGCCGGCCCCGAGCAGATGCGCTTCTACGCCGGCGCGCCGCTGGTGACCCGAAACGGCATCGCGCTGGGCACGCTGTGCCTGATGGACCGCACCCCGCGCGTGTTGACCGCCGACGAGCAGCGCCAGCTGCAGACCCTGGCGCGGATCGTGGTCAACCAGATGGAGCTGAAGATGTCGCTGGGCCGGCGCGAGCCGATCAGCGGCCTGCCCAACCGCCAGCAGTTCCAGGCCGATTTGAGCGTGCTGGGCCGCCAGGAGGGCAGTAACCAGTTCACCGGCGTGCTGCTGGATGTGTTCGACCTGCAGAGCGCCAATGACGCCGGCCAGGCGCTGGGCCTGAAACCGGTGGAATCCCTGCTCCGGCAGGCGTCGCTGCGCGTGCAGGAAGTGCTGACCGAAGACGTGCAGGTCTACCACGTGGCCTCCACCCGGTTCGCGTTCGTGCTGCGCAACCAAGACCACGCGCAGGTCGAGGCGCTGATGCAGCGGCTGCGCGAGCGCATGCGGCGGCCGCTGATGGTCGGCAGCATTCCGATGTCGCCGCAGTTCCACGCCGGGCTGTGCGACTTCCGAGCCGATCCGGATGAAGCCGGCGACCTCGTGCGCAAATGCATGGTGGCGCTGAACCACGCGCTGCAGACCGACGCCTGCCTGTGCTGGTACTCGGCCGACCGCGATGCGCACCTGCGCCGCCGTTACCGGCTTGCCTCCGATGCCGCGCGCGGGCTGGCCCAGGAGCAGTTCAGCCTGGTCTACCAACCGCGCTACGACCTGCGCGATGGCCAGCCGGTGTCGGCCGAAGCCCTGCTGCGCTGGACGCACCCGATGCTGGGGCCGATCACCCCGGGCGAGTTCATTCCGGTGCTGGAGTGCACGGCGCTGATGCCGGCGCTCAGCCAATGGGTGATCGAGCACGCGTTCGCGCAGGCGGCGCGCTGGCAGCAGCTGTTGCCGGGATTCACGTTGTCGATCAACCTGTCCCCGCGCGATTTCGACAATGCCAACCTGTGGACCGGCATGGCCGAGCGCCTGCAGGCAAACGGGCTGGTGCCCTCGCAGATTGAAGTGGAGATCACCGAAGGCCAGTGGCTGCACAGCCACCCCGCCGCCCTGCCCCAGCTGCGCGCAATGGCCGCCGCCGGCGTGCGCATCGCCATCGACGACTTCGGCAGTGGCTACAGCAACTTCGGCTACCTGAGCGAAGTGCCGATCAGCCACATCAAGGTCGACCAGAGCCTGGTCACCGGCCTGGCGCGTTCGCGCACCGCGCGCCTGAAGGTGGAAGCCATCATCCGGCTCGCCCAGCAGCTGGGTTACCGCACGGTGGCCGAGGGCGTGGAGCACGAGTCCGAACTGTCGCTGCTGCGGCTATGGGACTGCAATGAGGCGCAGGGGTATTACCTGGCGCGGCCGATGAGTGCCGATGCCGTCACGCAGTTGGTGCTGGCCTGTCGCGCGGGGCCGCCGAGCGATATCGACAGCGACTAGGCCGCCGTCGGGTTGCGATAATGGCGGCCTTCCATTGCCTGGCGCTTCCCATGTCCGACCTAACCCCTCTGCCCGTCCTTGCCCCGGGTCACTACCGCCATTTCAAGGGCGGCAATTATCTGGTGATCGACGTGGTGCGCCACAGCGAGACCTTGCTGCCAATGGTGCTGTATCGCCCGTTGGATGAGGACCTGGGACTGTGGGTGCGGCCGTATGACATGTTCACCGCGCAGGTCGAGGTGGACGGTGTGCTGCGGCCACGGTTCGCGTTGGTGGGCCAGGGCTAAGCAGGCCAGTTGCCGCCGCACGCAAAAAGAAAGCGCCCCGAGGGGCGCTTTCTTGCTACGAGGCCAACGCCATGGACTCAAGGTGTCGCGGTCACACCCTGGGCCGAGCCGCCGACCACGATGAACGGGTCGCGCCCGGCATCGGCGTAGGCACCGCAGCTGGCGTCGCCCGGTGCCACCGGATCACACGGCCATGCAGCGCGCGGCACGGTATCGCGTGGCTCGAAGCGCTCGCCATTCCAGACCGCGAAGCCCATGTGCAACCGGCCCCATTCGCCGTAGCTGCGCGGCTCGGGTTTCTCGGTGGCGCCGACGTCCACATACCAGCGCACCGCCGGGCCGAACTGAAGCTTGCCCGCATCCAGCTGCACGCGTGCGCCGTCGGCGCCATAACGCTTCCGGTCGGCGTCGGACAGCAACGGCTCCGCCGGCAGCGCCTGCTGGGTGATGTCCACCGGGGCCGCGCCCGCGCTCACGCGGTAGACGCGCTGCTGCACCAGCCCCTCGCGGCAGCTGCCGGCCGGCAGACGCACCGTCTTGACCGGCTCGGCGTCGGGGCCGCGGTTGTCGGCACACGCGAACGGGCCGGACACCAGGTACACCGTGGTGGACGGGTCAGCGCCTTCGAACGAGCGCACCCAGACATCGCCCTGCACCGCCAGGAAGTCCGGGCGCAGCCCGTAGCCGGGCACGGCCTTGAACCAGCCCTTCTGCCCGACCTGGCGTTCGCGCCAAACGCGCGGGAGAAGCAGTTGCTGCTCCGGAATGGCCACCAGCAACGCCGAGAGGTGCGCCGGCAGCGTGCCTTGGCATGCACCGATCAGCAGGTCCGCCTGGGTCGCCAGACGCGCTGCCAGGTCGTTCGGACACCGCGCACCGAGCTTACGCTCGATCTGGTTGTTGTCATTGGCGAGCGTGGGAATGTGCAGCGGGGGCGGGGCGACCGGCGCATCAGCCTTTACTTCGTCAACCGCAGTTGTTGGACTCGAGGGCGCCACCTCTACCGGCCTCGGCTCGATGCCCGGAGTAACCGTCGCAGGCAGGTCGACCAAGGCAGACTCACCGACAGTGGCCACCTCTTGCCCAGTGGTCGGTGCAGCAGCAGCGGGGACATCGACCGGAGTTTCAGCACCGCCCCCCTTGTGCGCCACGGTTGATGTCTGGGCATGAGCGGAGCAAAACGCAATCGGCAACAGCACCAGGAAGCATGCCGGAAAACGGACAGCCGAACCCCGAGAAAAAGGCAGAGAATTTCGCATGATGTCGTCCTTGAACCTGAAAAATTAAACTACGAGAAACATTTCTCAGAAATCTTCAAAACGCGGCTCGGCGCACGCCGAATATATCCTGCGACTACCAGAAATCAGTAGGACTTGAAGACCGGGTCCGAGCATTCCGAGTAGATGACCTCACAGCCCTGTCCGCCCTTTGACTTGCAGTCATCGAGTGCTACGCCATTGGCCAAGGGCTCAGTTGCGCCGGTTCCAAAGCGCGTACCCTTGAAACCATCTGAAGCAATAGCGGCTGCAACACACTGATTCTTGTAGGTGAAGGACACCCTGCACCCTGCCGCTCCAGAGGAATTGCATTGTTTCAGAGCTTCTTTCCCCGCTTCAGACTTACTCAGCTTTCCAGCAGCCGTTCCCGAAGCCCCATTGGGGGCCATCGAAATTGCACCCCATGTCTTGATCCAATATCCAGTGGCACGAGGCTCACCAGTTGATTCCCCACCCGAGGGAATGGGTGCACAACCGCCAACGCCCTGCCCGCCAATCGGATACTGGCCAGGCGGGCACCTTCCTTCGGCGCCTGCGGGGGGCACGAACCCTGTCAACAACAGGAGTGCCGTGAACAGAGCCGCCGTGGATTTGCTTCGGACTTCAGCAGTGTCTACCACCACCACCCCTCTTAGCGGAATGACTTGAACTCAGACAAGCTGCATGCTGAGTAGATGATGCGGCACTGCTGCCCGCCGTCAAGACCTTCACATCTCTTCAGCGCCAGCGCCTTTGCATCTTCATCGGTCTTTGCGCTGTATCCAGTCGACTTACCACCGCGCGCCTTCAGTTGCTCCAGCGTCGGATCCGCCAGCGCAACACACTGGTTGTGATAGGTGATGGAAATAGTGCACTTCTTTCCACCCACCTTCTTGCATTCTTCCAGCGCGACCGAGTTTGCCTCTCGTTTTGATCTCCGGGATTCCGAGACGCCCGTCGCAAGAGGAGCGCCTGCAGCGCGAGGAGCTGAGTCTTCAGCGACCGCGCCCCATCGGGTCTCCCACTTTCCAGTGGGTACGGGAGCGCTGCTTTCGGAACCGCCTCCGCCCGAGCCTGGAATCGGGGCGCAACCGCCAGCGCCTTGCCCGCCAATCGGATACTGACCTGGTGGGCATCTGCCTTCCGCAAACACCAGACAAGGAGCTGAGACCAATAGGAACATCAGAACTAAGCGCATTGCGACCTCGCTGAACTTCGTAGACATCGAACCCTTCTCTCGTCAACGCGTAGGCGCGTTGCCCATCTGGCCGGAAGCAGCTGTCTGACCACCGCCGCCTGCACCGCCGCCTCCAATAACACGGGTTCCATGATCCTGCACGTGGGTATCGGCCGGCACGGTGTTGGCGTTGGTGGCCTGCTGCGGTGTGTACGAACCCGGCGGCTGGCCTTGCGGACCCGGTTGCGCCAGTGGTGAACCACCTATCTGCGAATATGCCATGAAGCTACCCAGCGTTCCCTGGAAGAACATCGCGGCCATTGGGGGCGCAGTCAGGATCAGCGTCGTGAGGATCAAGCCCATGCCGCCCTGCTGCATGGCCTGGCTGGTCAAGCCATCACTCATTGCATCTGTCAGGAAGAACTTGTTGATCAGTGCCGATGTCCAGAATGCTGCGGAGACGCGTATGACCATGTCCAGCGCGATGGAGACCATGGCGGACAGCACCGCCATCGAGAACATGGTTCCTATGCCGTAGAACAGCCACTTCTGGAAGAACTGTTTTGTCTGGTCAAACAGCAGGCAAAGTATGAACAGTGGCCCGAAACCAATGAACAGCGAAATGGCCACTTGGTAGAGCAGCAGCATCGAACCGGCAGTTACCGCAGGGCCACCAGTGCCGAGGCCGATGAACCACATGGCGCGGGTCTTCTCTTCACGCAGCCCCCCGTCGTCCAGCACCTTGATGGCATCTACGCTGGACAACGCCACCTGCATCCAGGCCAGGCTCTTGTCGATCTGGTCTTCGGCCGTTCCGCTCTTGCCAGTCACGACGCGGGTAATCAGGCCGCCGACGTCCTTGGTCAGGAAGTCGCTGACGCTGCTACCGAACATCGCCATGGACGTGGCCACGCTGATGATCAGCGCGGCTCTGGCCATGTTGGTGACCAGCACCATCATCGAATCGCGGCTCTGGCCAGTAACGATGCGGTAGCCCTGTACGAGCACCCACAGCGTCATCAGGATCAGGGCAATGCCACCGACCCAGGCCATCATGCGGCCCATCATCTCGATGCCGAAGAGGTTGATGCGCTCGCGCAGGTAGTCGAGGATCAGCTTGAAGAACACGAAGTCGCCGATCGACTGGACACGCACCGCGTAGCCCAGCAGATCCTGCAATCCGCCTGAGAAATCAAAAACGTTGGCAATCGACCTGATCGACATTTCCACAATCCCTTGGTGATGCTGCTACTGCATTGGGTCCGGCAGTACCTTGCAGACCCGCTGTACCTGCGTGAGTGCTTACTTGACGCTGAGCGCGCCCTTCAGCGCGGCGGTCTTGACCAGATCGCCGATGACATTCTTGGTGGTGTCGCCCTTGAGCGCGTTCTGGGCTACCACCTTCTGGTTGCCCTCCATCACCTCGATGTAGGCGTCGTACGACCGCATGCGCGACTGCCAGATCTGCGACTGGACGGCCAGGTCATTGGCCATGCGCAGCGATTCGCTGTCAGTGCCCTGCACGTTGCCCTGGTTGTTGTTCAGGATGCGCAGCTTGAAGATGCGGTTGAGCGAGGACTCCATCTTCGGCACCGAGTAGGTCATGAACATCACCGCTTCGTTGTACTTGCGGTTCTGCATCATGCGGATGTTCACGCAGATCTGGGTCTGCTGTTCCTTGAAATCGTCCTGCGGGTTGAACACGAAGGTCTTGAACAGCCCCATCGGGCTGAAGTCCGCCTTGCTGCCACAGGTTTCCCTGACCAGGTAGTTCTCACCCACCGGGGTCAGTTCGACGCCCTGGGGCATGCCGAAATCGTTCAACACCGCCTGCACTTCCACCAGCGCCTGCGCGTACTGCTGCAGGGTGCGGATCCAGCGGGTGCGTTGTTCCACGTACTCGGCCGCATCCTGCGCCTTGGAGGCGTACGCGGTGATCTCGGCCTTATAGGTGTTGATCTGGTTCATGATCTGCTGGTACACGCTCGGGCCAACTTCAACCACGGGCATCGTGTATGCCGGAGCCGGTGCGTTGCACATCAGCACGGTCACCAGCGACAAGGCCGCCAGGCGGAAGCTGAAATGACGGCGGCGCGTCTTCTTCGGGTTCATAGCGGTATCCATAATTGTCTCCATCGAATGCGGCGAAAGCCTGTCCCTGATCGGCCGGGGGACCGTCAGGCAACGGCATCCTGTCGTGTCCCGGCGGGCTTTCCAGAGCCCTTGCGCTTCCTGTAGAACTCACTGAGCCACTGGTCCGGGGTGAGGTCGGCCTGCGATACCTTCTCGCGCTGGGCGGCGTCGAGCAGGACGCGGTGCATCACGTCGATATTGTCGGTGGAGGCCGAAATCACCGACAGGATGTCATCCATGCCACGCAGGTTGAGCTGGCACACGCTGGCGGCGTGGCCCTGCTTGACCAGGAAGCAGCGCGAGCGCTCGTCCAGGGCGGTGACCACCTTGAACTCGGACTCGGTCAGCTTCAGGCCGTCGATGTAATCCGAGCGGCTGGCATTGGGGTTGGGCAGCAGGATCAGCGTGGCGGTCTGCTCAATCAGGGCCGCGGCGATGTCGCTCTTGAGCGCATCTTCCGGGCTCTGGGTGGCGAAGATGCCCATGCCGTTCTGCTTACGGATGGTCTTCTGCTTGTTCTTGGCGAACTCCTTCAGGCCGCCCTCGCCGTCCAGGATCTTCCAGAATTCGTCCATCACGTAGATCAGCGGGCGGCCGTCGATCAGCGATTCCAGGCGGTGCAGCAGGTAGTTGATGACCGGCACGCGCACTTCGGGGTTGTCGATGATGTCGGTGTAGTCAAAGCCGATGATGTTGGCGCGGCTCAGGTCCACCGTGTCCACCGGGTTGTCGAACACCCAGCCCAGCGAGTTGCCCGAGGTCCACTTGCGCAGGCGCGCATACAGGCCATCGTCGCCCATGTTGGGCAGGCTCTTCTGGAAGTTGGTCATGCTGCGCAGGTGCATGGGGGTGTCGAGCATGTTCTCGACACCGCGGAAGATGTCCTCTTCCTCGCGGGCGCTGTACTCGTTCTTGTTGGCCAGCACCTTGATCAGGTCGGCCAGGAACTGCACGTTGGCTTCGTTGTTCTCGCACTGGAACGGGTTGAAGCCGGTGGCCTGGCCGTTCTCCAGCGCCAGGTAGTTGCCGCCGCAGGCGCGCACGAAGATCTCCGCGCCGCGGTCCTTGTCGAAGAAGAAGATGGTCGGCGACGGGTCGTACTTCTGCACCTGGCTGAGCAGGAAGTTGATCAGCGCGGTCTTACCGGTACCGGACTTGCCGATCACCATGGTGTTGGCGATGGCCTTCTCACCCAGCGAGTTCTCCGATGGGTGGGTGGCGTGGAAGTTGAAGTAGTACGGCTGGCCGTTGGTGGTCTGCAGCGTGGTCACGCAGTCGCCCCACGGGTTGTTGTGCTGCTTGCCGGTGGCGAAGTTGTGCAGCGGCGACAGCCCCAGGAAGTTCAGCGAGCTGATGTTGGCCAGGCGGGTGCGGTAGCGCCAGTTGGCCGGGAACTGCGAGTAGAACGAGGCGGTGACGGCCAGGTCTTCCTTGGTCGAGACGAACCCGGCGTTGGACAGCTCGGCGCGGGTGGTGGCGATGTTCTGCGACAGCTTTTCCTGGCTGTCTGCATAGACGGCCATTATGAAGTGGTACTCGCCCAGCACGAAGTTGCCGGAGGACAGCTGGTCCATGGCCTGATCGAGCTCGACGATCTGGCTGACCGCCTTGTCGCCGGAGGAGATCATCATGCCCTTGGTGCGGTCGAGCACCTTGAGCGCGTCCTGGCGGCCCATCGGGCTGAAGGAATGGGTGATGACGTACTCGAAGTCGAGGTACTTCAGGCCGTTAAGAACACCCGGATAGGTGCCCTCGGCGTATTCCTTGATGTTGAGGATGGCGCCGAAGTGATTGACGCCGTTGGGCGTGCTGATCACGAAATCGCCGGTCTTGGCCGAGAACATGTGGCGGCTGATCGGCAGGTAGTCCTTGACCGGCGCGGACAGCACCGGCACCGGCTCATCCACACGGTTGAGCAGGTAGCCGAAGAACTCCAGCGTCTCCGAGAACACCATGCCGTTCTTGGCTTCGTACA
>DGIP01000337.1:0-7765 GCA_002386405.1 Stenotrophomonas maltophilia
GCCAGCGCGGGTGGGGCAGGCTACCGGCCGGGGGAGGACCTGCGCGAACTGTACCGGCGCGCCGATGCCGCCATGTACCGGGCCAAGGCGGCGGGCGGTGCCCGCCTGCTGTGTGAAACAGACTGAATGGGGAACGGGCCGTGGAGAGGGGTAAACTGGCGGTTTCACCCTGATCGGTCCCGATTCATGCGATCCCCGTTCCTGCTGATTCCCCTGGCCGTCGCGCTTGCCGCCGGCTGCTCCAAAGAGCCCGCCGCCCCGACCGCGGCCCCCGCCGCCCAGCCGAGCGCCGACACTGCCGTGAAAGCCGTCAACCGCAGCCACGATGAAAGTTCCTACGCCGAACCGGACAAGGTCGTCATCAAGGACCTGGGCCTGGACCTCAAGCTGGATTTCGACAGCAAGCAGATCGGCGGCACCGCCACCTACACCCTGGAGTGGAAGGACAAGGCGGCCAAGCAGCTGGTGCTGGACACCCGCGAACTGACCATCGAGAAGGTGGAAGCCGTCGCTGCCGATGGCACCACCGCGCCGCTGCAGTTCGTGCTGGCGCCGGCCGACAAGGTGTTCGGCAGCAAGCTGACCATCGAAGCCCCGGAACAGCCGGGCAAGGTGCTGGTGACCTACCACACCGCGCCGACCGCCTCGGGCCTGCAGTGGCTGGAGCCGTCGATGACCGAAGGCAAGCAGCTGCCCTTCATGTTCAGCCAGTCCCAGGCCATCCACGCGCGTTCGTGGGTGCCGCTGCAGGACACGCCGAGCGTGCGCTTCACCTACAGCGCGCACGTGGCCTCGCGCCCGGACGTGATGGTGCTGATGAGCGCCGACAACGACCCCAAGGCCGCGCGTGACGGTGATTACACCTTCAAGATGCCGCAGCCGATCCCGTCCTACCTGCTGGCCATCGCGGCCGGCGACCTGGTGTTCGAGCCGATCTCCGGCCGTTCCGGCGTCTGGGCCGAACCGACCATGGTCGGCAAGGCCGCCAAGGAGTTCGAAGACACCGAGAAGATGATCGGTGCGGCCGAGAAGCTCTATGGCGAATACCGCTGGGGCCGCTACGACATGCTGGTGCTGCCGCCGTCGTTCCCGTTCGGCGGCATGGAAAACCCGCGCCTGACCTTCGCCACCCCGACCGTGATCGTGGGCGACAAGTCGCTGGTCTCGCTGGTGGCCCATGAGCTGGCGCACAGCTGGTCGGGCAACCTGGTGACCAACTCCAGCTGGAAGGACATCTGGCTCAACGAAGGCTTCACCACCTACGTGCAGGGCCGCATCACCGAAGCGCTGTATGGCCAGGAAATGGCCGAGATGGAGCGCGAGATCGACCAGAACGACCTGCTGGCCGAGGTCAAGGACATGAGCCCGGCCGACCAGGCCCTGGCCCTGCCGCCGCTGACCGAGCGCGACCCGGACGAGGCGCTGAGCAACGTGGCCTACGTCAAGGGCTCGTGGTTCCTGCAGTTCCTGGAACAGCGCTTCGGCCGCGAGGTGTTCGATCCGTTCCTGCGTGGCTGGTTCGATGACCATGCGTTCCAGAGCGCCAACACCGACCAGTTCGTCGAGTACCTGAAGAAGAACCTGCTGTCCAAGAAGCCCGGCGCGGTCACCGACGCCGAACTGAAGGCATGGCTGGACGAGCCGGGCATTCCGGCGTTCGCCACCAAGGCGCGTTCGCGCAACTTCTCCATCGTCGATACCGCACGCATTGCGTGGCAGGGCAGCGGCAAGCTGCCGAGCGCGCAGATCACCAGCGAGTGGGGTACCCAGGAGTGGGTGCACTTCATCGACGGCATGGGCAAGACCCTGCCCGTGGACAAGCTGGCCGCGCTGGACCAGGCGTACAAGTTCACCGGCACCGCCAATGGCGAAATCGCGATGCGCTGGTACCCGCTGGCGATCCGCAGTGGTTACCTGGAGGCCAATGAGGCCGCCGGCGCCTTCATCGAACGCGTTGGCCGCCGCAAGCTGATCCTGCCGATCTACGCCGAACTGGTGAAAACCCCGGAAGGCCTGGCGTTCGCCAAGGCGGCCTTCGAAAAGGCCAAGCCCAGCTACCACCCGATCACCACCGCATCGGTGCAGGACATGCTGGACAAGGCAAGCGCCGGCAAGTAATCGCCAGCACTGCGTTGATCAGGAACGGCGGGGGAAACCCCGCCGTTTTTCATTGTTAAAGTAGGCAGGTGACGCCCGCTGGCGTCCTCGCTGACACCTGGAGCCCGTAATGAAACGACTGATCCTTGCCGCCACCTGTGCGCTCGCCCTGGCCGCCTGCAGCAACCCGGAAGAAGAGCGCAAGGCGCAGGAAGCCGCGACCGCCGCCGCCAAGGCGCAGCAGGAAGAAAAGGCCGAAGGCGTGGCCAAGCAGTACGACATGGCCGTGGCCGCGCAGGATTGGGAACGTGCACGCATCCATGGCGGTTCGCTGCTGGACCAGTACAAGGACACCGACGTGGCCGCGCGGATCGAGCCCGGCTACGCCGAGGTCAAGGCCAAGGCTGAAACCGCGCGCGAACTGCGCCGCATGCAGGGCCTGTGGCAGTACAACCAGGTGCCGGTGGGCAGCAAGGGCAACCAGGTCTCGGCCTCGATCTACAGCAAGGAGCGGGTGGACGTGGACGGCAGCGGCCCCAAGCCGGTGCAGCTGATCTTCCGCGACCACCCCGAGTGGAAGCGCCACGCCTACCTGGTGCTGCAGGCCGGTGATTTCCGCTGCCCGCAGTGCACGGTGAAGGTGACGGTGGACGACGGCAAGCCGATCTCGATGGCCGCCTGGCGCCCGAAGACCGACGAGGCCATCGCCCTGTTCATCACAGACCAGAAGGCACTGTGGAAGCTGGCCCGCAAGGCCAAGGCCATCACCATCGAATTCCCGGTCAAGGCCGGCGGCACCCGCACCGCAGTATTCGAAACCGGCGGCGTAGACGCCAGCCGCATGCCCAACTGGTGGAACTAACGGGCGCAATCCCTCTGGAGGAACAGCCCCCTTCTGTTAAGGGGGCGCGCCGACAGGCGCGGGGATAGGAGACATGCGTCGGGGCCCACCATTCGCATCGCGAATGGTGGGCGAGCAATTGAAACAGCAGCTTCGGTTACGCCGAAAGTGCGTAACCGAACTGCTGTTTGAATTGCTCGTTGAATTCGTCAAAGGTGAAGCGCTGGTTCTGCGTGCCCGGGTGCTCCACCTTCAGCGCGCCCATCAGGTTGCCCATGCGGCCGATGGTCAGCCAGTCGTAGCCCTTCTCGATCCCGTAGATCAGGCCGGCGCGGAAGGCGTCGCCACAGCCGGTCGGGTCGACCACGCGGCGCTCGTGCGCCGGCGGGATGTCGTAGGTCTTTTCCGGGGTGTGGATGACCGCGCCCTTGGGGCCGCGGGTGGTGATGTAGGCCTTGACCCGGCTCACGATCTCCTTTTCGTCCCAGCCGGTGCGCTCCTGCAGCAGGTTGGACTCGTAGTCGTTGACCACCACGTAGTCGGCCTGCTCGATGAAGGTGCGCAGCTCCGGGCCGTTGAACAGCGGCATGGCCTGGCCCGGGTCGAAGATGAACGGCACGCCGGCCTCGAAGAACTCCTGCGAGTTCTGGATCATGCCCTCGCGGCCGTCCGGGCCGACCAGGCCCAGGGTCACCCCCGGCACGTCCTTCACATGGTTCTCGTAGGACCGCATCATCGCGCCCGGGTGGAAGGCGGTGATCTGGTTGTTGTCGTGGTCGGTGGTGATGAACGCCTGCGGGGTGAACAGCTCGTCGATCACCTTGATCCGGCTCAGGTCGATGCCCAGGCCCTGGAAATACTCGCGGTACGGGCCGAAGTCCGAGCCCACCGTGCCCATCGGGATCGGCTCGCCGCCCAGCAGGTGCAGGTTGTAGGCGATGTTGCCGGCGCAGCCGCCGAACTCGCGGCGCATGCGCGGCACCAGGAACGACACGTTCAGGATGTGCACCTTGTCCGGCAGGATGTGATTCTTGAACTGGTCCGGGAACACCATGATGGTGTCGAAGGCAAGAGAACCACAGATCAAAGCGGACATCGATTAAGGCCTATGCGGAAGGGGTTTGAGGCCCGGCAGGCGGGCAACGAAACGGCGCCCTGAGGCGCCCAATGGCGCAAAGGTTAACGGGTGCGGCGCCGCAGGGCCAGAACCCCGGCTGTCCGGATTGGGCTGAATGGCCGCCAAGGCTGGCTTTGACGGACATTTCTCCTTGCTCGCGCACAGGGGGATTGCTAGGCTTGTCGACCTCGAATTCTGCCCAATTTTTCGCCATCCCGCGTTGGGCGCGACACCCCTCAGGATCAACTCCCAGATGTTCAAGAAACTGCGTGGCATGTTCTCCAATGACCTGTCCATCGACCTGGGCACGGCCAATACCCTCATCTACGTGCGCGGGCAGGGGATCGTGCTGAACGAACCGTCGGTCGTGGCCGTACGCCAGGACCGTGCCATCGGTGGCACCCGCTCGGTGGCCGCCGTCGGCGCCGAAGCCAAGCAGATGCTGGGCCGTACCCCGGGCCACATCACCACCATCCGCCCGATGAAGGATGGCGTCATCGCCGACTTCACCTACACCGAGGCGATGCTCAAGCACTTCATCAAGAAGGTGCACAAGTCGCGCTTCCTGCGCCCGAGCCCGCGCGTGCTGGTCTGCGTGCCGGCCGGTTCGACCCAGGTCGAGCGCCGCGCCATCAAGGAATCGGCCGAGGAAGCCGGTGCCCGCGACGTGTTCCTGATCGAAGAGCCGATGGCGGCCGCGATCGGCGCCGGCATGCCGGTCACCGAAGCCCGTGGCTCGATGGTCATCGACATCGGCGGCGGCACCACCGAAGTGGCCGTGATCTCGCTGAACGGCATCGTCTATTCGGCCTCGGTGCGCATCGGCGGCGACCGCTTCGACGAGTCGATCACCAACTACGTGCGCCGCAACCACGGCATGCTGATCGGTGAAGCCACCGCCGAGCGGATCAAGGTCGAGCTGGGCTGCGCCTACCCGCAGGCCGAGGTCATCGAGATGGAAATCTCCGGCAGGAACCTCGCCGAGGGCGTGCCGAAGATGATCAAGATCAACTCCAACGAAGTGCTCGAAGCCCTGCATGAGCCGCTGTCGGGCATCGTCAGCGCGGTCAAGCTGGCCCTGGAGCAGACCCCCCCGGAACTGTGCGCCGACGTCGCCGAGCGCGGCATCGTGCTCACCGGTGGCGGCGCCCTGCTGCGCGACCTGGACCGCCTGATCTCCGAGGAAACCGGCCTGCACGTGCAGGTGGCCGACGACCCGCTCACCTGCGTGGCCCGCGGTGGCGGTCGTGCGCTGGAACTGGTGGACATGCACGGCAACGAGTTCTTTGCGCCGGAGTAAGCCGTACCCGGCGGCACCGCGCTCCCTTTCCATCTTGTCCAGTCGAAGCCAGTCGTGCCGCCCTACGCCGGTCCTCCCGTAGCCTCCCGCCAGGGTGATGCCAGCAGCCCACTGCGGCTGCTCGCCTACCTGGCCCTGGCCATCACCCTGATCGTGCTCGACGACCAGGCCGGCTGGCTGGCGCGCGCGCGCGCCCAGGCCAACGTGCTGGTGCAGCCGGTGTGGGCGCTGGCCGGCCTGCCGGGCCGCCTCGGCACCCAGGTCAAGGACAATGCGGCCAGCCACGGCCAGCTGGTCGATGAAAACCGCGAGCTGCGCAACCAGCTGCTGATCGCCAACGCGCGCCTGACCCGGCTGCAGACCGCCGCGCTGGACAACGCGCAGCTGCGCGAACTGCTCAACGTGGCCGAGCGCAGCGGGCTGGACGTGCAGCTGGCGCCGATCCTGGACATCGACCTGGACCCGGTCCGGCAGCGCCTGGTGCTGGCCGCCGGTACCCGCGATGGCGTGCACATGGGGCAGGCGGTGATCGACGCCGGCGGCCTGATGGGGCAGGTGATCGCCACCACAGGCAGCAATGCCACCGTACTGCTGCTGACCGACCCGGACCACGCGGTGCCGGTCACCGTGGCCCGCAACGGCGTGCGCCTGATCGTCTACGGGCGCGGCGATACCCTGGAACTGCGCGACATCCCGCTCAGCGCGGGGGTGGAAGTGGGCGACGAGATCGTCACCTCCGGCCTGGGCGGCCGTTTCCCGGCCGGCTTCCCGGTAGGCAGGATCACCGCCCTGCGCCCCGACGACACCCACGCCTTCCTGGTCGGCGAACTCAAGCCCGCCGCCCAGCTCGACCGCGGCCGCGACGTTTTGCTGCTGAGGCCAGGCGCAGCAATCCGGGTGCCGCCGAACCTGCAACTGTCCGAAGCCGCCGGCGGACCCGCGGTGGCTCCCGCGCCTTCGGCGCCGGCGACACCGGTTGATTCGGCACAGGTAGCGCCGACCGTTGGTCGGCCCACGCAGACCCAACCGCAACCGACCCAACCCGCACCCCAGCCATCGTCAACGGGGCCCACCCCATGAGCCGCCTGCGCGACAAACCCTGGGTGCTCCCGGTCAGCATCGTGCTGGCACTGCTGCTCGGCCTGCTGCCGTTGCCGGCGCTGCTGCAGCCGCTGCGCCCTTACTGGCTGGCGCTGGTGCTGGCGTACTGGGTGATCGAAGCGCCGGACCGGGTCGGACTGGGCGTGGCCTTCGTCTGCGGCGTGATCGCCGACCTGCTCTACGGCGGCGTGCTCGGCGAACAGGCGCTGCGGCTGGTGATGCTCACCTTCATCCTGCAGCGCTTCCGCGCGCGCATCCGCTTCTTCCCGATGTCCCAGCAGGTGCTGGCCATCGGCGGCCTGCTGTTCAACGACCGCATCGTCAGCGCCGTGGTCCACATCGCCGTGGGCGAGCCGACCCTGCCGTGGTCGTACTGGTGGGCGCCGCTGCTGGGCATGGGGCTGTGGCCGCTGGTGTTCGTGCTGCTTGACGCCGTCCGCTTCGGACGTCGCGGGCGCTGACATGTACGTGCGCCGCCAGGCCAAGAATCCGCGCGCCGAAGCCGAACAGTTCCGGCGCCGCGCCGCGCTGGGCTTCCTCGGCGTGCTGGTCTGCCTGGTCGGGCTGGGCGGCTGGTACTTCAAGCTGCAGGTGCTGGACCACGACACCTACGCCACGCGCTCGGAAGCCAACCGCATCAAGCCGCGGCCGGTGGTTCCCGGGCGCGGCATGATCTATGACCGCAACGGGCGGCTGCTGGCCGAGAACGTGCCCGCGTTCCGGCTGGACATCACCCCGGACAAGGTCAAGGACATGGATGCCACCCTGGCCGGGTTGGCGAAGATCCTGAGCATCACCCCGGAAGACCTGGAAACCTTCAACAAGTCGCGCAAGGCGCGCCGCAGCTTCCTGCCGGTGACGCTCAAGCTGCGCGTCACCGACGAGGAAATGGCGCGCTTCGCGGTGGACCGCTGGCGTTATCCCGGCGTGGAGCTGGAACCCTACCTGACCCGCCGCTACCCGTACGGCGACCTGTTCGCGCACATCATCGGCTACGTTGGCCGGGTCGATGACAAGGACCTGGAAACGCTGGGCGAGGGCAATGCGGCGCTGACCCATATCGGCAAGTCCGGGCTGGAGCGCTATTACGAGCAGCAGCTGCGCGGCAAGGTCGGCTACGAACAGGTTGAAACCAACGTGCAGGGCCGGGCCATCCGCACCATCGGCCGGGTCCCCGCGCAGTCCGGCAACGACCTGCGCCTGTCCATCGATGCGGACCTGCAGCGCGCCATGGTGGCGGCCTTCGGCGAGTTCGACGGCGCCGCCGTGGCGATGGATCCGCGCACCGGCGAGATCCTGGCCATGGTCA
>DGIP01000337.1:8005-8729 GCA_002386405.1 Stenotrophomonas maltophilia
TACGACCCGAACCTGTTCGTCAACGGCATCTCGCATGCCGACTTCAAGGCCCTCAACGACAACCCCTCGCGCCCGCAGTTCAACCGCCTGGTGCTGGGTGGCGTGGCGCCCGGTTCCACGATCAAGCCGCTGATCGGCCTGGCCGGCCTGGACAGCGGCGTGCGCAAGCCCGAGGACAAGATCCTCTCCACCGGCATGTTCTACCTGCCGGGCACCTCGCGTGGCTGGGGTGACGCCAACCGTGGCGGCCACGGCTGGACCGACCTGCGCAAGTCGATCACCCAGTCGGTCAACACCTATTACTACAAGCTGGCGCTGGACCTGGGCATCGAGCGCTTCGACCACTACATGGGTTACTACGGTTTCGGCGAACCCACCGGCATCGACCTCACCGGCGAGATCGGCGGCATCCTGCCCTCGCCGCAGAACAAGTACAAGGCGCGCAAGGAACGCTGGTATCCCGGCGATACCGTCAACGTCAGCATCGGCCAGGGCGACTGGAAGGTCACCCCGCTGCAGCTGGTGCACGGCGTGGGCGGCATTGCCGACGGCCAGCTGCGCACCCCGCACCTGGTGATGCAGCAGCGCGCGAGCTTCGACGCGGACTGGGTGCCCACGCCGGCCGGCACGAGCAAGCCGGTCAGCCCCAGCCCGGGCAACCTGCAGGCCGTGCGCGAAGGCATGATGGGCACCATGCGCCCGGGCGGCAGCGGCGCGCGCGCGG
>DGIP01000149.1 GCA_002386405.1 Stenotrophomonas maltophilia
ACCGGCAGCGGCAAGACCGAGGTGTACCTGCAGGCCATCGTGGACTGCCTGGCCCGCGGCCGCCAGGCGCTGGTGCTGGTGCCCGAGATCGGGCTGACCCCGCAGACGCTGGCGCGCTTCCGCAGCCGCCTGGGCATTGCGGTGCATGTGCTGCATTCGGGCCTGAACGACAACGAGCGCGCGCGGGTATGGGCCGCCGCCGCGCGCGGCGAGGCACAGGTGATCGTGGGCACGCGTTCGGCGGTGTTCACCCCGTTGCCCAACGCCGGGCTGATCGTGGTGGATGAAGAGCACGACGGCAGCTACAAGCAGCAGGACGGGATCCGATACCACGCCCGCGATTTCGCGCTGGTGCGGGCCAAGGCACTGGACGTGCCGGTGGTGCTGGGCAGTGCCACGCCGTCGCTGGAATCGCTGCATAACGCCCACGCCGGCCGCTACACCCACCTGCGCCTGAAACAGCGCGCGGGCGAGGCGCGCCCGCCGCGGGTGCGGGTGCTGGATGTGCGCAAGCGCCCGCTGAAAGACGGCTTGTCGGCCGAAGTGATGGAAGGCATCGGCCAGCACCTGGCGGCCGGCCACCAGGTGCTGGTGTTCAAGAACCGCCGCGGTTACGCGCCGGTACTGCTGTGCCACGACTGCGGCTGGACCGCGCCCTGCAAACGCTGCGATGCGCCGATGACGGTGCACGCCGGCGGTCGCCGCCTGCAGTGCCACCACTGCGGCGCGCGCCAACCGGCCCCGCTGGCCTGCCCCGACTGCGCCAGCCTTGCGCTGCAGCCACAGGGCATCGGCACCGAGCGCCTTGAAGAACACCTGGTGGAAGCCTTCGCCGATTTCCCGGTGATCCGCATCGATCGCGGCACCACCAACCGCCGCGACGCACTGGAAACCCAGCTGGCCACGCTGGGTGACCGTGCCGGCATCCTCGTCGGCACGCAGATCCTGGCCAAGGGCCACGACCTGCCGAAGCTGACCCTGGTCGTGGTGGTGGGCATCGACGAGGGCCTGTTCTCCGCCGATTTCCGCGCCAGCGAGAAACTGGCCCAGCAGCTGATCCAGGTGGCCGGCCGCGCGGGGCGCGCCACCGATGCCGGCGAAGTCTGGCTGCAGACCCATCACCCCGGGCACCCGTTGCTGGAAACGCTGGTCACCGGCGGCTACCACGCCTTCGCCGACGCCGAGCTGCAGCAGCGCGAAGCGGCCGGCTTCCCGCCGTTCGCGCACCTGGCGCTGATGCGCGCCGAGGCGCAGCAGGTGGAGCACGCCAACGCCATGCTGATGGCGGTGCGCGAGCTGATCGCGCACGAGTGCCCGGTGGAACGCTTCGGCCCGATGCCGGCACCGATGCCGCGCCGCGCCGGTTACCAGCGCACGCAGCTGCTGCTCTCAGCACCCTCGCGGCGGCCGCTGCATGCGCTGCTGGATCAGATCATGACCCAGGTGTATGGCTTGCCGCAGGCGCGCAAGGTGCGCTGGTCGCTGGACGTCGATCCCACCGACCTGTATTGAAAGCGTGCGGACCAACGGTCCGCACCTACCGTCCGTTACCTCACGTCAACGGCGTCATGACCGCTTTGACGTAGGCCGGGCGCTGCTGCAGGCGCTGGTACCACGCTTCCAGGTGCGGCAACGACGGCCGCTGGATCGGCAGCTCGAACCACGCATAGACCAGCGCGCCCAGCGGAATGTCGCCCATCGCGAACTGATCGCCCGACAGCCACGGTTGCTGCGCCAGAGTGGCATCCGCCATACCCAGCAACTCGCCGGCACGGGTGATCGCGGCATTGATGCGGGCCTCGTCGCGGTCGGCCGGGGCGGTGCGCATGATCCCCCAGATCAGATCGGTGTACAGCGGCGCCATGCGCGAGGTGCTCCAGTCCATCCACTTCTCGGCCTGGGCGCGCGCCATCGCATCTTCGGGGTACAGCGTGCCGAGCGCGTATCGCGCGCTCAGGTAACGCACGATGGTGTTGGATTCCCACAGCGGCAGGCCGTGGTCTTCGATCACCGGCACCAGGCCGTTGGGGTTCATGCCCACGTATTCCGGCGACTGGGTGCCACCGAAGGGGCCGCCCACCTCGATGGACTCGTAGGGCAGGCCGATTTCCTCCGCGCACCACAGCACCTTGCGCACGTTGCTGGAATTGCGGCGGCCCCAGATCTTCAGCATGTTGGTATTCCCGGTTGTCGATATGCGCCGATACGATACGCCGATCAACGCACCGGTGTTACCGCGCCTTCTTCGGAAGTGCGCGCACGTAGGTGGATTTTCCGTCCTTCTTCATTTCAAACAGGCCGGTAGCCGCGAGCAGTTCGCTGAGCTTGTTGTAGCCGTAATTGCGCGAGTCGAACGAGGCCTGGTTGCCGATCTGGCTGCCCACCGGCCCCAGGTGCGACCAGCCGTCTTCGGCTTCGGCAGACGTCACAGCGCGACGCAGCATCTGTACCAGCCGCGTATCGCTGCGCAGCTCGGGGCCGGTCTTGCGCGGACGGGTTTCCTCGGCGCCCTGCTCCACTTCCGCGTCCACCGCGTGGCTCTGGCCCAGCGCTTCCAGGTAGGTGAACTTGGAACAGGCGTTGACGAACGGCTCCGGTGTTTTCTTCTCGCCGAACCCATACACCTTGACCCCGTCGGTCAGCAGGCGCATCACCAGCGGGGTGAAGTCCGCATCGCTGGAGACGATCGCAAACCCGTCGAGGTTGCGCGCGTACAGCATGTCCATTGCATCGATCACCATCGCCATGTCCGAGGCGTTCTTGCCCCGGCTGTAAGCGAACTGCTGGATGGGCCGGATCGCGTACTCGTGCAGCACGCCCTCCCAGCCTTTCAGGCGTGGACTCTTCCAGTTGCCATAGGCGCGGCGCACGTTGGCCACGCCGTAGCGCGCCACTTCGGCCAGCACCACATCGATCTTCGAAGACGGCGCGTTGTCGGCATCGATCAGCAGGGCGATGCGCTTTTCCGGTTCGGTCATCTCAACCTCCAGGCAAGGAACGGATCGGCCGCCGGCGGGCGCGACGGCTGCTGAACCCAGTATCTGCCATCCACGTGAATATCGCGCGTCACGTGCGAACATGCAGTGCTTCGCTTCGACCCCCGCCAAGGAGTCATTGCATGACCCGCGATTCCCTGCCCCACCTGGTCATCATCGGTGGCGGCTTCGCCGGCCTCTGGGCCACCCGCGCGCTGGCCAGCGCGCGCATCCGCATCACCCTGGTAGACCGTCGCAACCACCACCTGTTCCAGCCGCTGCTGTACCAGGTCGCCACCGCCGGCCTGTCCGCGCCCGACATCGCCGCGCCGCTGCGCCACATCCTGGGCGACCAGCGCAATGTGGAAGTGCGGCTGGGCGAGGTGACCTCCATCGACAAGGCCAGCCGCCAGGTCACCCTGGCCGATGGCAGCCAGCTGGGCTACGACAGCCTGATGCTGTGCACCGGCGCCACCCACGCCTATTTCGGGCACGACGAATGGGCGGCCGACGCGCCTGGCCTGAAGACCCTGGACGATGCCATCGCGCTGCGCCGAAAGCTGCTGCTGGCCTTCGAACGCGCCGAGGCCGAGCCGGATCCGGCACGCAAGGCAGCCTGGCTCAGCTTCGCGGTGGTCGGCGGCGGCCCCACCGGGGTGGAACTGGCCGGCACGTTGGCCGAGATCGCGCGGCACACGCTGCGCAACGAGTTCCGCCATATCGATCCGGCCAGCGCCAAGGTGCGGCTGGTCGAAGCCGGGCCGCGGGTGCTGTCCAGCTTCCCCGAGGTGCTGTCGCTGAAAGCGCGGCGCCAGTTGGAGAAGCTCGGCGTGGAAGTGCTGACCGGTACGGCGGTGAGCCACATCGACGGCGAGGGCTTCCAGCTCGGCGAGCAGTTCGTTGCCGCGCGCACGGTGGTGTGGGCCGCGGGCGTGGCCGCCTCGCCGCTGGCGCGGACGCTGGAGGTGCCGCTGGACCGCGCCG
>DGIP01000334.1:0-973 GCA_002386405.1 Stenotrophomonas maltophilia
ACCGCTCTTCCGATCTCCGGCGCCGCCTGGGCAGCCGGCGCGGTGCCTGCCACCGGTACGGCTGCGGGAATCACATCCAGCGACGCGGTATTGGGGGTGGTCGAGGCACTGTCGAAATGGCCGCGGGTGGCGAACCACACCGGCACGGCCAGCACGGCGGTGATGCCGACATACAGGGCACGGCGGCCGAGGCTCTCGGCGATTCGGCGGGCCCGCGGGGTATGGGTGTGGCTGACCAGCTGCGGCGGCACCACCGGCCCGATGTGGGCCTGGTCCAGCACGTCGCCCAGGTCGACCTTGAGCAGGCGCGCATAGCTTTTGAGCTGGCCGCGGACGAACACCGGCGCACCGAGGCGATCCCACTGCTCGGCTTCCAGTGACTTCACCACCTGCACCGGCATGCGCAACTGCTGCCCCACTGCTTCGAGCGTCAGTCCTGCCGCTTCCCGCGCCTGCCGGAGACGCGCTCCACAGCCGGCCGCAGTATCAAAAGCGTTCACAGTCTGGTCATCAATCACAATGCTTCAACCCCGGGAATTAGGAGCCGCATCCTGCGGAAATTCGTCGCGAATTCGCTGCAGATAACGACCGGATGCCACTGTGTCGCCAAGCTGCGCCTCGATTTGAGAGGCAAGTTGTAACACGGAACGTGTGGCCGGTGCAGCCGCAAGACGCCGTTGCACGAAGGCCCGGGCCTCGAAAAAGCGGCCCTGGGCATGCTCGTTGCGGGCCATGGCCTCCAGCGCATAGGGGTTGGCCGGATCCAGCGCCAGCGCCCGGCGCAGGTCACGCACGGCGCGCTCGGGCTGGCCGGCATCAAGCGCACAGCCGCCTGCGTTGGCCAGCGCCGCGGCCGGCGTGCGGTAACCCGGCGCTGCAACGGCCCGGTCGAACAGCGGCAGCGCTTCGGTGGCGCGGCCATGACCACATAACCACGCGCCATAGTTGTTGAGCACTTCGCCGCTGTCCGGCG
>DGIP01000334.1:1185-7671 GCA_002386405.1 Stenotrophomonas maltophilia
CTTCGCCGCTGTCCGGCGCCAACTCGGCCGCCTTCTGGAACAGCGGACCGGCTGCGGCATCATCACCGCGCCGGTTGGCCAGCGCCGCCAGCATGATGTAGGCATCCGGCCGGCCCGCATCCAGCTTGAGTGCGCTCCTGGCGCGCTTCTCGGAGACGTCCATCGCCCCGGCGCGGAATGCCTCGGCCGACAATGTCATCTGGTCCTGGTAGCTGACCCGGCGACGGGTGTCAGCGTTGTCGCGCGCCACGTATTCGGGCGCGACGCCCAAGGGTGCGGTCGGAGGTTTGACGCCTTTGTTGCCACACCCGGCGAGTGCCAGCGCGACGAAAAGAACGGCTGGCAATCGGCGGTCAGGCAGCGGCATCCCGGTTTTTCCCGTCCTGGAGCGTTTTGTTGAACTCGGCCTGGCGGCGGGTACGATCCATCACCTGGCCCTTGAGCTGGCCACAGGCGGCATCGATGTCGTCGCCACGGGTGCGCCGCACCATCGTCAGCACCTGCTGGTCCAGCAGGATCTTCTGGAAGGCGCGGATCTCCGCATCACCGGAGCGCTCATAGCGGGTACCGGGGAACGGATTGAACGGAATCAGGTTGACCTTGCCCGAATGCGAGGCCTGCACGGCATTGTCGAACTGGCGCATCAGCCGCGCCAGCTGGCGGGCGTGCTCGGGCTGGTCGTTGATGCCCTTCATCAGGGTGTATTCGAAGGTGACCGATTCGCGGCGCTTGTTGGCACGCAGGTAGCGCGCGCACGAGGCCATCAGCTCCACGATCGGGTACTTCTTGTTGAGCGGCACCAGCGTCTCGCGCAGCGCGTCATTGGGCGCATGCAGCGACACCGCCAGCGACACATCGCTTTCGGCGGACAGGCGGTCGATCTGCGGCACCAGGCCGGAGGTCGACAGGGTCACGCGCTTGTTGGCCAGGCCGTAGCCCAGGTCGTCGCGCATCACGCTCATGGCGCGCACGACGTTGTCGAAATTCATCAACGGCTCGCCCATGCCCATCATCACCACGTTGGTGAGGCGACGCTGCTTGTGCGGGATGTTGCCCAGGTGGCGCGCCGCCACCCACACCTGGCCGATGATCTCGGCGGTGGAGAGGTTGCGGTTGAAGCCCTGGGTGGCGGTGGAGCAGAACGTGCAGTTCAGCGCGCAGCCCACCTGCGACGACACGCACAGCGTGCCGCGGTTCTTATCCGGGATGTAGACCGCTTCGATCGCGTTCTTGCCATCGGTGCCCATGGCCAGCAGCCACTTGTGGGTACCGTCGGCCGACGGCTTGTCGAAGACGATGTTCGGCACGCGGACTTCGGCATGCTGCTGCAGCTTGCTGCGCAGCGCCTTGCCCAGGTCGGTCATCTGGTCGAAATCGGTGACGTAGTGGTGGTGGATCCACTTCATCACCTGGTGGGCACGGTAGCGCGCTTCGCCGAGTGTCTCGGCGAAGAAGCGCTCCAATCCCTCGCGATCGAGGTCGAGCAGGTTCTGCTTGGCCACCGGCGCGCCCTGGGCGAGCACGATGGGGATGGCGTTGGGCTGTACGACCTCGTTCACGGCATTACTCTCAGCGCGAGACCACTTCGGTCGCGGCGAAGAAGTACGCGATTTCAATCGCGGCATTCTCGACCGAGTCCGAGCCGTGGGCGGCATTGGCATCGATGGAATCGGCGAAGTCGGCGCGGATGGTGCCCGGCGCAGCGTCCTTCGGATTGGTGGCGCCCAGCAGGTCGCGGTGGGCCAGCACGGCGTTGTCGCCTTCCAGCGCCTGGATCATCACCGGGCCGGAGATCATGAACTCGACCAGCGCGTTGAAGAACGGACGCTCCTTGTGCACGGCGTAGAAGCCTTCGGCTTCACGGCGCGACAGCTGCTTGTACTTGGCAGCCACGACCTTCAGGCCAGCCTTTTCGAAGCGGGCGTAGATTTCACCGATGACGTTCTTGGCGACGGCGTCCGGCTTGATGATGGAAAGGGTGCGCTCCAGCGCCATGGGAATTCTCCGTTGGGCGGGCCACTGATCAGCCCGAGAGTAACATGAAAAAAACCCGCGTCGAAACGCGGGCTTAGCCTATATACGTGGCGTGATTCTACAACCTCTGGTTACGTCTTGCCACGCCCTGCGTCACAGCCCCGCGCCGTGCAGGACATCCCGCCGTTCAGGTTGGCAGGCATGAACGGGCAGCAACATCTTGTGCGCCGCAGCATGCCAGCGGCGATGCCGAGGTCTAATATCAAACAATCGTTTGATTGAACCCCTGCCCCGCCCATGGCCAAACCTGCCCACTTTTCCACCAAGGACCGCATTCTCGGCGCTGCCGAGGAGCTGTTCGCCCTGCACGGGTTCGCCGGGACGTCGCTGCGCCAGGTGACCAGCCAGGCCGATGTGAACATCGCCGCGGTGAACTACCACTTCGGCTCCAAGGAAAACCTGGTCAACGAAGTGTTCCGCCGGCGCATGGACGAGATGACCGCCGCGCGCCTCGCGCAGCTGGACAACGCCCGGCGCGACCACCCGGGGCAACTGCGCCCGGTGCTGGCAGCGTTCGTCGAACCGGCGCTGGCCATGGCCCAGGACCGCCAGACCGGGGGCGCGTTCGTCCGCGTCATCGCCCGCGCCTACGCGGAAAAGAACGACAACCTGCGCAAGTTCCTCTCCGACCACTACGGCCACGTCCTGCGCGAGTTCGGCAAGGCAATCGCCGCCAGCGTGCCTGGCCTGAGCAAGGAAGAGCTGTATTGGCGGCTGGACTTCCTGGCCGGCGCCCTGACCTACGCCATGGCCGACTTCGGGCTGATCAAGCGACCCGCCGGTGTCACCGAAGCGGCGCATCGTGCCCATGCGGCCCAAGAACTCATCCATTTCGCCGAAGCCGGTTTCCGCGCCAGCGCGGCCACCACCGCTGCGGCGACGCCCCTTGCCACCCCGTAACGCCGGGCCCCATATCACCCCCGTAGAGCCGGGCCCTGCCCGGCTTCCAGACCAACAAAGGCTTATCGACATGTCCAATTCCCTGCTAGTCCGCCGCGCCGCCGTGCTGGGTGCCGGCGTCATGGGTGCCCAGATCGCGGCCCACCTGACCAATGCCGGCGTCGACACCGTGCTGTTCGACCTTCCCGCCAAGGAAGGTCCTGCCGACGGCATCGTGCTCAAGGCCATCGCCAACCTGGGCAAGCTCAGCCCCGCCCCGCTCGCCAGCAAGTCCTACGCCGAAGCGATCACCCCGGCCAACTATGAAACCGGCCTGGAGCAGCTGCGCGACTGCGACCTGATCATCGAAGCCATCGCCGAACGGATGGACTGGAAGCAGGACCTGTACAAGAAGATCGCCCCGTTCGTGGCCGATCATGCCGTGCTGGCCTCCAACACCTCCGGCCTGGGCATCAACAAGCTCGCCGATGTGCTGCCCGAACAGCTGCGCCACCGCTTCTGCGGCGTGCACTTCTTCAACCCGCCGCGCTACATGCACCTGGCAGAGCTGATCCCGGCCACCACCACCGACGCCGCCGTGCTGGAAGGCCTGGAAAGCTTCCTGGTCACCACCCTGGGCAAGGGCGTGGTGTACGCCAAGGACACCCCGAACTTCATCGGCAACCGCATCGGCGTGTTCTCGATCCTGTCCACCATCTTCCACACCCAGCAGTTCGGCCTGGGCTTCGATGAAGTCGATGGCCTGACCGGCCCGCTGGTCGGCCGCCCGAAGTCGGCCACCTACCGCACCTCCGACGTGGTCGGCCTGGACACCATGGCCCACGTCATCAAGACCATGGGCGACACCCTGCCGAACGACCCGTGGCACCAGTACTTCGCCTCGCCGAAGTGGCTGGACGCGCTGATCGCCAAGGGTGCACTGGGACAGAAGACCGGCGCCGGCATCTTCCGCAAGGTCGGCAAGGACATCGTGGTGCTGGACCTGGAAAAGCAGGACTACCGTCCGGCTGACCGCACCGCCGCGCCGGAAGTGGTCGAAATCCTGAAGATCAGGAACCCGGCCGAGAAGTTCGCCAAGCTGCGCGAAAGCCAGCACCCGCAGGCGCAGTTCCTGTGGGCGACCTTCCGCGACCTGTTCCATTACAGCGCCTACCACCTGGCCGACATCGCTGAAACCGCGCGCGACGTCGACCTGGCCATCCGCTGGGGCTACGGCTGGTCGCTGGGCCCGTTCGAAACCTGGCAGGCCGCCGGCTGGAAGCAGGTCGCGCAGTGGATCGCCGATGACATCGTGGCAGGCAAGAGCATGAGCAACGCCCCGCTGCCGGATTGGGTGTTCGATGGCCGCGACGGCGTGCACGCCGCCGAAGGCAGCTACAGCCCGACCCGCAACGCCAAGCTGCCGCGTTCGGCGCTGCCGGTGTACCAGCGCCAGCGCTTCCCGGATCCGCTGCTGGGCGAAACCTTCAGCCCGGGCGAAACCGTGTTCGAGAACGACGGCGTGCGCATGTGGCACGACGGCGACGGCATCGCCGTGGTCAGCTTCAAGACCAAGATGAACACCGTCTCCGACCACGTGCTCAACGGCCTGCAGGAAGCGATCAAGCGCGCCGAGCAGGGCTTCAAGGGCCTGGTGATCTGGCAGCAGAAGGAACCCTTCTCCGCCGGTGCCGACCTGGCCGGCGCGCTCGGCCTGCTGCAGGCCGGCAAGGTCGACCAGTTCGAAGAAATGGTGCACAACTTCCAGCGCACCAGCCAGGCGATCAAGTACGCGCTGGTGCCGGTGGTGACCGCCGTGCGCGGGCTGGCCCTGGGTGGCGGCTGCGAATTCCAGATGCACAGCGCCAAGAGCGTGGCCGCCCTGGAAAGCTACATCGGCCTGGTGGAAGCCGGCGTCGGCCTGCTGCCCGCCGGTGGTGGCCTGAAGGAACTGGCGGTGCGCGCCTCCCAGGCCGCCGGCCCGGGCGGTGATGTGTTCGCCGAACTGAAGAAGACCTTCGAAACCGTGGCCATGGCCAAGGTCTCCAACTCGGCGGTCAACGCCAAGGAACTGGGCCTGATGCGCGCCACCGACAAGGTGGTGTTCAACAGCTTCGAAGCGCTGCACATCGCCAAGGCCGAAGTGCAGGCGCTGGCCGAAGGCGGCTACCGTCCGCCGATGCCGGCCCGCCGCATCCAGGTGGCCGGTGACGTGGGTATCGCCACCTTCAAGATGATGCTGGTGAACATGCTCGAGGGCCGCTTCATCAGCCCGTACGACTACGAAATCGCCGTGCGCATCGCCACCGTGCTGTGTGGTGGCGAAGTGGACCGCGGCACGCTGGTGGACGAAGAGTGGCTGCTGACCCTGGAGCGCAAGCACTTCGTCGAGCTGGCCCAGCAGGAAAAGACCCAGGCCCGCATCGCGCACATGCTCAAGACCGGCAAGCCGCTGCGTAACTGATCGGCCCGAACCACATTCAAGAGATCGCCACAATGACCAAGCAGATCCAGGACGCCTACATCGTCGCCGCCACCCGCACCCCGGTTGGCAAGGCGCCCAAGGGCGTGTTCCGCAATACCCGTCCCGACGACATGCTCGCGCACGTGCTCAAATCCGTGGTCGCGCAGGCCCCGGGCATCGACGTCAACCGCATCGATGACGCCATCATCGGCTGCGCCATGCCCGAAGCCGAGCAGGGCATGAACGTGGCGCGCATCGGCGTGCTGCTGGCCGGCCTGCCGGACACCATCGCCGCCCAGACCGTCAACCGCTTCTGCTCGTCCGGCCTGCAGGCCGTGGCGATGGCGGCCGACCAGATCCGCCTGGGCAATGCCGACCTGATGCTGGCCGGCGGCACCGAATCGATGTCGATGGTGCCGATGATGGGCAACAAGATCGCAATGGCGCCGAGCGTGTTCGACAACGACCACGTGGCCATCGCCTACGGCATGGGCATCACCGCCGAGAAGGTCGCCGAGGAATGGAAGGTCTCCCGCGAAGAGCAGGATGCGTTCGCGCTGGCCTCGCACCAGAAGGCCATCGCCGCGATCCAGAACGGCGACTTCAAGGATGAGATCAGCCCGTACGATGTGCGCACCCGCCAGCCGGACCTGGCCGACGGCCGCCGCATCATCACCCGCGACCGCATCGTCGATACCGACGAAGGCCCGCGCCTGGACTCGTCCGCCGAAGGCCTGGCCAAGCTGCGCCCGGTATTCCGCAACGGCCAGTTCGGCGGCACGGTGACCGCCGGCAACTCCTCGCAGATGAGCGATGGTGCCGGTGCGGTGCTGCTGGCATCGGAACAGGCGGTCAAGGACTACGGCCTGAAGCCGCTGGCCCGCTTCGTCAGCTTCTCGGTCGCCGGCGTGCGCCCGGAAGTGATGGGCATCGGCCCGATCGCGGCCATTCCCAAGGCGCTCAAGCAGGCCGGCCTGACCCAGGACCAGCTGGACTGGATCGAGCTCAATGAAGCCTTCGCCGCGCAGTCGCTGGCGGTGATCCGCGATTGCGGCCTGGACCCGTCCAAGGTCAACCCGCTGGGCGGCGCCATCGCCCTGGGCCACCCG
>DGIP01000240.1 GCA_002386405.1 Stenotrophomonas maltophilia
AACGAGGATGCCACCGCGCTGCTGGCCGCCAGCGACCCGGCCCCGGCCTATGCCGACCTCAACCCCTACGCGTTGCCGCTGCCGCTGGCCCCTGAGCTGGCCGCCGCAGCGGCCGGGGTGACGCTGTCGCTGGCGCCGATCGAGGCGGCCTTCGCCCGCCTGCGCGCGCAGGCCGACACGGTGGTGGTGGAAGGGGTGGGCGGCTGGCTGGCGCCGTTGTCGACCACGCTGGACCAGTCGCACCTGGTGCAGGCGCTGCAGCTGCCGGTGGTGATGGTGGTGGGCCTGCGGCTGGGCTGCCTCAACCACGCGCGGCTGACCGCGCAGGCGATCACCGCCAGCGGGGCGACCTGCATCGGCTGGATCGCCAACGAGGTGGACCCCCGCATGGAGCGCATCGACGACAACGTGGCGCTGCTGCGCGCGCGCCTGCCGCTGCCGTTCTGGGGCCGGCTGCCGTACGCACCGGGCGCCGATCCCGCGCGGCTGGCGCGCCACCTGCTGGGCTGAGCGTCAGCCGCGCGCCTGGGCGAGCAGCGCAGTGGCCAGCCGGCCGACGCTGGCAATGGCGCCCACGTAGCGCGCGTCGAGGTCCTGGCAGCACGACAGCCGCAGGCAGTGCCGGTAGCGGGCGCCGCGCGAGTACACCTGGCCGGGCATGAACACCACGCCTTCGGCCAGCGCCTGTTCGAACAGCACGCTGCTGTCCACGCCTGCCGGCAGTTCGATCCAGAGCAGGAAGCCGCCGCTGGGCTGGGTGGCCAGGGTACCGGGCGGAAAGTGCTGGGCCACCAGCGCACGCACGCGGCTGACCTGCTCGCGGTATAGCCGGCGCAGCCCGCGCAGGTGGTGTTCGTAGCTGCCCGCTTCCAGGAACGCGGCAACCGCCTCGCCCAGCAGCTGCGATTCTGCGCCGGTGGACTGGAACTTGAGCAGCTGGATGTCGGCGGCGAAGCGCCCGCCATCGAGCCAGCCGATCCGGTAATCGGGCGCGAGCGTCTTGGAAAAACCGTTGACCACGATCACCCAGCCGTCTTCGTCGAACGCCTTCAACAGTGGCGCCAGCGGCTCCTGGTACTGCAGTTCGGCATACACCGCATCTTCGATCAGCGGTACCTGGTACTGGTTCACCAGCGCGGCCAGGCGCTGCTTGGCCGGCACCGGCAGGGTGCAGCCCAGCGGGTTGTGCACGCTGGGCATCGCGACGATGGCGGCGAGCGCACCCGCCTGCAGCTGTGCTTCCACCGCGTCCACGTCCAGCCCCTCGCGTGGGTCGGTGGGCAGTTCGATCGCCTTCAGGCCCAGGTTGGCCAGCAACGGGTACAGGTTGAAGTAGGAGGGGGCTTCGATGCCGACCGCATCGCCCGGCCGGGTCACCGCACGCAGGGCCAGCTGCAGCGCTTCCATCGCGCCATGGGTGAGCACCAGCCGCTCCACCGTGGTGTGCAGGCCCAGCCGCGGGCCGCGCCGTACGATCTGCTCCAGCAGCCGCTTGGCGCCGTTGGGGCGCGCGTAGGTGCGCACCATCGCCGGGGTGCGCCGCAGTACCTGCGCGGTGGCACGGGCCAGCCGTGCGGCGGGGTAGAAGCGCTCGCCGCGCGGACCGGCGAACGCCAGGTCGACGATGCCCGGTTGCCGCTGCGCCTCCAGCACGCGCGCCATCATCAGCTGCTGGGCCTGGGTGGTGGCCAGTGCCGGGGCCTGGCGCAGCGAACGGGTGGGTTCGGGCAGGCGCGCGCTGACCACGAACCCGGCCTTGGGCCTGGGCATCACCAGCCCGGCGTCCTCAAGCTGCCGGTAGGCGGCGATCACCGTGTTCAAGCTGAGCTGGCGCTGCGCGGCCAGCCCGCGTAGCGACGGCAGCCGCGCGCCGGCCGGCAGGCGGCCGGTGTGGATGGCGTCGGCCATTTCGTCGGCCAGCGATTGGTAGAGGTTGGCGGCCATGGAATCTGTAACCATGAGGGTCGCCAGTATGGTGCGCTGTACCCTGGCTGGCTTGCAACCTGGCGTTCGCCACGGCGAAGGACGACCAACGGTCGGCCTCTACCGCCGTGCCAACCGCTACCTTGCGGACAAGGTTGACACCAACCTCGGCTTCTCGCGGTACAGCTGCGGGTACATGCGCTGCAGCGCGGCTACCTTGGGCTGGTCGTTGATGCGGATGTACAACGACTCCGGGTGCAGCGTCAGGTAGTTCTGGTGGTAGCCCTCGGCGGCAACGAACGGCTTGCCGCCGTCAACCGTGGTCACCACCGGCGCCGCATACGCGCGCGCCTGCTGCAGCTGCGCGATGTAGGCGCGGGTGGCATCACGCTGCGCGGCATCGTCGGCGAACACCGCCGAGCGGTACTGCGTGCCCCGGTCCGGGCCTTGGCGGTTGAGCTGGGTCGGATCGTGCGCCACCGAGAAGAACACCTGCATCAACTGGCCGTAGCTCACCTGGCTGGGGTCGTAGGTCACCTGCACCGCTTCGGCATGGCCGGTGCCACCGCCACTGACGCGCGAATAGTTCGCGTCGGCCGGGCGCCCACCGATGTAGCCGGAGACCGCGTTGTCCACGCCCTTGATGTGCTGGAACACGCCCTGCACGCCCCAGAAGCAGCCGCCGGCGAACACCACCTGCGCGCGCTTGCCGGGCAGCTTCGGGTCGGCCGCGCCCGCCGGTGCCGGCACCGCCACCACCGCGTCGGCCGCCGCCGCATACGCGGGTCGGTCCAGGCTGACCACTGCGCTGATGGTCAACGCAGCAATGGCAGCGGCAATGCCACCGGCCACGA
>DGIP01000196.1:0-392 GCA_002386405.1 Stenotrophomonas maltophilia
CGCGCCCGCCGGTGCCGGCACCGCCACCACCGCGTCGGCCGCCGCCGCATACGCGGGTCGGTCCAGGCTGACCACTGCGCTGATGGTCAACGCAGCAATGGCAGCGGCAATGCCACCGGCCACGAGTTTGTCGAAGGAAACACGCATGGGGCTCTCCTGGTTCAACCGAAGGTGAAGGCATAGGCGTGCACCCCGGGATCGAGGAACTCGATCTCGAACGTGCGCTCGCCGACATCGCCGGACTGGCGGATCAGCTGGTACAGGCGGTGCTCGTCGACCGTGCCGCTGCCATCGGCGCCGACATCGCCACCGGCCGAGGCGCCGGGCGGCTGGCCGTCGATCAGCACGCGGAACCGCACCGGCTTGCCGTCCGCGCCCGGTGCCAGCACCAG
>DGIP01000196.1:616-950 GCA_002386405.1 Stenotrophomonas maltophilia
TGCAGGTCGCGCGCATGGAAGCGGAATGCGATACGGCCACCGGCGCGTTGCAGCTGGGCGTCTTCGTCACCCACCGTCCAGCGCCCGGCCAAGGCCCACTGGTTCAGGGCGAACGTGGACGGAAGCGCGTAATCGGCCGGTGCATCGCGGCGCTGGCCGTCCGGCGAGGCGAAGTTCTCCGCACGCGCGTACCCGAGGTAGGTCTCCGGCGACTTGAGGTTGGACATGTCGGCCTGCAGTTCCACCCCGGCGCGCGGTGCGCTGGCGGCCATCGCCATGGCCTGGGCCGGTTCATCGGGCAGGTTGGCGCCCGCTTCGCGCAGCAGCTGGCGGA
>DGIP01000196.1:1121-4493 GCA_002386405.1 Stenotrophomonas maltophilia
CTTCGCGCAGCAGCTGGCGGATGATCCGTTCGGACTGCGCGTAGTTGCCTTCACCGAAGTGGTGCGCACGGATGCGGCCCTGCGCGTCGATGAAGTAATGCGCCGGCCAGTAGCGGTTGTTGAAGCCGCGCCAGATCGCGAACTCGTTGTCGATCGCCACCGGGTAGTCGATCTTCAGTTCCTTCACCGCGCGCTGCACGTTGCCCAGGTTGCGCTCGAAGGCGAACTCCGGCGCATGCACGCCGATCACCACCAGGCCCTGGTCGCGGTAACGCTGTTCCCACTCGCGCACATAGGGCAGGGCGCGCAGGCAGTTGATGCAGGAATAGGTCCAGAAATCGACCAGCACCACCTTGCCGCGCAGGCCTTCGGCGGTCAGCGGCGGGCTGTTGAGCCAGCCGGTGGCACCGTCCAGCGACGGCAGCGTGCCTTCCACCGGAAGCTCGGCACCGGCCGGCGCATCGGCGGCGCGCATCATCATCGCCGGGCCGGCATCGGGCGCCTGGCCGGGCAGGGCATCCAGCAGGCCCTGTTCCAGCCGCGCGGTGCTGACCGACGACAGCCGGGTGAGCACGCCGGTATCCCAGCCCATCGCTATGGCCACCACCGCCAGCAGCGCGGCCACGCCGAGCGCACGGCGGATCCACTCGCCCGCGCCCAGCCGCCGCTTGAGCGCGGTGAACACGCGCCCGCCAATCCAGATCGCCAGCCCCAGCGAGGTGGCCGCGCCCAGTGCATAGGCCAGCAGCAGCCCGCTGGTGCCCACGCTGGCACCCTGCAGGGCAGCGCCGGTGAGGATCAGCCCCAGGATCGGGCCGGCGCACGGCGCCCACAGCAGCCCGGTGGCCACGCCGATCAGCAGCGAGGTACCCACGCCGCCGCGCCCGGCATCGGTGGCCTTGTCGGCGGATGCACTGAGCCGCGCGCCCAGCCGCTGGAACGGCGACAACAGGCGGTCGGCCAGTGCCGGCCACAGCAGTGCAACGGCGAACAGCGCCATCACCACCAGCGCGATCCAGCGCCCGACCTGGTTGGCCTGCGCCACCCACTGGCTGCCCACCGCGGCCAGGCTGGCCACCACGGCGAACATCAACGCCATGCCGATCAGCAGCGGCAGGCCGCTGCGCAGGAACGGGCGGTCGGAACGGGCAAACACGAACGGCAGCACCGGCAGGATGCACGGGCTGAGAATGGTCAACACGCCGCCCAGGTAGGCAAGTACAAGCAGAATCATCGAACGTTCCTTATCGGGGGTAGAGCCGGGCCCTGCCCGGCTGCGTCATCGGCGTTACGTGCGGTTGGGTAGCCGCACGCGTGTCTCTTCGTCAGCGGCGACGAAGTTCATCGCCACGCCGTTCATGCAGTAGCGCAGCCCGGTCGGGCGCGGGCCGTCATCGAACACATGGCCCAGGTGCCCACCACAGCGCCGGCAGTGCGCTTCCACGCGCAGCATGCCCAGGGTGGTGTCGCGGTCCTCGCCAACGGCGTCGTGCAGCGGTGCCCAGAAGCTGGGCCAGCCAGTGCCGCTGTCGAACTTGGTGGAGGAGGAGAACAACGGCAGCGCGCACCCGGCACAGGTAAAGGTGCCGCGCCGGTGTTCCTTGTTGAGCGGGCTGCTGAAGGGGCGCTCGGTGCTCTGCCGGCGCAGCACGGCGTACTGCGCCGGGCTGAGCTGTTCGCGCCACTGCGCATCGGTGCGCATCACCTCGAAACGGCGGGTGGGCGCCGGTGCGGCGGGGGCCGAGCCACTGCAGGCGGTCAGGCCGAACAGGCCGGCCGCGGCGCCGATGGCGCCCATGCCGAGCAGTCTGCGACGGGTACAACGCATGGCGATCTCCCGGTCTGGAAACGATGGGGCCATGCTGCGCCCGGGCCGGTCAACGAATCCTCACGCAGGGTTAAATTTTCCGTGACACATTCAGGTCCGGATCTGGCCACAATGCGTTCACCTTCCCGTTGCCCGTCACCGTGCCAATGAGCAGTGCCAAGCGCGTCCTGATCGTCGAAGACGATGTCCACATCGCCAACCTGCTGCGCATGCACCTGCGCGACGAGGGCTACGAGGTCACCCACGCGGCCACCGGCGACGAGGGCCTGGCCCTGCTGGAGGCGCAGCCGTGGAGCGCGCTGGTGCTGGACCTGATGCTGCCGGGGGTGGACGGGCTGGAGATCTGCCGGCGCGCGCGCGGCATGGCGCGCTATACCCCGATCATCATCACCAGTGCACGCGCCAGCGAAGTGCACCGCATCCTGGGCCTGGAACTGGGCGCGGACGATTACCTGGCCAAGCCGTTCTCGATGCTGGAGCTGGTGGCGCGGGTCAAGGCGCTGCTGCGCCGGGTGGAAGCGATGGCACAGAACGCGCGCATCGATGCCGGTGAACTGGCCGTGGCCGGGCTGCGCATCGACCCGGTGGCGCGCACCGCGCAGGTGGAAGGGCGCGCGCTGGAGCTGACCCCACGCGAATTCGACCTGCTGTACTTCTTCGCCCGCCACCCGGGCCAGGTGTATTCGCGCATGGACCTGCTCAACCAGGTCTGGGGCTACCAGCACGATGGGTACGAGCACACGGTGAACACCCACATCAACCGGCTGCGCAACAAGATCGAGCGCGACCCGGCCTCGCCGCAGCGTATCCAGACCGTGTGGGGCCGTGGCTACAAGCTGGTCGATGGCAGCGAAGGCGCGGCGGCATGATCCGGTTGTCGCTGTCGCAGCGGTTGTCGGTGGCGTTCTTCGCGCTGCTGCTGGTGTGCTGTGGTGCGCTGATGGCGATCCAGATGCGCAGCACCACCCTGCACGAGCAGGAAACGGTGCAGCGGCTGTCGCGCGGGCTGGCCGAGCACATCGCGCGCAGCGGCGAGCTGATGGATGGCGGCGGCATGCGCACCGGCGAGGTACGCGCGCTGTTCGGCAAGCTGATGGCGGTCAATCCGAGCGTGGAGGTGTATCTGCTGGACGACCAGGGCCGCATCCTCGGCCACGATGCGCCCACCGGACACCTCAAACGCGACCGCGTGGACCTGGCGCCGGTGCAGGCACTGCTGCGCGATGACCCGCTGCCGATCCTTGGCGATGACCCGCGCAGCGAACGCGGGCGCAAGGTGTTCAACGCCGCGCCGCTGTTCGTGCAGGGCCGCCAGGCCGGCTACATCTACGTGGTGCTGGTGGGCGAGCAGCGCGAGGCGCTGGCGGCCAACATCGCGGCCAACGCCACGCTGCGCACCACGCTGTGGTCGCTGGCGATCGTGGCCGGCATCGGCCTGCTGGCCGGTGCGGTGGCGTTCCGCTGGGTGACCCGGCCGCTGCGCCAGCTGACCCGGCGCGTGCAGTCGTTCGACGTGGATGCGGCGGCGCCGGCGCAGGCGTTGC
>DGIP01000285.1 GCA_002386405.1 Stenotrophomonas maltophilia
ACACCCAAAAACCCCGCTGCTCACGCAGCGGGGTTTTTTCTTTGCCTGCGTTCGTGGTCATGCCCCAATGGGGTAATCACCACCACGGCGGTTGATTGGGATGCAACCCTACCGGGGTCTCCTGGCGACTTGATTGCGACTTCCCGGATACCACCGGCCATTCCGCGATGGGTGCGCGCGTGCCGACCAACGGTCGGCACCTGCCGTGTTGGGGACGCCGTAGGGTCGGTTCCCAAACGACTGCCGATAACGGTGACCGGCACGGTGACGCAGGGACCCCGATCGAAACGCCTTGCCTGCGTTCGTGGTCATGCCCCAATGCGGTAATCACCACCTCGGCGGTCGATTGGGATGCGACCCTACCGGCTTCGTCTGACAGGTTGATTGATAGTTGCCGGATACTACCGGCCTCGGGCAAACGCCACTCTGTGGTCATGTCCAGTCCACGCCTCCTCATCGGCCGCCGCTCGCTTCAGGGGGCGTACTACATGCTCACCACCGTAGTGGCCGGCCGCGAATCGATCTTTGTCGATGACGCCGCCGTCGAATGCGTGGTCGAGGCGCTTCGCTGCTCCGATCGCGAACATCGCTCCCGCACGCTTGCCTGGGTGGTCATGCCCGACCATGTTCATTGGTTGATGCAGCTCGGCAACGGCAACATCAGCCGCTGTGTGCAGGCCTTCAAATCCCGCTCCTCGCGCGCCGTGAACCTTCACCGCAGCAGCCAAGGCCCTCTATGGCAGCGCGGCTTCTACGACCACTGCATCCGCTCCGACGAATCTTTACTCACACAGGCCAACTACCTGATCGAGAACCCGGTTCGTTCGGGACTCGCTACAAAGGTAGGCGAGTACCCGTATTGCTGGACGCGGTGGCCCTCCGCCACCGAGTGACCCCCAAAAAAGAAGCGGCGCCCAAAGGCGCCGCTTCCTTTCAATCAGCGATGTGGGTCAGGCTTACTTCGCCGCCGGGGCCGGCGCAGCCGCCTCGGTCTTGCCCTTCATCATCTCGTCGCGGGCCGCCTTGAACGGGTTGCCCTCGTACCAGTTCGGCCACTGGCCGCCCACTGCGATGGCCTTGCCTACGCCGTGCAGCAGTTCCAGGTCTTCCACGGTGCCGTCCAGCTTCCAGGTGCTGGCGTCGTACTCGTCCTTCGGGCCGTGGTAACGGTCGCGGCCGTATGCTTCAGCCGCCTTGCGGCCGGCATCCACGCCACCGTCGAGCAGGTCCTCGCCACCGTCCGCATACAGCGCCGGCACGCCGGCCTTGGCGAAGTTGAAGTGGTCCGAACGGAAGTAGAAGCCGCTCTGCACCGAGGTTTCGCCATGCAGCGTGCGACCCTTCTCCGCCGCCAGCGGCTTGAGGATGTCCTCCAGCTGCGAGCTGCCGAAGCCGGTCACGGTCAGGTCCTTGGCCTTGCCGGCCACCGACATCGCATCGATGTTGATCACGCCGGCAATCTTGTCCAGCGGGAAGGTCGGGTGGTTCACGTAGTACTTCGATCCCAGCAGGCCCGATTCTTCCAGCGTCACCGCCAGGAACACCACCGAACGCTCCGGTGCCGGCTGCTCATGCGCCATCGCGTCGGCGATCTCCAGGATGCCGGCCACGCCGGTGGCGTTGTCGATGGCACCGTTGTAGATGTTGTCGCCCTGCTCGCCTTCGTGCTTGCCCAGGTGGTCCCAGTGCGCCATGTACAGCACGGCCTCGTCGGCATGCTTGGTGCCCGGCAGCACGCCGACCACGTTGCGCGACTTCTTCTCGGCGATGGTGCTCTTCAGGTCCAACGAGATCTTCGCCTTCAGCGGAACCGGCTTGAAGCCGCGCTTGTTGGCATCCTTGTAGGCCTGGTCCAGGTCCAGCCCGGCATCGGCGAACAGCTGGCGCGCCGCATCGGCACTCAGCCAGCCCTGCGCCGGCAGGCGGGGTTCCGGATCGTCCTTGGCCGGCAGGTCGTACTGCGGGCCGGCCCACGAGTTCTTGACCACGTCCCAACCGTACGAAGCGCCGGCGGTGTCATGCACGATCAGCGCCGCGGCGGCACCCTTGCGGGCGGCCTCCTCGAACTTGTAGGTCCAGCGGCCGTAGTAGGTCATGCGCTTGCCGTCGAACAGCTTCTCGTCGTTGACGTGGAAGCCCGGGTCGTTGACGAACATGACCACCGTCTTGCCCTTCCAGTCCTGGCCGGCGTAGTCGTTCCACTTCTGCTCCGGCGCATCCACGCCGTAGCCGACGAAGACCAGGTCGCTGCCGTCGATCTTCACTTCCTTCTGGCCACTGCGGGTGCCGATCACCATGTCGGTGCCGAACTTCAGGTCGCGCTGCTTGCCGGCCTGGTCCAGCTTCAGCACGGTGGTCTCATCGGCGGTGGTTTCGGTCATCGCCACCTCCTGGAACCAGCTGTCGCCATTGCCCGGCTGCAGGCCGATGCGCTGCATCTGGTCGCGGATGTACTCCACCGTGCGGTCTTCGCCGGTGCTGCCCGGCGCGCGGCCTTCGAACGCATCCGACGACAGGGTCTTGACCAGCTCGCCGAAGTCGCCGGCGTTGATCTCGGCCGAGAAGGCGTGGCCGGCGGCGGCCGGGGCGGTATCAGCAGCCGGCGCGGCGGCCGGTGCAGTGGTCTCGCCCTTGCACGCGGTGAGCGCGGCGGTGGCGGCCAGGCACAACAGAAGTTTGCGGGACATCATGGATTCCTGGAGACAAAGGGCCGGTGCGCGGGCACCGGGTGAAAGCGTATCAATTGGCGGGCGCGGCGTCGGTGTCGAACGGCACGGGTTCGGCGCCGGTCACCGGGCCGATGCTGGCCGTACGGTGCACGTACAGCACGACCTCCCGCTCGAAATGCAGCTCGCCGGCGACGGACGCCTTCGGGCCGATGATCACGCGCGGCTTGCGCGGCGCGCTGAGCGAGATGTTGAAGTTGGGCTTCTCGACGTGGATGCCGCCCTCGACCTGCGAGCCGACGCCGACGGTAATGTCGCCGTTGACCGTCGTAATGCTGTTGCGAAGGCGCGTCTCGACCAGGCCGATGCCACCGTTGACCGTTTCGATGCTGCCTTCGATCTGGCTGCCGCGATCGGTGAAGATGCTGCCGTTGACCGTTTCCAGGTTGCCGCCCGCGATCACGCGGGGGCCGATCACGATCCTGCCGTTGACGGTCGAGACGCTGCCGGTGCGCGCACCTTCGTCCACGGCAATGCTGCCATTGACGGTCTCGATGCTGTGGGTGCTCGCGCCCGCGCCCACCTTGATGTTGCCGTTCACCGTTTCCAGGTCGCCATAGGCCTGGCCGGGTTCAGCAGTAATGCTGCCATTGACCTTGCTGATGTCGTCAGCGGCCCAGGCCGACCCGCAGGGGATCATCAGGGCCAACAGCAGCGGAAGCGGGGAAAGTTTCATGGGGGCATCGTCCGGTATGCGGCTGGCAGGCCGCCTTCAGGAATGTCACCATGCAGCGCTGCGATCCGCATCTGCCTGAAGTCACTGGAAAGCCCTTGCGCCCCAACGTCTTTTCCTCACGCCGGAATAACAATCCGATCGCTGGGCACGGCCGTGGCTCGCGCTGGCCGGTAGCGCTGTCGGCGCTGGCATTGATTCTGGCAATGATCGGCGCTGCGCCGCTGGCCGCGCAGAACCCGAAGGAGGCCGAACGCAAGCTGCAGAAGCTGCGTACCGAGCTCAAGGGCGTCGCCCAGGAACGCCGCACATTGGAAGGGCAGCGTGGGCAGGCCTCGCGCCAGCTGCGCGAGGCCGATGAGAAGGTTGCCCGCACCGGCCGCGTGCTGGCCCAGACCGAAACCGCGCTGGAGCGCGAGACCCGCGCCCTGCAGGAACTGCAGCAGCGCCGCACCGAACTGCAGGCCGGTTTGAAGGCGCAGCGTCAGGAACTGGCCTCGCTGCTGCGCGCCGCCTACCGGATCGGCAACAACGCACCGTTGAAGCTGCTGCTGTCGCAGGACCGGGTAGCCGATGCCAACCGCACCCTGGCCTACCACCGCTACCTGCAGCGCGAACGCGCCCGGCGCATCGGCGCACTGACCGCTGACCTGACCGAACTGGAAACGGTGGAAGTGCAGATCGAAGAACGCCGGCAGGCGCTGGAAGGCACCCGCCAGCAGCAGAAGCAGCAGGCCGCCAGCCTGGCCCAGGACCGACGCACCCGCGCGCAGACCGTGGCCAGTCTGGACGAACGCTACAAGGACCGCAGCGAACGCGAAAAAGCGCTGGGCCAGGATGCCAAGGCGTTGGAAACGCTGCTGGCCAACCTGCGCGCCGCC
>DGIP01000130.1:0-3911 GCA_002386405.1 Stenotrophomonas maltophilia
CATGCAGCTGGTCGAGCAGCGCTTCGAATTCGTCTTCGCCGATCAGGCCGTCGTCTTTCTTTTTCGTCACGGCGGTCGGTGCCGCGCCGCCGTGCAGCGTATCCAGCAGGGCCTCGAACTCATCGTCGGTGATCAGGTCGCCGCTGGAGGCGGCGGCAGCCGCAACCGGGGCCGGCGTGGCCGGTCCGTTGACGTCGAACTGCGCGATCAGCTCCGGCGGGGCATAGCCCGGCTCGGTGCCGGCGGCCACCGAATCGAGCATGGACTGCAGGTAATCCAGCGATTGCTGGCCGGCGTCGAAGTGGTGGGCCTGCAGCACGGCCTGGCCCGAACGGGCCATGCCCAGGGTTTCTTCGGCGGCGTGGCACAGCTCGACCATGGCCTGGATGCCCAGGAAGCCGGCACCGCCCTTGAGCGTGTGGAACCCGCGGAACACCGCGTTGAGCTGGTCGCTGTCCTGGGGCGACTGCTCCAGCGACACCAGCTGTTCGCCGAGGCGATCCAGGATCTCCTGGGCCTCGAGGATGAAGTCTGCAGCAATGTCGTCTGGAACAGCACTCATGGTTTCAAAGCCCCAAATCGGAAAGCAGGTCGTCGGCGTCCACCTGCGACACCTGATGGCGGTCCAGGCCGCTCACGGCCGGACCGGCCAGGCCGTTGTCGCGCTTGTGGGCGCTGTCGTCCGGCGGCGGCAGGCCGAGCGCGCCGAAGCCTTCGTGCACGCGGCGCACGATGCCCACCACGCGGCGGATGATCTGCCCGGTGAGATCCTGGTAGCTCTGGGTGAGCGCGATCTCGGTGAGGTTGTGGCGGATGCGGTCCAGCTGCTGGTCCTGGTCCGGGCTCAGCCCGTTGGCGCGCAGCTGCTCGGTGAGCGCGCGGCATTCCTCGGCCAGGTCCAGGGTGCGGTGGGTGGCCTGTTCGGTCATCGCCACCACGTGGTCCAGGCGCGCGCAGGCATCGTCCAGCTCGCCGGCTTCGCTGGGCACGGTGGGCAGTTCGCCCAGCGCCTGGCCCAGCTCGCGGGCAAGCCGGTTCAGCCCGGCCATCATCGGCTGGGTGCGCAGCGCGGCCAGGGCGTCGATTTCCCGGCGCCAACCGGCTTCGTCACCGCTTTCCAGCGCGGCCAGGGCATCCTGCAGGCGCTGCACCAGCGCCGATTTGTCGCGAAGGGTTTCCATCAGGCACTCGCCGCCAGGCGCTCGAAGATCTTGCCGAGCTTTTCTTCCAGGGTCGCAGCGGTGAATGGCTTGATGATGTAGCCGTTCACACCGGACTGGGCGGCTTCGATGATCTGCTCGCGCTTGGCTTCCGCGGTGACCATCAGGACCGGCAGGGTCTTGAGCTTGGCGTCGGCGCGGATCGCCTTGAGCAGGTCGATACCGGTCATGACCGGCATGTTCCAGTCGGTGACCACGAAATCGAACGGCTGGCTCTGCAGCAGGGCCAGCGCGGCATGCCCGTCCTCGGCTTCGGCCGTATTGGTGAAGCCCAGATCGCCCAGCAGGTTCTTGACGATACGACGCATGGTCGAGAAATCGTCGACGATCAGGATACGCATGTTCTTGTTCAAAGCACTTTCCTCGGTATCAAGTGTTCTCGAGGCCGGCGTCGGCCGCCTCGAAGATCTTCAGTCGGCCACGCAGGCGCAGCACTGCCTGGCCATGGATCTGGCAGACGCGCGACTCGCTGACGCCGAGCACCGCGCCGATCTCTTTCAGGTTCAGTTCCTGCTCGTAATACAGCGACAGCACCAGCTGTTCGCGTTCGGGCAGCAGGCCGATCGCATTGCCCAGTTCGCGGCCGAACTCGCCGCGCTCCAGCACCTGCTGCGGGGTCGGGCCGCCCTGGGCGACGGTATCCAGCTCGCCCTGGTCTTCGATCCGCGATTCCAGGCTCAGCACCTGGCCACGCGCGGCGTCTTCCATCAGGCGCAGGTAATCGGGCAGCGGCATGTCCATCGCGGCGGCCACTTCGGTGGCGCTGGCCGCACGGCCGGTGCTCTGCTCCAGCCGGCGGATGGTGGAGGCGGCGTCGCGGGCACGGCGGTGCACCGAACGCGGCACCCAGTCGCCCCGGCGGATCTCGTCGATCATCGAGCCGCGGATGCGGATCGAGGCATAGGTTTCGAACGAGGCGCCCTGGTCGGCGTCGTAACTGCGCGAGGCTTCGATCAGGCCCATCATGCCGGCCTGGATCAGGTCGTCGACTTCAACGCTGGCCGGCAGGCGTGCGGCCAGGTGGTGGGCGATGCGCCGGACCAGGTCCGAGTGCTGGGCAATGCACTCGTTGGCTGCGGCGCGCTGCACCTCTTTGTATTGTGCGGCGCCTTTCATGCGGTCACCCCGCGTTGCTTGAGGATGCGTTCCAGGAAGAATTCAACGCCGCCGCGCGGCTCGGTCGGGGCCTGCCAGCGCGCGGTGCGGCGGGCGATCTCGGCGATCGCCTGCGCCGACGGGCTGGACGGGTAGGCCTTCACCACCGGCTGCTGGCGCTGCACCGACAGGCGCAGCCAGTCGTCCTGCGGCACGCAGCCCAGGTAGTTCAGCGAGACATCGGCCAGGAACTTGTCGCAGACCCGGCTCAGCTTTTCATACAGCACGCGGCCTTCGTTGGGGTCGCGCACCATGTTGGCCACCACCTGGATGCGGTCCACGCCACGTTCGCGCGAAAGCACCTTGATCAGGGCGTAGGCGTCGGTGATCGAAGCCGGCTCGTCGCAGACCACCACCACGGTGTCCTGGGCGGCCTGGCAGAAGGTGAGCACGCCGTCGGTGATGCCGGCGGCGGTGTCGACCACCATGAAGTCCAGGTCGCGTTCCAGTTCGGAGAACACGTTGACCAGGCCCACGTGTTCGGCCGGCTGCAGTTCGGCCATGTGGCGGCGGCCGGACGCGGCCGGCACCACCAGCACGCCACCGGGGCCTTCCAGGATCACCTCATCCAGCGTGCAGCGCCCGGCGACCAGGTCGGCCAGGGTCAGCTTGGGCTGCAGGCCCAGGATCACATCGATGTTGGCCAGGCCCAGGTCGGCATCCAGCAGCAGCGTGCGCTTGCCCATGTCCGCCAGCGCCACGGCCAGGTTGGCCGACACGTTGGTCTTGCCCACGCCGCCCTTGCCGCCGGTGACGGCGATGGTGCGGACCGGGCCCAGCGGCTGGCTGCGGGTGGCCGACAACGGGAAGGTCCTGGTCAGGTTTTCATACTCACGCGACGGCATGGTTCAACTCCGGGTTGCAGGGCATATCGGCCGCGCGGCGCAAATCTTCAAGGCGAAGTACAAGATTGGCTGCACTGGCCCGGTGCAGGTCTTCGGGAACGTCCTGGCCATCGGTGACCCAGGTGATCGGCAGGCGGTGGTCGACGGCCACCGACAGGGCGGTGCCGAAGCGGCCGGTCTCGTCCAGCTTGCTCAGCACCACGCCCTGCGGGTTGGCGCCGCTGAAGCGGCGAACCACCTCGTCCATGTCGCCGAAGCTGGTGTTGGCCGGCAGCACCAGCAGGGTGCGGATCTGCGGGGCGGCACGCAGCCACTGCAGCTGGGCGGCCAGGGCGCGGTCACGCGGGCCCAGGCCGGCGGTGTCGATCAGCACCAGCTTGTAGTCCTTCAGGCGCTCCAGCAGCTGGGCCAGGTCGCTGCCGCTGTTGGCTTCATGCACGGCGATGCCGAGCTGGCGGCCGAAGCCGTACAGCTGCTCGCGGGCGCCGATGCGGGCGGTATCGGTGGTGACCAGGGCCACGTCGCGGGCGGCGTGGGCTTCGGCGAAGCGCGAGGCGAGCTTGGCGATGGTGGTGGTCTTGCCGGCACCGGTGGGGCCGACCAGGGCGATCACGCCGCCGGCTTCCAGCGGGTCGACCGGGGCGATCGGCAGCTTCTTGGACAGCAGGCCCAGCATCAGGCCGCGGCCGCG
>DGIP01000130.1:4063-4321 GCA_002386405.1 Stenotrophomonas maltophilia
CAGCATCAGGCCGCGGCCGCGGTGGGCTTCGGTGTCCAGCGGGATCTGCAGGGCCACGTCGCGGCAGATGCCCGCGTCGAAGCCGTATTCGTCCATCAGGTCCAGCGCGGCGGCACGCACCGCCGAACCGCGCAGGCGCTCGTCGGTGAAGCGGTTCATTTCGCGCTCGATGACGGTGCGCATGCCGGCCACTTCATGGCGCAGCTGGCGCAGTTCCTCGTCGTCGCGGACCAGGGTCACCGGGGCGGCGACGGCAGG
>DGIP01000088.1:0-712 GCA_002386405.1 Stenotrophomonas maltophilia
CCAGTCCATCCACTGTGCCACCCGCGCGCGCGGCTGCGGGTCGCGCGGCAGCAGGTCGTGGCGGCCGGCCTGCGCGGCCAGGTAGCGGCAGATGCTGTTGGACTCCCACAGCACGAAGTTGCCATCGCGGATCACCGGCACCTGGCCGTTCGGGTTGAGCGGGTGCAGGGCCGCGAGGAAATCCGCATCGTGGCCGTCGGCCCCGAGCTGGCGGTATTCCAGGCCCAGCTCGGCGCACAGCCAGAGCACCTTGCGCACGTTGATCGAGGTCGACTTTCCAAGAAGATCCAGCATGGAGCGATCCGGCGCAGCGAATGAGACCGGCTCAGCCTACACTTCTTCCATGCAACCTGAATTCCTCATCCTTGGCGGCCTGCTGTGTGCCGTCCTCATCCTGCAGCTGGTAGCCCTGCTGCGGCGTTCCGGCCATGGCGACCTTGAGCAGAGCCTGCGTGAAGAGGCGCGGACCGGCCGCAGTGAACTGCGCGAGCAGCTCGAAGGGCTGGGCCGGCAGCAGGACGCACGGCTGGAAACCTTCGCGCGCGCGCTGACCGATCTGTCCACCCGCACCGACCAGCGCTTGGACCTGCTGCGCGATGCCTTGGGCGAAGACGCGCGCAAGGCCCGCGAGGACGCCGGGCAGGCCCAGCAGCGCAACGACGCGCACCTGGCCGCGCTGCGCCAGACCCTGGCCGATGACGCCCGCCTGGGC
>DGIP01000088.1:946-3135 GCA_002386405.1 Stenotrophomonas maltophilia
CCGATGACGCCCGCCTGGGCCGCGATGAAACCGGGCAGTCGCAGCAGCGCCTGGCCGAATCGCTGGGCCTGCGCCTGCAGGAGATGACCCAGCGCAACGAGCAGCGCATCGGCGAAATGCGCGCCACGCTGGAACAGCAGCTGCAGAACCTGCAGGCCGACAACGCGCAGAAGCTGGACCAGATGCGGGTCACGGTGGACGAGAAGCTGCAGACCACGCTGGAAGCGCGCCTGGGCGCATCGTTCCAGCTGGTCTCCGACCGCCTGGAGCAGGTGCAGCGCGGGCTGGGCGAGATGCAGCAGCTGGCCACCGGCGTGGGCGACCTCAAGCGCGTGCTGACCAACGTCAAGAACCGCGGCAGCTGGGGCGAAGTGCAGCTGGACAACATCCTGGAGCAGACCCTCACCCAGGAGCAGTACGCGCGCGGCGTCAAAGTGCGCCCGGACAGCGGCGAAATGGTGGACATCGCGGTGCGCCTGCCCGGGCGTGGCCATGACGACACCCCGGTGTGGCTGCCGATCGATTCCAAGTTCCCGCGCGAGGATTACGAGCGCCTGCTCGATGCGCAGGAACAGGGCGACGCCGATGGCGTACGCGTGCAGGGCGCGCAGCTGGAACGCGCGATCCGGATCCAGGCCAAGTCGATCTGCGACAAGTACATCGTGCCGCCGCACACCACCGATTTCGCGGTGATGTTCCTGCCCACCGAAGGCCTGTACGCCGAGGTGATCCGTCGCCCGGGGCTGGTGGACCTGCTGCAGCGCGAGCACCGCGTGGTGGTGGCCGGGCCGACCACGGTCACCGCGCTGCTCAACAGCCTGCAGATGGGCTTCCGCACGCTCGCCATCGAACAGCGCTCCAGCGAAGTGTGGAGCCTGCTGGGCGCGGTGAAGAGCGAGTTCGGCAAGTTCGCCGGCATCCTGGAAAAGGCCGAAAAGCAGATCAGCACCGTCGGCCGCAGCCTGGGCGAGGCCAGCCGCAAGACCCGCACCATCGAACGCCGCCTGCGCGGGGTGGAATCACTGGGCAGCGAGCAGACCGATCTGCTGCTGGGCGATGCCAGTGGCGACGATGACGATACCGGCGCGGATGAGACCCCCCTCGCGCAGGACTGACACCTCCTGCCCGCACACTGCACCCCCCGCCTTCATGGTTTCCACAAGGATTGAACCGATGCGCTTTGGCTTGATGTTGTCCCTGATGTTCGTGCTCGCCGGTTGCAGCACCGCGTCCCACCCGACCGATACCACCGCGGTTGTGCCCGGCACGGAAGCAGCCGTTGCGGCCGCAGCCAGCTGTGCCGCTGCCGGCGGTGAAATGCGCCCGCTCGGTCGCCTGCAGCGCGTGCAGTGCGTGAAGCCGTATGCCGACGCCGGCAAGGCCTGCAGCGCCAAGACCGATTGCACCGGCCAGTGCTTGGCCGATGGCGAAACCGAGCTCGTGGCCGGTGCGAAGGCGCACGGTATCTGCCAGACCGACGTGAGCCAGAACTTCGGCTGCCGCCAGCGCATCGACAACGGCGTGGCGCAGGGCACGATCTGCGTCGATTGATTCCGCTTCATTCCCACCCCACAGGATTTCCCGTGAGCCAGACCGTCTACGACATTCCCGTTTCCACTATCGAAGGCCAGCCCAGCTCGCTGGCCGACTACCGCGGCAAGGTGCTGCTGGTGGTCAACGTGGCCTCCAAGTGCGGCCTGACCAAGCAGTACGAAGGCCTGCAGGCGCTGTACGCCGACAAGCACGCGGCCGGCCTGGAAGTGCTGGGTTTCCCGGCCAACAACTTCCTGGGCCAGGAGCCGGGCAGCGAAGCAGAGATCCAGCAGTTCTGCCAGCTGGAGTACAACGTGAGCTTCCCGATGTTCGCCAAGCTCAGCGTGGCCGGCGCTGACATCCACCCGCTGTACCAGCAGCTCACCCAGGCCCAGCCGACCGCCACCGGCGAAGGCCCGATGCGCGAGAAGCTGGATGGCCTGGTAACCAAGTACCCGGATCTGGTGGTCAACCCGGCCCCGGGCGTGCTGTGGAACTTCGAGAAGTTCCTGATCGGCCGTGATGGCCAGGTCATCGCCCGCTTCGCGCCGGACGTGCCCGCCGCCGACGCGCGCTTGGTCGCGGCCATCGACGCCGCGCTCGCCGCGTGATCTGACAGCCACCGTCGATGCAAAAAAAACCCCGCCAAGGCGGGG
>DGIP01000187.1 GCA_002386405.1 Stenotrophomonas maltophilia
GCCTCGGCCGTTGCCGCCGCAGGCACCCCGGCGGCCGCCTGTGGCGCCGGGCGCGGGTAGACGAAGTACCACGCAATCATCCACAGCAGCCCGGCCACGCCGGTGATCCAGAACGCGCTGCGCCAGCCGTAGGTCAATGCAATGCCGCCGATCAACGGCGGCGCCAGCGTCGCGCCGATCATCGCACCGGCGGTGTACAGGCCCAGCGCCAGGCCACGCTGCGGCGCGGGAAACTGCTCCGACACCACTTTGGTGCCCACCGTGTAGTTGCCCGGCTCACCCAGCCCCAGCGCGAAACGCGCCGCGCCCAGCTCGAACGCACTGCGCACGAAGCCGGTGGCGATGTTGGCCAGCGACCACCAGCCCACGAACAGCAGCAGCGCCACGCGCGCACCCAGCCAGTCGGTAACCCGCCCCGCCATCACGTAGGCCGCCGCGTAGGCAAACAGGAACACCTGCACCACGCGGGCGTATTCCAGGTCGCTCATGCCCAGGTCGGCCTGGATGGTGGTGGCCAGGATCGACAGCGCCTGCCGGTCCAGGTAGTTGATCACCGTGGAAAAGAACAGCAGCGCCAGCAGCACCCACTTGGTGTTCCTGCCGCCGGTCATGCGCCCGCACGCTTGGACATTGCCGATGCCTCCCCTTCGGAAGGCTGCAACGTATTGCTATTGTAGCAACATGTCAAACCGCACTGCGGCAAAGTCCTCAGCCGATCTCGGCGGCCGCCGCGCGCAATGCCGCCACCAGTTCTTCGGTAGCCGATTCGGGGATCCAGCCGGACATCGCGATGCCCGCATGCACCGGATCGCCCATGGCGATGGCCACGATGTGGTGGTCGCGCTCGTCGGCCACGTGCACGCGTGCATGCCCCTGCCGCCTGGTCTGTTCCAGGGTGGCCAGCAGCTGCTCGATCCCCTCCGGGAACATCGGGATGGGGCGGTCGGCGTACAGCTCGCGCACTTCCTCATCGGACAGCTGCGCCAGCAGCACGATGCCAATGCCGCTGGTGGTCGCCGGCAGCAGGCCGATGCGGCCCAGGCCCCGCGCCGCCTCGATTCCCGGCGGCGCATGGAACAGGTAGCTGACGCTGTCGTTCCACAGCACGCCCAGCGCCACGGTATGGCCGAACCGGCGCAGGTGCTCGAGCACGGGCAGCGCGCGGCGGATCAGCCCGGAGGCGAACAGGCTCTGCGCGGCCAGCACGTGCATGCCCGGGCCGGCGGTGTATTTACGGTCGGCGGTCTGCCGGGCAATGCCCAGGTAGGCCAGTGTCTTGAGCAGCCGGTTGACCCGGGTGGGGTTGGCATCCAGCTGCCGGGCCAGTTCGCGGCAGCCCACCGGCTCGGGCGAGGACGCCAGCGCCTGCAGGGTCGCGATACCGTCGATCAGGCTCTGGTTGGGCTGGGCATTGGGCTTGGTTCGCATCCGGAAAGCGTACTTCCCCGCCGGAGGTAATGCCACCAATAGCAACACAATGCCCGGTTCCCGCTAGAAATCGAACCGCATCCCCACCGTGCCTTCGATCACCTTGCGCTCCTTCTGACGGCTGCTTTCCAGGTCGCGCGTGTAGTCGGCGACCGCAAACGCGCTGACATTGGCGTTGAAGCGCGCCACCACCCCGAAGCCGACTTCCAGCGCGCGCGAATCCTGCTGGTTGGTGATGCGGTTGCTGTCGAAGTCGATGCGGTCTTCGCCATCGAGCGTCTGCCAGTAGTTGAGCTTGAAGTACGGCTGCCATCCGTTGCCGGCAATGTCATAGTCGGCGGCCAGGCGCAGGCCGACGCGGCCGGTCCAGGCGTTGTCGGCGTTGAAGCGCAACTGCGCGATCCGGTCGGCGGTATCGTCCACCGAGGTGCGCTGCCAGATCACCTGCACCTGCGGTTCCAGCCACCAGGCCGACTGGCCAAACCGCAGCAGCGGCTTGCCCAGCTCAACCGACGCCGTGGTGCCGTCACCGTCCACGTCGATTCCGATGCCACGCGCGGAGGTGGCCTCGCCGTCGTAACGGCTCTGCATGACCACCACGTCCAGGTAACCGCCCGCGCTGCCGGTGCGGGTCCAGTACAGGCCCACGTGCTTGTCATCCAGGCGGGTGCTGCCCACCGCGACGTTTTCCCAGCCGATCGCAAAGCCATTGACGTTGCCCTGCGCGCGGGTGCGGCCGACAAAGACGCCGAACTGATCGCGGCGGCTGTCGTCGGCGTTGGCGTACAGGTCCAACCCGGCCTGCACGCCCTGGATGTCACCGTCGAACCCGGGCTGCGCATCGCCCTCCCAATGCTGGTCGTGGCTTTGCCCGACCAGCCGTGCCCATGCCGCGCGGACACCGCCCTGCCCCGCCAGGATGCGCTGCTCGCCCTGGCGTTCGTGGAAGGTTCCCAGGCTGGCCAGGCTGGTCTCGCGCAACAGCGGCGGCACTACCGAGTACTCGCTGGTCTCCAGCCGGTACAGGGGCACGATGGCCTCTTCGGAAGGACGTGCATCCGGCGTCGGCGGCACCGCCAGCGGGCCGGGAATGGCGGCCACCTCGGTCGGTACCGGCGGTGGCACCTCTACCTGCGGTTCCGGCACCGGCGGCGGCGCGGCCGGTTCCGGTGGGGGTGCCGGCTCCGCGGCCACCGGGTCTGGATTCTCGGGGACATCCGGTGAGGGGGGCGGCGGCAGCGCAGGCGGCGGCGCCCCCTGCGCCTCCGGCGGCGGTGGCTCAGGCGTCACCGAGCCCAGACCCGTCGGCGGTGAAGTCGCCGCGGCGACCGCTCCGTTGACCAGGGTCGAACGCAGGTACCAGTTCTCGCCACTCCCTGCGCTGACGCCGCCCTTGAACAGGAAATATTCAAATGCACCGGCCGCCACCGGGCTGTACAACGCGAACGCGTTGGCGCTGGTGCTGGCACCGTTGATCGCCTGCACCACCAGGATGCCGTCGGCCACCGTTTCGGCACCTGCGCCGCCCGCATTGAGGATGCCCACGCCGGTGGTGCCGTCGGCAACGCCGTTGGAGATCACCAGCCGGTCCGACGCGGAGTCGTCCGCGCCCAGCACCGTGTCCAGGTACAGCGCGCCGCCGTTGCCGGTGTAGTTGCCGGCGATGGTGAACGCGTCGCCCGCACCGTTGGTGCTATTGGTCAGGTCGATCCGCCCTGCGTTGGTCACGCTCACCGGCAATGCAGCGTTGAAGGCAACGATGCTGGCATTGACGCCACCACCGAACAGCGTGCTGGTGGGGTCGACGTCGAGCGTTCCGGTGCCGCTGGCGCTGTCGCCCAGGCCCAGGTCGCCATCGAAGGTGAGCTGGGTGTCATTGCGCAGCGCCACCGCTTCCCAACCGGTGAAACGCGCCACGCCGCTGGTCTTGACGTTGTCCATGCTCAAGGTGTCATTGCCCAGGCCACCGGCGAAGCCGGGCAATGCGCCCAGGTGGGCGACGTTGAGATCGGCCAGCACAGCCGTGTCGTCTCCCTCGCCCATGTCGACCAGGCCATGCACCACCCCACCGCCGCTCCAGTCCACACGGTCATTGCCGAAGCTGAGGCGGATCTCGCCACGCACGGTGCCGCCGGTGATGGTCACCGAATCGTTGCCGCCGCTGACGCTGATGTTGCCGCCGATGTAACCATCGGACAGCACGATGGTGTCGTTGCCGAAACCGGTGACGAGGTTGCCGTCGATGGTGCCGCCGGACATCAGGAAGGTGTTGTCTTCCAGCTTCATGTTGACCCGGCCGATGCGGCCGCCGGTCATTTCGCCGTAATCACCGTCATCGAACGCGCCGACGATGCGCCCGTCGGTCATGCGGAAGCGGTCGAGTCCATCGCCCTGCAGCAACGCACCGATGGTGCCGCCGGTCATCAGGAACGTATCGATGCCCGACCCCTGTTGTACCGTGCCGGTCACCGTCCCGCCGCTGACCTCCAGGCTGTCCTGGCCATCGCCCTGGTCGATGCGGTCCATCGTTCCGTCGCGGATGACGATGGCGTCGCTCCCTACGCCCTGGAGAACGCCGCCGCTGAGCGTACCGCCCAGCATCTCGAACCGGTCGGCGCCGGTCCCGAAAATGATGCCGCTGGATCCACTGATGACGCCGCGGTTGATGACGGTCGTGGCCGCATTGGTCACGATGGCGCCGCCGCCGGTGTTGCTGATCGTGCCGCGGTTGTCGATCAGATGCCCCGCCCCGCCATTGAGACCGATCGATGCGCCTCCGGCGACCACCAATTGCGCACCGCTCTCTACGTTGATGGTGACGTTGCTGGAGCCAACCACACTGGTGATGGCGGTAGTCTGCGGACTCGGCGGACTCGCTGTACAGGTGACGGTCTGGCCAGTCGCCGGTGCGGTGTTATCGCAACCGGCCCAGGCGGGACTGGTGGCTGCCAGCAGCGCGGCGCCACAGGCCAGGCGGGTGATACGGCCGATGCAGTCGGCCAACGGGTGCTTCGACAACACGATCCTGGGGCGCATGACCCGATCCTTTTCCATAGGAAGGAATACGGCTGTACGACTACGCGTGCGCTTTCAGTAAAACTACTGCCCCCGTGCGCGTAGTCTTACTGTCCAGGATGTGATGGCCGGGTATAGAAACCGTGAGGGGTCAGATCTTGAGGTAGATCCGTCGCGCATCCAGTACCCAGGCGACCACCCACCAGGCCAGGACGAAGCCCACCGCGCACAGCAGCGACGCGAGTTCCGGCATCGAAGGCAACCGCTGCAGCAGCGCGGCGTAACACGCCGCCCAGGCGCCACTGGCGATCAGTACCAGCGCCATCACCGACGAACCCAGGTAGGCGGCAATCGCGTTGACGCCGAAACGGCGGCCCACTGCAGGCCAGCGCTGGCGGTCAACGAGAAAATGCGCCAGCAGCAGCGCCATGATCGACAGGCCACCGGTCCACAGCACGTAGCTGGGCGTCCACAGGTTCTTGTTGAGCGGCAGCACCGGTGCCAGCAACAGGCCGCCGCCCAGCAGTACCAGCCCCAACCCCGCCAGCGCGCCCAGGCTGCCGGCACGCAGCCAGCGCCCCGCAATCAGCCCCAGCAACGTGGTGGCGATGGCACCGGCGCTGCTGAGCAGGCCTTCCGGGTCATGCCCGAGCCTGGTGATGGCGTCGTACTTGTAGAGAAACGGTGCGAACAGCGCGGTATCGACGCGACTGACCGGGTTGAGCCACGGCTCCAGCGTATCGGCTCCCAGCAGCAGCGCCGCATAGCCCAGCAACAGGCCGCCCAATACCGCCCACTGCGTGCGTTGCCGGGTGTGGATGGCCAGCAGGCCGACCACCGCCACGCACAGCGCGATCCGCTGCAGCACGCCCCACAGCCGGTAGGCCGGCAGCTCGAACAGCCACCACGCCAGCACGTGCAGCAGCGCGCCAGCGACAAGGATGCGCAGCGCACGTTGCAGCAGCGTACGGCCCAGCGCCGGGCGCAGGTCGGGATCAGTGGCGCGTGGCACCAGGCTGAAGGCCATCGAGACGCCGGCAATGAACAGGAACAGCGGGAAAATCAGATCGGTCGGCGTGAAGCCATGCCAGTCCGCATGCAGCAGCGGCGCGTACACATGGCCCCAGTCGCCAGGGTTGTTGACCAGCAGCATGGCGGCCACGGTCAGCCCGCGCAGGGCATCGATGGAGCCCATGCGCGAGGAGGATGGAATGCTCATGCGTCCTCGCGCTGGCCGGCAATCCAGGTGGCGCGCACCTGCAGCGCCTCGTCGAGCAGCACCAGGTCGGCCTGGTAGCCTTCGGCGATCTCACCCAGGCGATCATCGACGTTGAGGAACTGCGCCGGATAGCGCGACGCCATCCGCACGGCCTCCTCCAGCGACAGGCCCAACAGCTGCACCGTATTGCGCACGGCCGTGGCCATGTCCAGCGCCGAACCGGCGAGCGAACCGGCCGCATTGCGCACCACCCCGTCCACGGCGGTGATCACTTCGCCATAGAGTTCGTAGCTGGGGTTGTCGGCACCCACCGGCGGCATCGCATCGGTGACCAGCATGACCTTGCCCTGCGGCTTGGTCGCCAGCGCCACGCGCAGGCTGGCCGGGTGCACGTGCACGCCGTCGGCGATGATGCCGACCCAGCTGCCGCGATCTTCCAGTGCCGCGCCCACGGCGCCGGGTTCACGCCCGGTCAGCGGTGACATCGCGTTGTACAGATGGGTGAAACCGCGGATGCCGGCATCCAGCCCTGCGCGTGCTTCCTCATATGTTGCCGCGGTGTGCCCGGCGGCCACGATCACGCCGCGTTCGACCAGCGCGCGGATGCTGTCCAGCGGCACCCGCTCCGGGGCCAGGGTCAGCACGGTCACGCCATTGTCGAGCGAGGCCGCCATGGCGATCTCGTCGGCATCGGGCACGCGGAACTTGTTGGCATCGTGCGTGCCCTTGCGCGCCGGTGCGATGTACGGCCCTTCCAGGTGGATGCCGATCACCCCGGGCACGCCGTCGGCAATGGCCTGGCGGGTCGCGTCGATCGCCTTGCGCATCACCTGCACATCGTCGCTGATCAGCGTCGGCAGCAGCGCGGTGGTACCGAAGCGGCGGTGCGCGGCGGCCAGCGTGCGCAGGCTCTCCACGTCGGGCGTGTTGTTGAACAGCACGCCACCACCACCATTGACCTGCGCATCGATGAACCCGGGCAGCAGCCAGCCACCGCCCAGGTCCACCTGCTCGGCCGCACTGCCCAGCTGCGGCGCGGCGTCGGACACCAGCGCGGTGATGCGCCCGGCTTCGATCACCACCGCGAGGTCATCGCGGAAGCCGTCGGCGGTGAGGATGCGGGCATTGCGCAGGACGGTCTTCATCAGACGGTCTCCGTGACCTTGTTCAGGTGCGGCGGCAGGTCGGGATTGTGGCCGCGACGCAGTGCCAGCGCGTTGATGGCCTTGTAGAACGCCTGCACGGTCAGCAGCGGTGCGCAGGCCGGGTGCGGTGCCTGCGGCAGCGGCAGGTCGCCATCCGGTGCGGCCAGCCAGACCTGCGCGTCACGCGCGGCGAATTCGGCGGCCACCGCACGGGTGCCCGCGCCGGTTTCATCGGGCTGGGCGAAGGCCAGCACCGGGAACCCCGGGCCCACCAGCGCCATCGGCCCGTGCTTGACCTCGGCCGAACTGTAGGCTTCGGCGTGCAGGCCGCAGGTTTCCTTGAACTTCAGCGCCGCTTCCTGCGCGGCGCCCAGGCCCAGGCCACGGCCGACCACGAACAGGTTGTGCGCCGGCACCAGGCCATCGGTCAGTGCGGACCAGTCGCTGTTCCAGGCCTGGCGCAGTGCGTCGGGCAGCGTGCGCAGCGAGGCGATCAGCCCGGCATCCTGGCTCCAGTACGCCACCAGCTGCAGGATCGCCGACAGCGAGGCGAGGTAGCTCTTGGTGGCCGCCACGCTGCGTTCGGCACCGGCACCCAGCGGAATCACGGTTTCGGCCAGCTGCGCCAGCGGCGAATCTTCCACGTTGACCAGCGCAACCACGCGCGCGCCAGCCGCGCGCGCGGCTTCGGCGTTGCGCAGCAGGTCCGGGCTCTTGCCGGACTGCGAAATGACGATGTACAGCGCCCCACGCAGCTGCAGCGGGGATTCGTACACCGACCCCACCGACGGCGACGCCGACGCGGTGACCAGGCCCAGCTTGGTTTCCAGCAGGTACTTGGCGTAAGTAGCGGCGTGGTCGGAACTGCCGCGTGCGCAGGTCACCACGAACGGCGGCGGCGCCGCGCGCAGGGTCGCGGCCAGCGTCTGCACCGTCGCTTCGTTGCGCGCGAACTGCGCGGCGATCACGTCGGCCGCTTCGGCGGCTTCGCGGAACATCAGGGTGTCGTGCGGGGCTGGCAGGGACATGCGGGGCTCAGGTGGTTTCAGGGGTGGGGGGCCGCGTGCCGACCGGCCGCATCGGCGCGGTGGAACCGCGCACGACCAGCTGCGGTACGAAGCCCTGGTTCTGCAGCTGCAGCGGTGCATCGTCGTACGCATCGCTGCGCAGCTGCGCGATCAACAGGCGCGCGGCATGCCGCGCGATGTCTTCGGTGGCCTGCTTGGCGGTGGTCAGCGGCGGCCAGGACTGGCGCGAGAAGGGGCTGTCCTCGAAGCCGGCAATGGAGAGGTCGTAAGGCACGTTCATGCCGGCCGACTTGGCCGCGGCGAGCACGCCGGCGGCGATTTCATCGTTGGAACCGAAGATCGCGGTAGGCGGTTCGCGCAGCGCCAGCAGGCGGCGCGCGCCACGGAAGCCGTCGTCGAAGGTGTAATCGCCCTGCACCACCAGGTGCTTGTCCACGGTCATGCCGTAGTCGCGCAGCGCGGCTTCATAACCGGCATGGCGTTCGCCGCTGGAACGGTGCGAGGAGCCGCCCCAGAGGAAGCCGATGCGCTGGTGGCCAAGCTGGATCAGGTGCTCGGTGATTTCGTAGGCGGCCTCGCGGTCGTCCACGAACACGCACGCGCCATCCTGCGGATCGGCGGTGGCGGCGATGATGCGGACCAGCTTGATGCCACGCGCGGTCAGCGCGGCGACCAGGTCGCGGCGTTCGGACATCGGCGCGGTCAGCACCAGCCCGGCCAGGCGCGATCGCTGCACCCAGTCGGCGAGCTCTTCGGCCAGCATCGGCGAACTGGAATCGCAGGGGTGGATCTGCAGCCCGAAGCCGGTCTCGCGACAGGCGGCCAGCACGCCGTTCTGCACGCCGATGATGTGGTACGGGTTGGGGTTGTCGTAGACCAGCCCGATCACCAGCGTGGTGCCGGTACGCAGGTTGCGTGCGGCGGGATCGGGCTCGTAGTCGAGTTCGGCAATGGCGCGCAGCACGCGCGCGCGCGTGGCCTGCATGACCGACGGTTCGTTGTTGATGACCCGCGAAACGGTCTTCAACGACACCTTGGCCCGTTCGGCGACATCCTTGATGGTCGCTCTACGCATGCTCTTTTCCTGGCTCACCGGTTGGGCGTCCATGATCGCCGATCACTGCCCGTCGCGGGGCAGCCCGACCCGGTGGCCGTGCAGGGAGTAGAACAGGATGTACAGGTAGCACGGCACCATCAGGCCCGCGAACACCCACTGGAAGTCGAAATGCTGCTTCAGCACGGCGAACGCCTGCGGGATGATCGCGCCACCGGCGATGGCCATCACCAGCAGCGCCGAGCCGGTTTCGGTGAAGCGGCCCAGGCCCCGGATCGCCAGCGGGAAGATCGCCGGCCACATCATGGCGTTGGCAAAGCCCAGCGCGGCCACGAAGCCGACCGAAACGTAGCCCTGGGTGAACAGCGCACCGATGCAGAACAACACGCCCAGGCTGGCCGAGATGCTCAGGTAGCGCGACTGCGAGACCAGGTGCGGAATCAACGCCAGGCCGGCCAGGTAGCCCACCAGCATCGCGAACAGGGTGATGGAGGTGAACAGCTTGGTCTGGTCCAGCGGCAGGCCGAACCCGTGCCCGTAGGTGCCGATGGCATCACCTGCCATCACTTCCACGCCCACGTACACGAACAGGCACAGCACGCCCAGCCACAGGTGCGGGAACTGGAAGATGCTGCTGCGTTCGGCCAGGCCGGGCGCACGCGCCGGGGTGGCGTTGGCTTCGGCGGTCTTGATCTCCGGCAGCGGCGAGAACAGCACGCCCACCGCCAGCACCACCAGCAGGCCGGCCATGGCCATGTACGGCATCTGGATCTTGGCCGCGAAGGTATCCAGCAGCGCGTTGCGGGTCACCGGGTCGGCGCTGGCCACCTGCTCGGACAGGTCGCCGATGCCGTGCAGCACCAGGGTGCCGATCAGGAACGGGGCAATCATGCCGGCGATCTTGTTGCAGATGCCCATCAGCGCGATGCGCCGCGCGGCCGTTTCGATCGGGCCCAGGATGCTGATGTACGGATTCACCGCCGTCTGCAGCAGGGCCAGGCCGCTGCCGATGATGAACAGGCCGCTGAGCGCGCCGGGGTACCAGCGCTGCTGCGCGAAGTGCGCGAACACCACCGCACCGGCGGCCATCACCAGCAGGCTCAGGCTCAGGCCTTTCTTCATGCCGGTGCGCTTGAGGATCCACGAGGCCGGCAGCGCCAGGAAGAAGTAGGACAGGTAGAACACCATCAGCACCAGGAAGGCGCCGACCTCGTCCAGTTCGAAGGCCAGTTTGACGAAGGTGATCAGCGGGCCGTTGAGCCAGGTGAAGAAGCCGATCAGGAAGAACAGCACCCCGATGATGAGGATCGAGGTGGCCACGCTCGAACGCGCGGTAGCAGCAGGCACTGCGGACATCTGGAAGGCTCCTGCATCGACGGCGCGCGGGCGGCGTCGGAAGAGTGGCTGGGAACAACGTTGTCACATTTATTCGATGGGCCACCCGCCTTTGTCAACAATTGGTTTCCGCGCAACTCCCGGAAAACGGCATGCTGCAGTTGCACAGAAACCCCGCAATGCCCCGCCGCACCTTCACACAGCCCCTGATTGCAACGGCTTTACGAAATCTTGACGGGAGTGGACTGAAAACGTTTTCTTGTGACGCAGGTCGCTGCGGCGCAGCATCGAAAGTGTCAGGTTGTCGTTGACATCGTTGTCAGAACGATTACAGACTCCGCTCAATCGCCGGGTCCAGACCTGGCCGTACGTATCCCAAGGGAGCCCGTGTGACCGCAGCCGCCCACGCCGTACCGGCCCATGTCCCCGCCGCGATGCCGCCGTTCCTGGCCGCTGACGTGGGCGGCACGCATGTCCGCGTGGCCCGCGTACAGGCCAGCCAGGATCCGGCCCATCCGGTCCAGCTGCTCGAATACCGCAAATTCCGCAATGCCGACTACGCCGGCCTGAGCGCCATCCTGCAGGCCTTCATCGCCGACGGCGAGCGCCCCGCGCACTGCGTGGTGGCCACTGCCGGCTATGCCCGCGAAGACGGCACGGTGATCACCGCCAACGTGCCGTGGCCGCTGTCGGCGCGCCAGATCGAGGCCGACCTTGGCCTGGAAACGGTGTACATCGTCAACGACTTCGAAGCCGTGGCCTACGCCGCCGCGCAGGTCGATGCCAGCGGCGTGCTGCAGCTGACCGGCCCGGCCACCGCGCCGCGCGGCCCGACCCTGGTGGTCGGCCCGG
>DGIP01000118.1 GCA_002386405.1 Stenotrophomonas maltophilia
GCTGCCGCTGCACTGGTCGGCGCAGGACGGCAGCTTCACCGAACAGCAGCAGGCGCTGGATGCGGTGCTGCTGCTGGCGCAGTCGCCGTGGCTGCGCGGCTGGCAGGTGCGCTAACTTCCCCCGGAACGGGTCGGCGTGGTGGTCAGCCCGCAGCATCCGGCTGCGGCGCGCCTGCGCCAGCAGCCACCGCAGGCGCTGCTGCGCGAACCGCTGCTGCACACCACCTCGCGCCCGCAGGCGTGGCCGGACTGGGCGTTGTCGCATCGCCTGGACCCGGCGCAGCTGGAGCTGGGGACCGGATTCGATCACCTCTATTACCTGCTGGAGGCGGCAGTGGCCGGGCTGGGCGTGGCGATCGCGCCGGAGCCGCTGGTGGCCGATGAGCTGGCGGCCGGACGCCTGCTGGCGCCGTGGGGCTTCGCCGCGACCGGTGGCTTCTGGGTGCTGGCCACCCCGGAGGGCGCGCAGGATGCCCGGGTCGAATCCCTTGCGGAATGGCTGACCGAAAAGCTGCGGTAACGCCTTACCCCGCTTACGCAGCGGTGGGGGCCGCCAGGCGTTGCTGGACGTCGTCGCGCAGCTTGGCCAGTTCCACCTCGGCCTGCTGGCGCTGCTGCATGCCTTCGCGGTGGATGGTGCGGACTTCTTCCACGGTGGCGATGAGCTGTTCGTGGGTGTGGCGCAGGGTCGCCACGTCGATCACCGCGCGCTGGTTCGCCTTGGCGGTGTCCACCGAGGTCTGCCGCATCAGGTCGGCATTGCGCCGCATCAGTTCGTTGGTCGCATCGTCGATCGTGTTGGACAGCTCGGCCGCGCTCTTCTGCTCGCTCAACGACAGCTGGATGGCGAACTGGCGCTTCCACGACGGGATGGTGATGTCGCGGACGGTGTTGAATTTCTCGATCAGCTGTATCGCATTGGCCTGGATCAGGCGGATCATCGGCAGCGACTGGTCGGCGGCATGCTGCATCACCACCAGGTCACCCACCCGCTTGTCGAGCAGCCGGATCGCGTTGTCCAGCTCGCCCTGGCGGATCCGCACCTGCGGGTCTTCACTGCCTGCACCGGCCAGCTGCTCGCTGCGCAGGCTTGCCAGCCGCTGCTTGCCGGCCGCGATGTGCAGGCCCAGCGCATGGCGTTCGTCGCGCACGATCTCGTGCATGCGGTCGAACTCGCCCACACGCTGGCCCATCAGCGCCTGCTGGCTGCCGACATCGCCGAGCAGCTGTTCGATCTGCCGGTTGGTGTCGCTGAACTTCTGCACCAGCTCGCCTTTGGAGGCACGCAGCTTGTCGATCAGGCCACCAATCACCGGCACCTTCGAACGCTGGGTGAGCCCATCCAGGTTGAGCGTGCGCGCGATGCGCACCACTTCGCCCAGCTTGTCGCCACTGGCATCCAGGTCGCGGTTGCGTACCTGGTCGAGCAGCTGGCTGGAGAACGCGGCGGTCTTGGCCGCCGCTTCGCGCCCGAACACCTGCAGGTTGCCCGGACGGATGTCCTCCAGGCTGCGGCCGATCTCCGCGATGCGCGGCAGGTCGTCAGCGACCAGCCCCAGCGCCTGCAGGGTGGCGTCGTCGACGGCGGCCGGTGCCACGGCAAGCGCCGTGTTGTCCTGCGGATCCTGGGTCATGGCGTGATCTCCTTGAAGGGGGTCAATCGGGTATCGGGGTCAGTCGAGTCTAGCCTGCGCCGAGGCCAGCTCGGCGGCGATCTGCGCCTGCAGCTGCGCGGCCTGCGCATTGCGCTGCTGCTGGTCATCGGCGCGGCGCGCCAGGACCGCCTGCCGCCAGGCCGGCAGCAGCGTTTCGGTGATGCGCTGGCTGCGCGCCAGCAGGGCGCGGTCCTGTTCGTACAACAGCTGCCACTGCCCGGCTTCGAGCTGCCGCACGGCGGCCAGCCGGCGCAGGTGATCCAGGCGCTGGGCAAGCACAGGCTGCAGCGGTGCGGGCAGCGCGGGAAGTTGCGCGGCGCCGGCGTCCACCCACCGCTGGGTGGCCCGTGCCGCATCGAGCGCGGCCGCCTGCGCAGCGAGGTATCGGCTGCCCTGTTCGCGCAGCACCAGCGCGACCAGCTCGACCTGCGTCAACAGCAGGCCAAGGCGCGGTTGCCAGTCCTGTGCGTCCAGCTCGCGTTCCACGTCACGGCCCAACAGGCGCCCCCACCAGCCGGTCTGCCGGCGCACGCCGCCGGGCGCGGCCGATTGCAGCACCAATTCCAGTTGCGCCAACAGGTCCAGCAACGGTTGCCCTGCCCGATCGGCGGTCGCGGCCGCGTCATCCGCCTGCCCCAGCACGGCCACCACCGCATCTCCCCAACGCGCCAGGTCGGCCGCATCGGGAGCCGGTGTTGTGGGCAGGGGCCAGCGCGCACTCATGCGTGTGCGTCGTCCGCCGCGGCCGCGTCACGCGGTGGCCGCGCCGATTCGCCGTAGAAATGGCGCATCAGCGCCTCATCCAGCGCGCGTTCTTCGGGGGTGCTGGCGCGGCGCACGCACGGCCGTGCAGCCGGGGCCGGCTCGCGCTCGGCCTGCT
>DGIP01000232.1:0-711 GCA_002386405.1 Stenotrophomonas maltophilia
GCAGAAGGGTGGTGGCATTTGAGCCAGCAACTCACATAGGTGATCAGCGCGAAGCTGGCCGCGTGGCTTTCCGGGAAGCCATAGCTGCCGAAGCCCTTGATCTGCTCGAACAGGCGCTCGCCGTACTCGCGGCTGTAGTTGTTCTTCGCCATGCCGGCCAGCAGCTTGTCGCGGTGCGGTTCCAGCCCGCCATGCCGCTTCCACGCCGCCATCGAGCGGCGCAGCGCGTCGGCCTCGCCCGGGGTGAAACCGGCGGCGGCCACCGCCAGCTGCATCACCTGTTCCTGGAACAGTGGCACGCCCAGGGTGCGTTTGAACACTTTTTCCAGTGCCGGTGGGTAATCGATCTCTTCGATCCCTTCTTCCTTGAGCCGCTTGCGGCGGTTGAGGTAGGGATGGACCATGTCGCCCTGGATCGGCCCGGGCCGCACGATCGCCACTTCGATCACCAGGTCGTAGAAACAGCGCGGCTGCATGCGTGGCAGCATCGCCATCTGCGCGCGCGATTCGATCTGGAACACGCCCAGCGTATCGGCGCGGCAGATCATGTCGTAGGTGGCGGTATCGCCGGCCGGGATGTCGGCCATGCCCATCGCCGGGGCGCCATGCGCGTGCAGCATGGCCAGGCATTTGCGCACGGCGGTGAGCATGCCCAGCGCCAGGCAGTCGACCTTCATCAGCCCGGTGGCATCCAGGTCGTCCTTGTCCCAC
>DGIP01000232.1:916-2752 GCA_002386405.1 Stenotrophomonas maltophilia
TCCAGGTCGTCCTTGTCCCACTGGATCACGGTGCGGTCGTCCATGGCCGCGTTCTCCACCGGCACCAGGGTAGACAGCGGGTGCTCGGAAATCACGAAGCCGCCCGGGTGTTGGGACAGGTGGCGCGGGAAGTCCACCAGTTCGGCGGTGAGCGCCACCACCCGCTGCATCAGCGGCGTGTCCGGGTCGAAGCCGCGTTCGCGCAGGGCCTCGGGCAGCGGCTCGTGGCTGCTCCAGCGGTCCAGGCAGGCGGCCAGTTCGTTGACCTGGTCCGGCGGCAGGCCCAGCACGCGGGCCACGTCGCGCACCGCGCTGCGGCCGCGGTAGCTGATCGCCACGGCGGTGAGCGCGGCACGTTCGCGGCCGTAGCGGTTGAACACGTACTGCAGCACTTCCTCGCGGCGTTCGTGTTCGAAATCGATGTCGATGTCCGGTGGTTCGTCGCGTTCTTCGGAGATGAAGCGTTCGAACAGCAGTTCCATGTGGCTGGGGTCGATCTCGGTCACGCCCAGCACGAAGCACACCGACGAATTGGCCGCCGAGCCACGGCCCTGGCACAGGATCTGCTGGCTGCGGGCGAAGCGCACGATGTCGTGCACGGTCAGGAAGTACGACTCGTACTGCTTGAGGTGGATCAGTCGCAGCTCGTGTTCGATCTGCCGGCGCTGGCCCTCGGTGGCACCGCCCGGCCAGCGCCAGCGCATGCCCTCTTCAACCAGCATGCGCAGCCAGCTGGCCGGGTCGTGGCCGTCGGGCACCAGCTCGCGCGGGTAGGTGTATTGCAGCTGCGCCAGGTCGAACCGGCACCGCTCGGCCACGCGCAGGGTTTCCTCCAGCAGCTCGGGCGGGTACAGCGCGGCCAGCGCCTGGCGGGTGCGCAGGTGGCGTTCGCCATTGGGGAACAGCTGCCAGCCGGCATCGGCGATGGTGCAGTGCTGGCGGATCGCGGTGAGGGTGTCCTGCAGCGCACGGCGGCGGCGCACGTGCATGTGCACGTCGCCGCTGGCCAGCAGCGGCAGGTCGTGGGCGTAGCCGAATTCCAGCAGCGCTTCCAGCCGCGCCACGTCGTCGGCGTCGCGGTGCAGTTCCACCGCCAGCCACAGCCGGTGCGGGAAGCGTGCGTGCAGCCAGGCCGCATCCCCGGCACTGGGCGAACGTGCCGGCCACAGGCACAGCAGGCTGTCGGGCAGGGCATCGAAGTCCTCGCGCAGGCAGCGGTACTGGCCTTTCGGCGCACGCCGGCGGCAGGTGGTGATCAGCTGGCACAGCCCGGCATAGGCGGCCTGGTCGGTGCACAGCAGCACCACCTTGGGCCCGTCCTCGATCTGGAATTCGGCGCCGGTGATCAGTGCCAGCCCGTGTTTCTTCGCCGCCTGCCAGGCACGCACGATGCCGGCCAGCGAACATTCGTCGGTGATCGCCAGGGCCTGGTAGCCCTGTTCCTTCGCCCGCGCGAACAGTTCCTCGGCAATGGAGGCGCCGCGCTGGAAACTGAAGGCCGACAGGCAATGCAGTTCGGCGTAAGCGGGCAGGGCGGTGCTCATGCGAACCAGCCGTGCAGCATGAACGGCCCGTGCCGCGCACCGGCCGCGGTGTAGGCCCAGGCGCGCTGGCCCAGGGCGGTTTCCACCACGTAGTAATCGCGGCGCACATCGCCTTCGTCCCACCAGCCCGATTCAATCCGTTCCGGCCCGGAGAGGATGCGCAGGTCCGGGTCGTACAGCGGCTGCGGCGTGGCCAGCAGCCAGCCCGGGCGCAGCGGCAGGGTGGGCGGCGGGCCCTTGATGGCCTGCGTGGCCGGGCCGCTGGAGTGGTCGGGGCGAGATCGGAAGAGCG
>DGIP01000148.1 GCA_002386405.1 Stenotrophomonas maltophilia
GCTGCCAGGCCGTGGCCTGGTTGTCCTGTTCAGTATCGATGTAGGCGACCACGCCGCGCTGGCCGTACTCCTGCCGGCTGACCTCCACGCCGGCCAGGCGGCGCAGGGTCGAGTCCGCACCGTCGGCGGCGATGGCGAGCGCCGCATCCAGCCGGCGTCCGTCCTCGAGCCGCACGCGCACGCCGTCGGCATCCTGTTCCAGCGCGTCCACCCGCGCCGGGCAGCACAGCTGCACGCCCGCCGCCGGCAGGGCCGCCCACAGCCGGTCCACCAGCAGGTCGTTCTCCACGATCCAGCCCAGCTGCTCACGGCCCAGGCGGTCGGCGTCGAATTGCAGTTCCTCGCCACCAGCAGCGTCCCAGACGCGCATGCGCCGGTACGCGCAGGCGCGCGCGCCCAGCACCGCCGGCCACACCCCGAGGGTGCGCAACAGCTGCGCATTGTCCGGGGCGAAGGCATACACCCGCAGGTCCGGCTGCTGCGGCTGCCACGCCGGCGGCTCGCGCCCTTCGACCAGGGTGACCTCCAGCCCGGCCTCGGCCAGCGCCAATGCGCAGGCGGCACCGACCACGCCGCCGCCCACCACGATTACATCGCGCGCGCGCCGGCTCATGCGCCGGCTCCACGGCACAGCGCCGGAACTTCGCCGCGGAAGCCCATCGCGCCGCCGACCAGCATCGACTGCATCGACGTGGCCTGCGCCGCCAGCAGCCCGAGGCTGCGCAGCGGCCGCATCAGCGGCGCGGGATTGCTGGTCAGCCGCGCCAGCCCACCGGAGAACGCGATGGTCTGGCGGCGATCCTCGTCCCGGCGCGCGACATGCGCCTGCAGCAGTGCATCGCTGCCCACGTCGTCAGCCGTTTCGATCAGTTCGGCCAGGGTCAGCGCGTCGCGCAGGCCCAGGTTGAAGCCCTGCGCACCCAGCGGGTGGATAGTCTGCGCCGCATTGCCCAGCAGCACCGCGCGCTCGCCGACCAGATCCTGCGCCAGCACCTGCACCAACGGGTAGGCACTGCGCGGGCCGCTTTCCAGCAGCCGCCCCGCGCGCCAGCCGATGGCCTGCTGCAGTCGCCCCAGCCACGCCGCGTCGTCCAGTGCCAGGACCGCATCGGCCTGGTCGCGGGCCACGCCGTGCACCGCCCCGTAGTGGCGGTCGCCGCGCGGCAGCAGGGCGGTCGGGCCGGTATCGGTGAAGCGTTCGAACGCGGTGCCATCCGGCGCGCGCGCCGCGCGCACGCGGGCCACGAACAGGGTCTGCTGGAAATCGTGCTCGTCCACGCCGATGCCCAGCGCCTCGCGCACGCCACTGCGGGTGCCATCGGCGCCGACCACCAGCCGCGCCAGCAGGGTGCGCTCACCGCTATCGTCGGCGATCACCACTTCGCGGCAGCCATCGATGGTGGCGCCCAGCCGCACGAACCGCGCGGGCCGGTAGCGGGTGAGGTGACGCAGGCCCTGCAGGCGGGTTTCCAGTGCCTGGCCAAAATCGCGGGCCACCACCACCTGGCCGAACCAAGGGCGATCGTACTGCGCGGCGTCCATCTGGACCCGGCCGAAATCCCCGGCGCGGCTGACGTGGATGCGGGTGATCGGCCCCACCGCCGAGCCCAGCAGCGGCATCACCCCCAGCGCGGTGAGGGCGTTGACCGTGGCAGCGGCGAAACTGAGGTTGCGCTGGTCGAACACCGGCGGCAGCGCGCCGGCCGGCGCGATCTCGACCAGCCCGACATCGCGGCCGGCCCGGTCCAGGGCAATGGCCAGGCTGGCGCCAACCAGGCCGCCGCCCACGATCACTACGTCATGACGTTCACTCATGCCGCCCATGATAGTGCGTGCGGCCCGGCTACGCCCCGTGGCGGCAGGCGCTAGAATGAACGCTGGACTCCCACCGCCCGCCTCCATGACCACCACTGCCCAACGCGCCTTCATCCTGTTCGTGCTCGTGCTGCTGATGGCGGCGACCCGGGTCAATCACTTCGCGGCGATCCCCGACGCTTCGTGGGCGGTGTTCTTCATTGCCGGCTTCCACCTGCGCAGCTGGACCCGCTGGGCCTTCCCGCTGCTGATGGTGCTGGCGATCGTGATCGACGTGCTGGTGATCCGCGCCAGCGGCATCGGCTACTGGCAGCATTACTGCGTCTCGCCGGGTACCGCGCTGCTGGTGCCGGCCTACTTCGCGATGTGGGCCGGTGGCGCGCTGCTGCGCAAGGGCTACCACGGCGCGGACTGGACCGCGCTGGCCAAGGCGTCGGCCCTGCTGCTGGCGGCGGTGGCGGTGTGCCACCTGTTCGCGCAGAGCGGCTTCTACTGGGCCAGCGACATGGTCGCCGCACCGACCCTGCAGGGCTGGGCACGGAACTATGCGGACTGGTTCCTGCCCTACCTGCGTACCGCCGCGATCTACGTCGGCCTGGCGGCCGCGCTGCAGCTGGCCACCGAACAGGTCGTCAAGCTGCTGCACGCCCGCCGCGACGCGCTGCACTGAGCCCGGCACGCATGGGCAACCGGCTGTCGCGCATCTACACCCGCACCGGCGATGACGGCAGCACCGGCCTCGGCGACGGCAGCCGGGTGGACAAGGATGCGGCACGGGTCAACGCCTTCGGCAGCGTGGACGAGGCCAACTCGGCGCTCGGCGTGCTGCTGGCGGTGGCGCTGCCCGATGACGTGCGCGCGCTGCTCACCACGGTGCAGCACCAGCTGTTCGACCTGGGCGGCGAGCTGTGCATTCCCGGCCATGCGGCGATCCAGGCGGGCGACGTCGAGGCGCTGGAGCGCCAGCTGGACCACTACAACGCCGACCTGCCCGCGTTGAAGGAATTCATCCTGCCCGGTGGTGGCGAAGCCGCCGCACGCTGCCACCTGGCCCGCACCATCGTGCGCCGCGCCGAGCGCGAAACCGTCACCCTGGCCCGCCAGGAACCGGTGCGCGCCGAAGCGCTGCATTACCTCAACCGGCTCTCGGACCTGCTGTTCGTGCTGGCCCGCGTGCTCGCCCGCGCCGACGGCCACGGCGAGGTCCTCTGGCAGCACACCCGCCGCCACGGCTGAGCCGCCCCACCGCCCCGGAACCCTGTCCGCATGCTGGTTTTCACCCATCCCGCCTGTCTGCAACACGATCCCGGCCGCGGCCACCCCGAATGCCCCGAACGCCTGCAGGTGGTGCTCGATGCCCTGCGGGCCGCCTACCCCGACCAGCTGGACTGGCGCCAGGCGCCACCGGCCAAGTTCGGCGAACTGGCGCGCGTGCACGACAGCGCGCTGATCGATCAGGTGCTGGCGCCGCAGACCGAGCCGCTGCGGCTGATCGACATGGACACCATGACCTCGCCCGGCTCGGCCAGCGCCGCGCTGCATGCCGCCGGCGCCGGCGTGGCGGCCGTCGATGCGGTAATGCTGGGCGAGGATCCGGTGGCGTTCTGCGCGGTGCGCCCGCCCGGCCACCATGCCACCGCGACCACCGCGATGGGGTTCTGCCTCTTCAACAACATCGCCATCGCGGCCGCGTACGCGCGCGACCGCTATGGGCTGGAGCGGATCGCGGTGGTCGATTTCGACGTCCACCACGGCAACGGCACCCAGGACATCTTCGTGGCCGACCCGCGCGTGGCTTACTACAGCACGCACCAGGCCGGGCTGTTTCCCAACTCGGGCCTGCGCCGCGACCGTGGCGCGGGCAACCTGCTCAACATCCTGCTGCCCCCGGGCAGCGGCAGCTTCCGTTTCCGCAACACGTGGGCCGACGAAATGCTGCCGGCCATCGACGATTTCCGCCCGCAGCTGCTGCTGGTCTCGGCCGGTTTCGATGCCCACCTGCGCGATCCGCAGGCCGACCTGATGCTGGAAACCGAGGATTTCGCCTGGATCACCGCCGAGCTGCGCGGCCTGGCCCGCCGCCATGGCGGCGGCCGCATGGTGTCCATGCTGGAGGGCGGATACGACCTGCAGGCCCTTGCCGAATGCTCTGTCGCGCATGTGGGCGCGATGCTCTGATCGGTGCCGGCCAGCCGCGTTCCGGATGAACCTGAACCCTTGCCCGCGGCAAGCCTTCATTGCCCCTATGCAAGGGATGGGGCAAGCTACGATCCGTTTTCGTCCGAATCCGAATCCCGCGTGCGCCGAGCCCTCCGCCTGCTGCCTCTCCCCCTGAGCATCGCCATCTGCCTGCCGGCCATGGCCGACGACAAACCGGTGAACTGGGGCCTGTGCCCGGTGACCGATGTCCTGCCCGTCTTCCAGGACGCCCCTGTGGCGGACAAGGCCGCGGCTGAAACCCGCGACCAGCAACCCACCGATATCGAAGGCGACACGCTGTTCGGTACCAGCACCGTGCCGCAGTACCAGGGCAACGTGGCGCTGAAGCGCGGCGACCAGTTCCTGGGCACCGACCACCTGAGCTTCGACACCGAAAGTGGCAACTACATCGCCGAAGGCAATGTGCGCTACCAGGATTCGTCGATCCGCCTGATCGCCAAGCGTGCCGAAGGCAACCAGGAATCGGACACCCACAAGATCAGCGACATCCAGTACCAGCTGGTGGACCGGCGCGGCCACGGCGGCGCCGATTCGATCGACCTGCAGGGTTCGGTGGGCCAGATGCACCGCTCGACCTACACCACCTGTGATCCTTCGCAGCCGGTGTGGAAGCTGTCGGCGCCGCAGATCGACGTGGACAACGACGAAGGCTTCGGTACCGCCCGCAACGCGGTGCTGCGCATCGGCAACGTGCCGGTGCTGTGGGCGCCGTACTTCAAGTTCCCGATCGACGACCGCCGCCAGACCGGCCTGCTGTACCCGCAGCTGGGCATGTCCGGGCGCAACGGCTTCGACTACGCCCAGCCGATCTACTTCAACCTGGCGCCGAACTACGACGACACCTTGACCCCGCGCTACATGAGCAAGCGCGGCCTGATGCTCGACAACGAGTTCCGCTATCTGTACGACGGCGGCCGTGGCGAGCTGCAGACCGCCTACCTGCCCAATGACAAGCTGCGCGACAAGGACCGTGGCCAGGTCGAGTACAGCGGTTACCACAACATCAACAAGACCTGGCAGGCGCGCGCCAACATCGCCTGGGTCAGCGACGAGCGCTATACCGAGGACTTCTCCAGCAAGCTGCTGGGGGTGACCACGTCCAGCCTGCAGAGCCAGGCCGGCATCTACGGCACCGGCCAGAACTGGCGGGCCGGGCTGATGGCCGACTACTGGCAGCTGACCGATTACACCCTGACCGAATCCTCGCTGCCGTATTCGCGCCAGCCGCGCCTGTTTGGCACCTGGGACAAGCCGCTGCTGCCGTGGCTGGAAGTGGGCGTGTACGCCGAGGCGGTCCACTTCACCCATGACGACGTCAACCTGAAGACCCAGCTGCCCGATGGCGAGTACGTCCGCACCGGCGTGGTGAGGCCGTATTACGATGGCTCGCGCCTGGACGTGAAGCCGTACGTCAGCATGCCGTTCGCCGGCGCGTCCTGGTATGTGACCCCGACCCTGGCCTACCGCTACACCGGCTACGAGCTGGACCGCGGGCTGGCCGACCAGACCCGGCTCCGGGCGCTGCGCGACGCGGGCATCGATCCGACCACGTTGACCCCCGACCAGCTGCGCGGCAACACCTCGCCGCACCGCAGCGTGCCGATCGCCAGCCTGGACGCGGGCATGTTCTTCGACCGCGAGACGACCATCGGCGGCACCTCGTACCTGCACACGCTGGAGCCGCGCCTGTTCTACCTGCGCACGCCCTACCGCGACCAGAGCGACCTGCCGATCTTCGATACCCGCGACTTCACCTTCAGCTGGGGCCAGCTGTTCCGCGATTCGCGCTACACCGGCGCCGACCGCCAGAACGATGCCAACCAGCTGACCATGGCGATGACCACCCGCTTCATCAACCAGGAAACCGGCCGCGAGCGCTTCTCCGGCAGCATCGGCCAGATCCTGTACTTCGATGATTCGCGGGTGACGCTGCCGGGTGCCGCCTCGCAGGTGGAGCAGGGCAAGTCGGCCTGGATCGCCGATGCCAACTACGCCATCAACGACCGCTGGAACCTGGGCGCCACTTACCAGTGGGACCCCAAGTACAAGCGCGAGGACCTGGCCAGCGTGCGTGCGCGCTACCTGATGTCCAACGACGGCATCATCAACCTGAACTACCGGTACCGCATCAATGCGGCTGCCCCGGCCACCGCGACCAAGGAAGAACGCACCCTGCTGGAACAGGTGGACCTGTCCTTCCTGTATCCGATCAACGAGACCTGGAGCGTGGTGGGCCGCTACTACTACTCGCTCGAGGACAAGGCACCGCTGGAAATCATCGGCGGCGTGCAGTGGGACAGCTGCTGCCTGGCGGTGCGCGCCCTGGCCCGCCGCTACGTGCGCAACCGCGAGGGTGAGCTGAACAATTCCTTCCAGATCGAGTTCGTGCTCAAGGGCCTGAGCTCCATCGGCCAGAACACGGACCGCACTTTGCGCCGTGCTATTCTCGGTTACTACCGAGACGACCTCTATCTCGTGCCGCCCAGCACCACGGGCGCCCCCACGCGCGAAGACTACGATCCCAATCTGATCCCATGACCAAGACCTTCCCCGTCCTACTCGCTTCCCTGATCGCAGTCAGCACCGTCTCCGCGCCGCTGCAGGTGCTGGCCCAGCAGGGCCAGTCGCTGGACCGCATCGCCGCCATCGTCGACGAGGATGTCGTGCTGCAGAGCGAGCTGGACCGCGCCATCATCAACATCAAGGCCCAGTACGCCGGCCGCGAAGGCCAGCTGCCGCCCGATGACGTGCTCAGCCGCCAGGTGCTCGAGCGCCTGGTGCTGGTCAAGCTGCAGGTGACGCGTGCCGAAGGCAGTGGCATCAAGGTCAGCGACCAGGAGCTCAACCAGGCCCTGAACGCGATTGCCCAGCAGAACGGTTCAAACCTGGACGCCCTGCGCCAGCGCCTGGCCGCCGATGGCGTGGACTTCAACGACTTCCGCAGCTCGGTCCGCGATGAAATCACCGTGCAGCGCCTGCGCCAGAGCTTCGCGCAGAGCCGCATCAGTGTCAGCGAGGGCGAAGTGGATGCCGCGCTGAAGCAGGAAGCCACGGCGGGCACCCAGTACCACCTGGCCCACATCCTGATCGCCCTGCCCGAAGGCGCCACCGCCGAGCAGATCGCCACCGGCCAGAAGAAGGTCGAGGGCGTGAAGGGCCTGCTGGACAAGGGTGAGCTGGACTTCAACGCGGCCGCTGTCCGCTATTCGGACAGCCCCAACGCGCTTGAAGGCGGCGACCTGGGCTGGCGTTCGCTGGATGAGATCCCCGGCGCGTTCGCGCAGATGATGACCGGCATGAAGGCCGGCGACGTCGTCGGCCCGCTGCGCGGCCCGAGCGGCTTCCAGCTGTTGAAGCTGGTGGAAGTGCGCGATGCCAGCGCCGCCACCACCGGCCAGACCATCACCGAATACCACGGCCGGCACATCCTGATCCGGGTCAACGACCAGCAGGACAACGCCACCGCCAAGGCCAAGATCGACTCCATCCGTGCGCGCATCGCCGGTGGCGCCGAGTTCGAGGCCGAAGCCAAGGCCTCGTCCGAGGACACCAACAGCAAGGGCCAGGGCGGCGATCTGGGCTGGTTCCCGGCCGAGGCGTTCGGCCCGGACTTCGGCAAGCAGGTCACCGGCCTGAGCGACGGCGGCGTCAGCCAGCCGTTCCGCACCGACGCCGGCTGGCACATCGTGCAGCGCGTGGCGACCCGCCAGACCGATTCGGGCACCGACAACAAGCGTGCCCAGATCCGCGAGACGATCGGCCGCCGCAAGCTGGAAGAAGAGTACAACCGCTACCTGCAGGAACTGCGCGGCGAAGCCTACGTCGACCTGCGCACCCCGGCAGCGGCACCGGCCGCAGCTCCGGCTCCGGCTCCGGCCCCGACCAAGCCCTGAGGCACTGGCGATGATCCCGCAGCTCGCTCTGGTACCGGGCGAGCCCGCCGGGATCGGTCCGGAACTCTGCCTTCGCCTGATCCAGCAGCCGCGCACCGATTGCCGGCTGCTGGCCTTCGCAGACCCGGACACGTTGCGGGCGGCCGCAGCGGCACTGTCGCTGCCACTGAACCTGCTTCCTGAAGACGCCATCGCCCGCCAGCCGGGCGATCTGCCGTTGCGCGAGGTCCGCAATGCGGCCCCCTCCCGCTTCGGCCAGGCCGACCCGGCCAATGCCGGCGCGGTGATCGGCGCGCTGCTGCAGGCCGGCCAGGCCTGCCTGGACGGCCACCTGCACGGGGTGGTCACCGGCCCGGTGCACAAGGCGGTGATCAACCAGGGCGGGATCGCCTACAGCGGCACCACCGAACTGCTGGCCGACCAGGCCGGGGTGGAGGTGGTGATGATGCTGGCCAACGACATCGTCCGCGTGACGCTGGCCACCACCCACCTGCCGCTGCGCGCGGTGGCCGATGCGATCACCGCCGATGGCCTGGCGCGCACGCTGCGGATCGTGCACGGCGCGCTTCGGGGGGACTTTGGCATCGCCACGCCGCGGATCGCCGTGCTGGGGCTGAACCCGCATGCGGGCGAAGACGGGCACCTGGGCCGTGAAGAACTGGACCTGGTCATTCCGCTGCTCGAGCGGCTGCGCACCGAAGGGATGGACCTGGTCGGCCCGCTGCCGGCCGATACCGCCTTCCTGCCGCAGAAGCTGGCCGGGTTCGACACGGTGCTGGCGATGTACCACGACCAGGGCCTGCCGGTGCTCAAGTACAGCGGTTTCGAGCAGGCGGTGAACATCACCCTGGGCCTGCCCTACCCGCGCGTGGCGGTCGACCACGGCACCGCGCTGGACCTGGCCGGGCGCGGCATCGCCGACCCCTCCAGCCTGCTTGCCGCCACGCAGTGGTGTGCCCGGCTGGCGCGCCAACGTACACTGGCGGCATGACTTCCCCGCATTCCCCCTCGGCCGCCGGGTTTACCGCGCCGGCCAAAAAGCAGCTGGGCCAGCACTTCCTGGCCGATCGCACCTACATCGACAAGATCGTCCTGGCGGTCAACCCGAAGGACGACGACCGCCTGGTCGAAATCGGCCCGGGCCAGGGCGCCATCACCCTGCCGCTGCTGCGCCGCCACCCGCGCCTGACCGTGATCGAATTCGACCGCGACCTGATCGCGCCGCTGACGGCGGCCGCAGAACCGCTGGGCGAACTCACCATCATCCACCGCGACGTGCTGCAGGTGAATTTCACCGAGGTGGCCGCCGACGGCCAGATCCGGCTGGTGGGCAACCTGCCGTACAACATTTCCTCGCCGATCCTGTTCCACGCGATGGACCATGCGGCGGTGATCCGCGACATGCACTTCATGCTGCAGAAGGAAGTAGTGGACCGCATGGCCGCCGCGCCGGGCAGCAAGGTCTACGGCCGGCTCAGCGTGATGCTGCAGGCCTGGTGCAAGGTGACCTCGCTGTTCGTGGTGCCGCCGGGCGCGTTCCGGCCGCCGCCGAAGGTCGATTCGGCGGTGGTCCGGCTGGTGCCGCGCGATCCCGGCACGGTGGGGATCATCGACCGCCGTCGCTTCGCGGACGTGGTCCGCGCCGCCTTCGGCCAGCGCCGCAAGACGCTGCGCAACGCACTGAATGGGGTGGTGACACCCGAGCAGTTCGAGGCAGCCGGGGTGCGCAGCGATGCGCGCGCCGAGCAGCTGGAAGTGGCGCAGTTCATCGCGTTGGCGAACGTGCCGCGCGCGGAAGATTGAAACTTTCACTAAACTGCCTTGATGAACGACGCTGCACACTATGCGATCTCGGTCGAGGTCGCCCCGCGCTTCCTCGATGACCAGTCCACGCCCGAGGACGGGCGGTTTGCGTTTGCCTACACGATCCGCATCCACAACGGCGGCCGCGTGGCCGCGCGCCTGGTGGCCCGCCACTGGCGGATCACCGACGGCAATGGCCGGGTGGAGCACGTGGATGGCGATGGGGTGATCGGCGAGCAGCCGCGGCTGCGCCCGGGTGAAGACTTCCGTTACACCTCCGGTGTCATGCTGGAAACCGAACACGGCACGATGCAGGGGCATTACGACATGGTGGCCGACGATGGCACCGAGTTCGCCGCCCCGATCGCGCCCTTCGTGTTGACCATTCCGCGCACGCTGCACTGATGGAGGCGCACGCATGAGTGTCTGGGCCATCGGCGACCTGCAGGGCTGTTACGACGTTACCCAGCGCCTGCTGGAGAAGATCCGCTTCGACCCGGCGGTGGACAGGCTGTGGTTCTGCGGCGACCTGGTCAACCGGGGCGGCCAGTCGCTGGAAACGCTGCGGCTGGTGCATTCGCTGCGCGAGCAGAGCGTGGTGGTGCTGGGCAACCATGATCTGTCACTGCTTGCCGTCGGTGCGCGCACCGAGGAAGAGCAGCGCAAGGTCAACCCGGACCTGCTGCGGATCGTGCAGGCCGAGGACCGCGACGTGCTGCTGGAGTGGCTGCGCCTGCAGAAGCTGGTGCACGTGGACCGCGAGCTGGGCTGGATGATGGTGCACGCGGGCCTGGCCCCGAAGTGGACCACGCAGCTGGCCGAGAAGCACGCGCGCGAGGTGGAGGTGCAGCTGCACGGCAGCGGCTACCGCAAACTGTTCCGCAACATGTACGGCGACAAGCCGGGCTGGTCGCCCGGGCTGGCCGGTTACGACCGTTCGCGGGCGATCATCAACCTGCTCACGCGCATGCGCTACTGCACGCCGCGCGGGCGGATCGGGATCGAGGACAAGGGCACGCCGGGCACGCAGGAACAGGGGCTGTATCCCTGGTTCGAGGTGCCGGGCCGGGTCGAGCGCGATCTGAAGATCGTGTGCGGGCACTGGTCGGCGCTGGGCCTGACGATCACCCAGGGCGTGCATGCGATCGACACCGGTGCGGTCTGGGGCGGCAAGCTCACGGCACTGCAGCTGGATACCGAAGAACTGCGCGTGGTGCAGGTGCCGGGCCGCGATGTGCCCAAGCCGGTTGCACCGCCGCGTCCGCCGGCACGTCGTCCGGCCGGCGAAGGTAATCCGGGCAACAACGGCAATGGTCGGCCGCCGCGTGGGCAGCGCCAGAATCAACAGCAACAGCAGCCACGTCGTGCGCGTGAGCCGGCCGGGAATGCGGGCGATGGTACCCCCACGACCGCGTAACGCGTCTCTACCACGTCGGTAGGTACCGACCGTTGGTCGGTACGCCGTTCCCTGCGCCAAATGCCAACACCCTGGCCTGCGAACGTATCTGCGCTGGGCCGACGGTGGCGGGGGTACGGGGGGCGCCGTGAACCCACCGGCGCCGGCCAAGCCAGAGACATTCGCAGGCGAAGGCTGTTGCTGTTGCTTCTGACGTTACGCCTTTCGCGTGTAATCCACGAAATCGAACGCGAATGCATGGCGCGCATCAGCAGCGTGGTGCTCACGCGTTGTCTCAACCCACAGCTGCGGGTCGACCGGCGGGAAGTGGGTGTCGGCCTGGACGCGGGTATCCACCCATGTCAGGTGCAGGTCGGTGGCCTGCGCCATGGCGAGGCGGTAGATCTCGCCGCCGCCGATCACGCACAGTTCGTCCGCGCCGGCAGCGGCCGCGAACTGTAGTGCTTCGTCGAGGGTGGCCACCGCCTGCATGCCGTCGAACGGCACCTGGCCCGAGCGGGTCAGGACCAGGTTCGGCCGGCCCGGCAACGCGCGGCCCAGCGACTGCGCGGTCTTGCGGCCCATCAGGATCGGCTTGCCGATCGTCAGTGCCTTGAAACGCTTGAGGTCGTCCGGCAGCTGCCAGGGCAGCTGGTTGGCATGCCCGATGCCATGGTCGTGGTCGAGCGCGGCGATCAGCGAGAGTTTCATGATTGCTCTGCTTCCATGCGCACTGCGTCGCAGCGATCCTGCGCGGCGCGCACATCGACCAGGGCCTTCTGCAGGCGCGGGTCCGCTTCCATTGCCTGGTCGGCCTGCTCGGTGAGGCGGGCCAGATGCGCGTCCTGCGTGGCCTGCAGGCCCGGTGCGGACATCACCTCGGTGCTCAACGCGGTGAGGTCGCCCGCCGCGCTGCGGTCCAGGAACGCCTGCAGCTGATCGGGCGAATACGCCTGGGCCAGCTGCTGTTCGAACGTGCGCTGGTAGGCCGGATCATTGAAGGTGCCCTGCATGAAGCGCACGAGCTCGTTGGACATGCCCGCCACGGCGCTGCGCATGCCCGGCTCACAGGCGGCCGGAAGGTCGCCCGGCATCAGGCCCGCGCCGGAGGCACCGGCCATCGCGGCGACGCCTTCGTTGACCTGGCGCTGCACGATCTGCGCATTGACCTGCGCGGCCAACGGTAGCGATGGCGCGGCGGCCTGTGCGGCGGCCGGCAACAACATCAGCAACGCGACTCGAAGCGCCCGCCTCATACCGCCACCGGCGCCTTGATCGCCGGGTGTGGGTGGTAGCCGTCGATGCGGATGTCGTCGAACTGGAAGCCGAACAGATCGGTCACGTCCGGATTCAGCCACAGCGTGGGCAGTGCGCGCGGTTCACGCGCCAGCTGCTCGCGGGCCTGTTCGTAGTGGTTGGAGTACAGGTGCGCATCGCCCAGCGTGTGCACGAAATCGCCCACGCCCAGCCCGGTCGCCTGCGCCACCATGTGGGTCAGCAGCGCGTAGCTGGCGATGTTGAACGGCACGCCCAGGAAAATGTCGCCGCTGCGCTGGTACAGCTGGCAGCTCAGCTTGCCGTCCACCACGTAGAACTGGAACAGGTTGTGGCACGGCATCAGCGCCATCTGCGAGAGCTCGCCCACGTTCCAGGCGCTCACCACCAGCCGGCGCGAATCCGGGTTGCGCTTGATCTCGTCCACCAGCCACTGCATCTGGTCGATGCTGCCGCCATCGGCGGTGGCCCAGCTGCGCCACTGCTTGCCGTAGACCGGGCCAAGGTCGCCGTTCTCGTCGGCCCACTCGTCCCAGATCCGCACCTGGTTGTCCTGCAGGTAGCCGATGTTGGTGTCGCCCCTCAGGAACCACAGCAGCTCGTGGATGATCGAGCGCAGGTGCAGTTTCTTGGTGGTGACCAGCGGGAAACCGTCATTGAGGTTGAAGCGCATCTGCCAGCCGAACACGCTGCGCGTGCCGGTGCCGGTGCGGTCGGATTTTTCCGTGCCGTGTTCGAGCACATGCTCGAGCAGGTCCAGGTAGGCTTTCATGCCTTGCTCCCGGCGGTGGCGGGCGTGGCCGGCAGCACCGGCTGCAGCACCGGCGCGCGGCGCGACAACGCCAGCAGCACCAGGCCCAGCGCCACCAGCGGCAGGCTCAGCAGCTGGCCGCGGGTGAACCAGTCAAAGGCCAGGTACACGCCGTTGTCGGGCATGCGCACGAATTCCACCGCGAAGCGGAACACGCCGTACATCAGCGCGAACAGGCCCGACACCAGGTAACGGTGGCGCGGCGTGGCCGACACCGCCCACAGCACCACGAACATCACCAGCCCTTCCAGCAGTGCTTCGTACAGCTGCGAGGGGTGGCGGGCGAACGGGTTGAGCGCGCCGGTGGCGAACTGCTCGCGCAGCGCCGGCATGTCCAGCTGGTTCAGCGGGGACGGCAGGCCCGTGGGGAACACCACGCCCCAGGTGCCGTCGGTGTACTTGCCCCACAGCTCGGCGCCGATGAAGTTGCCGATGCGGCCGAAGCCCAGGCCCAGCGGTACCAGCGGCGCCATGAAGTCGATGGTGTCGCCCAGGTGCAGGCGGTGCTTGCGCGACCAGTACCACGAGGCGAACAACACGCCCAGCAGGCCGCCGTGGAAGCTCATGCCGCCATCCCACACCTTGAACAGCAGCAGCGGGTTGTGCAGGAAATCACCCAGCGCGTAGAACAGCATGTACCCCACGCGGCCGCCCACCACCACGCCGAGCATGGCGTAGAACAGCAGGTCGGAGAAGCCGTTGGCATCCACGCCCGGCAGGCGCCCCGCCGCGATGCGCCGCCGCCCCAGCCACCAGGCCGCGGTGAAGCCGAGCAGGTACATGATGCCGTACCAGTGCACCTTGACCGGCCCAAGCGAGATGGCGATGGGGTCGATGTCGTGGAGATAGATCATGGGCGATGCCTTGCAGGTAAGCGGCTATTCTCGGGCCAGCGCCGCCGTACCTCAACCAAGGAACTGCGGGGTATTGGGCAGGGCGTCATCCTTGGACCCGCTGCCGGGCGGATAGTGCCCCGCCAGTATGTCCGATACCTCGGCAATGGCCAGCAGCACCGCGTCCTGCAGGGCGCCCCCGCGCAGCTGCTGCTGCATGTGCGCGCACACCGCCTGCCACTGCGCCTCGCCCACCCTGCCGCGCAGGCCGCGGTCAGCGACCAGCTCGATGGCATGGTCGGCCAGCAGCAGGTAGACCAGCACGCCGTTGTTGTTCTCGGTATCCCAGGTGCGCAGCTGGGCAAAGGCATGCTCGGCCCGCTGCCGGGGCGTGATGCCCTGCCACAGCGCGGTCAGCGGCAGGTCCGCTTCCACCGCGAACATGACCTGGCCGCCGTGGCGTTGCTCGCCTTGCGCGATGGCATCGGTGATGGCCTGCAGCGCGTCCGGCGGAAAGGTCCGCTGCAGCGAGGGTGCGAACAGATGGCGCCAGATGCGCATCACCAGCCTCCCGAGGCGCCACCGCCTCCGGATCGCCCACCACCACCGCCCCAGCCGCCTCCGCCGCCGAAGCCACCGCCACCACCCCAGCCACCCCCGCCGCCGAAGCCACCGCCGCCCCAGCCGCTGTTGCGGGCGAAGCGGCCGACCCGGCCGGAGGAGAAGCCCACGAACAGGCCGATCAGCCCGGCCAGGCCACTGGCCAGCCACAGCGAAGTGAACAGGAACGCGGCCACCGCCGCGCCGCCACCGCCCAGCAGCGCGCGCACCGGGCGCGGCAGCCAGCCCAGCAGCGCACGGGCGAAGGTACCCACGAAGAAGCCGATCACCAGCGCCATCGTGAAGCCATCGCCGCCACTGCCACGCGGTTCGCGGTGGGCACTGACTGGCGCCGGCAGTTCCTCGCCGTCGATCAGCTTGACCAGGGCGGCGCTGCCGTCGACCAGCCCGCCGGCGTAGTCGCCACTGCGGAAGTGCGGGGCCAGGTATTCCTGGATCACCCGGCTGGCGATGGCATCGGGAATGGCGCCCTCCAGCCCGTAGCCGGGCTCGATCCGCACCCGGCGATCATCTTTGGCCACCACCAGCAGCACGCCATCATCCACGCCGGTGCGGCCGATCTTCCACTGCTCGAACACGCGCTGGGTGTACTGCTCGATGGTTTCCGGCTGGGTGCTGGGCACCATCAGGATCTGCAGCTGGCTGCCCTTGCGCTGCTGCAATGCCAGCGCCTGGGCTTCCAGCGCCTGCTTCTGCGCGGCATCCAGGGTGCCGGTGGTGTCCACCACCGGCGAGGTCATCGGCGGGATCGCCGCGTCGGCCTGCGCCCAGGCCGGCAGGGCCAGGCACAGGCACAGCAGCAACAGCGCGCGCAGCAGCAGGCGGGTGTTCACCGGCTTACTGGGCCGGGGCCGGGGCCTGCTGCGGCGGG
>DGIP01000274.1 GCA_002386405.1 Stenotrophomonas maltophilia
CTGGAGGCCGGCGTGCGCCGCGTGCAGCTGCGCACCCCGACCAGCCCGGCCCGCATCGCCCTGGCCGAACAGGCCGTGGCCCGGCACCGCAGCGGGGTGCAGTGGCTGCTCAACCGCGATATCGAACTGGCGCGCCGGCTCGGCGTGGGCGTGCACCTGGGCGGCGAACAGCTGCTGCAGCTGGAGGCGCGGCCATTGCCGGCCGACCAGCTGGTGGCCGCCTCCTGCCACGACCTGGCCCAGCTGCAGGCCGCGCAACGGCTGGGCTGCGACTTCGCCGTGCTCGGCCCGGTCCAGGCCACCGACAGCCACCCCGGCAGTCCGCCGATGGGCTGGGACACCTTTGAAACCCTGCGCGCGCAGGTCTCGCTGCCGCTCTACGCGCTGGGCGGCCTGCACCCGGAAGACATCACCCAGGCGCGCCGCCACGGCGCGCAGGGCATCGCCGCCATCCGCGCGTTGTGGCCTACAGCGTGATCCAGAAACACCCGTACTGACGGCGCAGTCCAAACACCGTCCGCGCCGGCGTGGCCGTCGTACCGAGCGTCTGCTCCAGCCGCAGCCCGATCGGCCGCGGCCGGCTGGCCGGCGGCGCTGCCCCTTCCACTGCCTCGACCAGGGTCGCGTTCGGGTCGACCGGCAGCGGCGGCGGCGCGGCAACTTCCGGGTATACCGGGGCGATGTCCAGCAGGGGCCGCTGCACTACCGATTCCAGTCGCCCGATGATCTGGTTGGCGGTGGCATCGGACACGTTGCCCCACAGGTAGATCGACGAGAGCCGGTTGACGTCCTGCAGGCTCACCGCATCGCGGATCTGCCCGGTCAGCTCGCTCAACCGGCGCGCGCAGCCGGCGCGGTAGATGCCGGTATTGCCGACCGAGTCACCGCGCGGCGGCATCCGCGCCGTCGCGCCCAGCGCATCGCAGCTGCGGTCGGTGAACACCGTTTCGCCCTGCGCGTTGGTACAACGGTTCACGCGCTGCGCCTGTGCCTGCGCCCACGGGGCCCAGCACAGCATGCACAGCGACAGCAGCAACGGAACGACCGGTCTCATCGCAGCAGGGTAGCGGGACGCGCGTTATCTGCAAGCAGTGGCGTGCGCGATGTTCAGCGGCCCAGCAGCTTCAATACCTGGGTGGTGGGCCTGGCCAGGTTGAGGGTGTAGAAATGCAGGCCCGGTGCGCCGCCGGCCACCAGCCGCTCGCACAGCTGGGCCACCACCTCGGCACCGAAGGCGCGCACCGAATCGGCGTCGTCGCCATAGGCCTGCATGCGCTTGCCGATCCAGCGCGGGATCTCGGCGCCGCACTGTTCGGAGAAGCGGCGCAGCTGGCTGAAGTTGGAGATCGGCATGATGCCCGGCACGATCGGCACCTGCACGCCCAGTTTGCGCACCGCGTCGACGAAGTGGAAGTACGCGTCGGCATTGAAGAAGTACTGGGTGATGGCGGCATCGGCGCCTGCGTCGATCTTGGCCTTGAAGTACTTCAGGTCGCGCAGCGCGTCGTCGGATTGCGGGTGCGTTTCCGGGTAGGCGCCGACCTCGATGTGGAAGGCATCGCCGTGTTCGGCGCGGATGAAGGCGATCAGTTCGGACGCATAGCGCAGGTCGCCGGGGTGGCCCATGCCCGAAGGCAGGTCGCCACGCAGCGCGACGATCCGCTTGCAGCCGATGGCCCGGTACAGCTTGAGCAGCTCACGGATCTCCTCGCGGCTGCCGCCCACGCAGGACAGGTGTGGCGCGGCCTCGAAGCCGTGGTGCTGCTTGAGGTGGCGCACCGTTTCGGAGGTGTAGCTCAGGGTGGAGCCGCCAGCGCCGAAGGTGCAGGACACGTATTCCGGCGCGTACGCCTTGAGCTTGGCCGCGGTACGGTCGAGCTGGGCACGCTGGTCGTCGGTCTTGGGCGGGTAGAACTCGAAGCTGAGGGCGGTCATGGGCGGCGGCGGCAGCGGGTGTGGCTCCATCATATCGCTTCATCGCGATGAATGTAAAAGGTGCCGGGCATGGCGTTTACACCCGGGCGGGTAAAGTGGCGTTCACTATGGAGATCGCGCATGGACATCCTCATCACCGGCGGCACCGGGTTCATCGGCCAGCGCCTGTGCCAGCGGCTGCTGGCGGCCGGGCACCGGGTCACGGTGCTGACCCGCAGTCCGGGCCGGGCCGGCCAGGCTGGCGTGCAGTACGTCGGTGCACTGGGCGATGTGGGCCCGGTCCACGCCGTGGTGAACCTGGCCGGCGAACCGCTGGTGGAAGGCCGTTGGAACCCGGCGCGCAAGCAGGCCATGCTGGCCTCGCGGATCGGCACCACCCAGGCCCTGCTGGACTGGATGCGTGGGTTGCCGACCCGTCCGCAGGTGCTGGTTTCGGGCTCGGCGATCGGCTACTACGGGCCGCGCGATGCCACCCCCTTGGACGAATCGGCTTCGCCCGGGCATGACTTCGCCGCCATGCTGTGCCGGCAGTGGGAGGCCGAAGCGCTGAAGGCCGAAGACCTGGGCGTGCGCACCTGCCTGCTGCGCACCGGCATCGTGCTCGACCGCGAGGGCGGTGCGCTGGCGCGCATGCTGCCGCCGTTCCGGATCGGCGCGGGTGGGCCGATGGGCGATGGCATGCAGTGGATGAGCTGGATCCATCGCGACGACCTGGTGGGGCTGATCCTGTGGCTGCTGGCCGATCCCGAAACGCGTGGCGCCTGCAACGGCACCGCCCCGGCGGCGGTCACCAACGCGGAATTCGCGCGCACCCTGGCGCACGTGCTGAAGCGGCCTGCGTGGGTGCGGACGCCGGCGTTCGCCTTGAAGCTGGCCTTCGGCGAGATGGCGGGCCTTCTGTTGAACGGCCAGAACGTGGTGCCGGCGCGCGCGCTGCAGGAAGGCTACCGGTTCCGGTACCCGACCCTGGAAGCGGCGTTGCGCGCGATCCTCGACTGAGGGCGGTTACCCTGTGCACCTGTCTCCCGCTGCGTGTGCCATGTCGATCGTCCTCACCGAATTCGCCCGTCCCCGCCTGTTCCCGCGCGTGCCGCGCGGCAACACCATCCAGGACTGCAGCGCCGAGCAGTTCCAGGCGCACCTCAACACGCACACGCCGTTCAAGGTGCTCGATGGCTACGCGCCGTTCTGCAAACTGTTCGTGTATGAGAACTGGACATCTACGCGCTGCCTGACGGTGCCGGTCACCGATGCCAACCGCCACCAGCTGCGCAGCGCCTACGAGGCGCGCAACCGCGACGAACTGCCGGTGCTGGTGCGCTGGTTCGAGGGCGTGCAGTCGCCGCGCGCGAACTACCTGGTGGTGATCCTGTACAGCGCCGAGCAGCTGGCCAAGGAAGGCTCACCGATCAATGCCGACTGGGGCATCGTCGGCTGCATCTACACCGCCGAGCCGGAAGAAGTGCCGATGGCCCCGATCACCATGATGCGCAATGCGCTGGGGGTGGAAGAGGGCGGCTCGGGCGTGCCGCTGGATCGCGAGGCCTACCAGCGCGCGGTGGCGTATTGGGAAAGCCACGCCAACTGGCGGCCGTAGATCCACGCCCTGCGTG
>DGIP01000258.1 GCA_002386405.1 Stenotrophomonas maltophilia
GTGGTGTCTGCTAGGGCCGTGGTCGCGGCAGCGGGCTGCGCGCTTGCTGCGGCCGGCGCGGTTGCGGCCGCTGCCGGTGCGCTGGGGCTGTCAAGCAGCTGCAACTGGGCTACGCCGCTGGGCGTGGCGGGCGGCGCCGGCGCGGGTTCGCCGCGCAGCATCCACCACAGCGCAACGCCCACGTTGAGGATGGCCAGTACGACGATCAGGGCACGGGTAAGCATGCGCCGATCCTACCGCGACGCCGGTGGCTGGTGCACCGCCCAGCGCGCGAGACCATCGAGTACCAATGCCGGTTGGAACTGCGCATCGGCCAGCAACGGCATCAGCGCCGGTGCGCCACCGCCATGCACCAGCAACGCGGGCACCTTGCCCAGCACGGCGGCGGCCTGCACGCGGCTGCGTTCGATCAACGCGACAGCTGCGCCATCGCAGCCGGACGCGAGTGCGTCGGCGGTGTCGTTGGCGAACTCGCTGTAATCGCCGCCCTGCGCAGGCAGCTGCACCGCGCGTGCATGCAAGGCTTCGCGCATGGTGGTTGGCGAGGCAGCAATACGGCCGCCGTGATGCTGGCCCTCGGCATCAAGCAGGTCGATGGTGAGCGCGGTGCCGACGCCGGCCACGACCACGGCTTCGTGCCGTTCGGCGGCGGCGATCAGCGCGAGATAGCGGTCCACCCCGAACTTCGACGGATCGGCGTAGGCGATGCGCACGCCGGCGCAGCTGGCTTCGGTTTTGGCCACGCGAACGTGGGCGAAGCCCGCGCGCAGTACCTCGAGCATGCTGGCGGTGAGCGCAGCGGCGGCCACGCTGGCCACATACGCAGTGTCACCGCTGGGCAGCTGCGCCAGCGCATCGGCCGGCATCGCTTCGGCGCCATGCGGCCATGCCTGCACGTCACCCGCGCGGATGCCCTGCAGCGGGGCGAACTTGAACCGCGAATTCCCCAGGTCGAACAACCAATCGCTCATTGCGCCCTCACGCTGACTTCCCCGGCATGGAACACCCGTTCGCTGCCGTCGATGCGCACGCGCAGCGCGCCATCGTCGGCCAGCCCCAGCGCCTGCCCTTCATGCATCACACCGCCATCGTCCACCCGCACCGTGCGTCCGGCCAGGCTGTCCAGCGCGGCATAGCGTGGCAGGAACGGGGCCAGGCCGTCGCGCTCGAATTCTTCCAGGGCCGGCAGCAGGGCCTGCAGCAGCCAGGCCACCACTGCGTTGCGTTCGATGTCGTTGCCCAGCAGCGTGGCCAGGTCGGTCCACGGCTGGGTGATATCGGCGGCGAACGCGGCCGGCATGCGCACGTTGATGCCCAGCCCGATCACCGCGCGCGCCGGGCCGGCGAACTCGCCGCCGCCTTCGACCAGCAGGCCGCCGAGCTTTTGCCCGTCCACCACGATGTCGTTGGGCCACACGATCGGCAGGCGGTAGTTGACGTTGGTCGCCGCCACCACCGGGGCGATGCGGTCGGTCATCGAAACGCCTTCCACGCCCAGCATCCAGCGCACGCGCGCCTCTTCCAGGTAGGAAATGTACTTGGCGTTGTTGACGTGCCCCATGCTGTCCATGTCGCGCCAGCGCACGCTGATCGGTACGCGGGCCAGGATCTTGTGTTCGCTGCTCATTACTTCTTCTTCGCCTTCGTGGTCTTGGCAGGGCTGGTCTTGCTCGGGGTTGCCGCACGCTTGGCGGCCACCGCCTTCTTGGCCACCTTGGCCGGCTTTTCCGGCTTGGCCTTGCGCGGCGGGCGGGCGTCGGGCTTGTTGGCCACCGCCGCCGGGCGTTCCGGGCGCGCGCTGACCGAGGGCAGCATCTTGGCCAGGAACTGGCCGGTGTACGAAGTGGGGCAGGCCGCCACGTCTTCCGGCGTGCCGGTGACCAGGATGGTGCCGCCGCGGTGGCCACCTTCCGGCCCCAGGTCGACGATCCAGTCCGCGGTCTTGATCACGTCCAGGTTGTGCTCGATCACCACCACCGTGTTGCCTTCGTCGCGCAGCTTGTGCAGCACGCCCAGCAGCGCTTCGATGTCGTGGAAATGCAGGCCGGTGGTCGGCTCGTCCAGGATGTACAGCGTGCGCCCGGTATCTCGGCGCGACAGTTCCTTGGACAGCTTCACGCGCTGCGCTTCACCACCAGACAGCGTGGTCGCGCTCTGGCCCAGCTTGATGTAGCTCAGGCCCACGTCCACCAGCGTTTCCAGCTTGCGCGCGATGCTCGGCACCGGTTCGAACAGCTTCAGCGCATCTTCGACGGTCATCTGCAGCACGTCGTTGATGTTGTAGCCCTTGTACAGGATCTCCAGCGTTTCGCGGTTGTAGCGCTTGCCGTGGCACACATCGCAGGGCACGTACACGTCCGGCAGGAAGTGCATCTCCACCTTGATCAGGCCATCGCCCTGGCACGCTTCGCAGCGGCCGCCGCGCACGTTGAAGCTGAAACGGCCCGGCGAATAGCCGCGTGCGCGGGCTTCCGGCACCTGCGCATACAGCTCGCGCAGCGGGGTGAACAGGCCGGTGTAGGTGGCCGGGTTCGAACGCGGGGTGCGGCCGATCGGCGACTGGTCGATGTCCACCACCTTGTCGAACAGGTCCAGCCCTTCCACTTCCTTGTAGGGTGCGATCGGGTGCGAGGAGCCGTTGATCTCGTTGGCGGCCAGCGAGAACAGGGTGTCGTTGATCAGCGTCGACTTGCCCGAACCGGACACGCCGGTGATGCAGGTCAGCAGGCCCGACGGAATGTCCAGGTCCACGCCCTTGAGGTTGTTGCCGCTGGCACCGCGCAGATGCAGCGTCATCTTCGGGTTCGGCTTGTGCCGGCGCGCGGGAATCTCGATCGCGCGCTTGCCCGACAGGTACTGGCCGGTGAGCGAACGCGGTGCGTCCAGGATGTCCTGCAGGGTGCCCTGGCCGACGATCTCGCCGCCGTGCACGCCCGCGCCCGGACCGATGTCCAGTACGTAGTCGGCCAGGCGGATCGCGTCTTCGTCATGCTCGACCACGATCACCGTGTTGCCCAGGTCACGCAGGCGGGTGAGGGTGCCCAGCAGGCGCTCGTTGTCGCGCTGGTGCAGGCCGATGGACGGCTCGTCGAGCACGTACATCACCCCGACCAGGCCGGCGCCGATCTGGCTGGCCAGGCGGATGCGCTGGGCCTCGCCACCGGACAGGGTGTCGGCCTTGCGCTCCAGGGTGAGGTAATCCAGGCCCACGTCGACCAGGAAGCCCAGACGCTCGCCGATTTCCTTGACGATCTTGCCGGCGATCTCGCCGCGCCAGCCGGGCAGGGTCATGCCGCTGAAGAACTTCAGTGCCTCATCGATCGGCAGCACCACCAGTTCCGGCAGCGCACGGTCGGCCACGAACACGTTGCGCGCGGCACGGTTCAGGCGCTGGCCCTGGCATTCGGGGCAGTTGCGTTCGCTGATGTACTTGGCCAGCTCTTCGCGCACCGCCGCCGATTCGGTTTCCTTGTAGCGGCGTTCCAGGTTCGGAATGATGCCCTCGAAGCGGTGTTTGCGCTGGGTGCGGCCACCGGCTTCGGTGAAGTAGGTGAAGGTGATGGTTTCATCGCCGCTGCCGTACAGCACCGCCTGGCGCACGTCCTCGCCCAGGCTCTGCCACGGCGCGTCCACGTCGAACTTGTAGTGCTTGGCCAGCGAGGCGATCAGCTGGAAGTAGTACGCATTGCGGCGGTCCCAGCCGCGCACGGCACCGGCTGACAGCGACAGCTCCGGGTGCACCACCACGCGCGAGGGATCGAAGAACTCGGCCATGCCCAGGCCATCGCAGCCCGGGCAGGCGCCCACCGGCGAATTGAACGAGAACAGGCGCGGTTCCAGCTCCGGCAGCGAGTAATCGCAGACCGGGCAGCTGTACTTGGACGAGAACAGGTGGGCCGGGGCGTCTTCCACATCCAGCGACTGCACCGAGACCATGCCGTCGCCCAGCTTCAGCGCGGTTTCAAAGCTCTCGGCAAGGCGCTGCTTGATGTCTTCACGCGGGCGGAACCGGTCGATCACCGCTTCGATGGTGTGCTTCTGGCGCAGCGCCAGCGGCGGCACCGCGTCGATTTCATGCAGCGCACCGTCCACCCGCACGCGCACGAAGCCCTGCGCGCGCAGCTGGTCGAACACCTGGGCATGCTCGCCCTTGCGCTCGCGGATCACCGGGGCCAGCAGCATGTAGCGCTGTTCCGGGTCCAGGGTCAGCACGTGGTCCACCATCTGGCTCACGGTCTGCGCTTCCAGCGGGTAGCCGTGGTCGGGGCAGCGCGGGCTGCCCACGCGGGCGTACAGCAGGCGCAGGTAGTCGTAGATCTCGGTGATGGTGCCCACGGTTGAACGCGGGTTGTGCGAGGTCGACTTCTGCTCGATGGAGATCGCCGGCGACAGGCCTTCGATATGGTCCAGGTCCGGCTTTTCCATCACGCTCAGGAACTGGCGGGCATAGGCCGACAGCGACTCCACGTAGCGGCGCTGGCCTTCGGCGTAGATCGTGTCGAACGCCAGCGAGGACTTGCCCGAGCCGGACAGGCCGGTAATGACAATCAACTTGTCGCGGGGCAGGTCGAGATCGATGTTCTTGAGGTTGTGCGTCCGCGCGCCGCGGATGCGGATGAAATCCATCGCCATGGGGGATCCGTTGAAAGTGGGGCAAGCGGAGACGGCAATCGGTCAGCCTACCGAGCTTGGGATTTGGGGGCAATCGGCGACATTGCCAGCCCCTTGTCTCATCTATTGAGACCGCCGGGCCCTGAACCTGAACGGGGTTCAGGGGGTGGCGGCCAAAAGCAGGGGGTGGGTTGACCCGGGCCGGGGTGAGTCATTAAAATCCCGCTTCTGTCCGCCCTCGATGGCGGCAGTCCATAGACCACAATAACTACAGAGGAAGTCTGGTCATGTACGCAGTACTGGTAACCGGCGGTAAGCAATACCGCGTGGCGCAGGGCGAAACGCTCCGCGTTGAAAAGCTCGAAGTCGAAGTCGGCAACGAGATCAAGTTCGAAGAAATCCTGATGCTGGGTGACAGCGATGGCATCAAGCTGGGCGACGCTCTGAGCGGCGCTTCGGTCACCGCCAAGGTCGTGTCGCAGGGTCGTGCTGACAAGGTCCGGATCATCAAGTTCCGTCGCCGTAAGCACCACATGAAGCGCCAGGGTCACCGTCAGTACTACACCGAAATCGAGATCACCGGCATCGCCGGTGGCAGCAAGTAATAAGGAGAAGCAGTCATGGCACATAAAAAGGGCGTAGGCTCATCGCGCAACGGTCGCGACTCCAACCCGAAGTACCTCGGCGTCAAGATCTTCGGTGGCCAGGCCATCGATGCCGGCAACATCATCGTGCGTCAGCGCGGCACCCAGTTCCACCCGGGTACCGGCGTCGGCCTCGGCCGTGACCACACCCTGTTCGCGCTCGTCGACGGCAAGGTGGAGTTCTCGGTGAAGGGCCCGAAGAAGCGTCGTACCGTCAGCGTCGTCGCCGAAGCCTGAGCTTCGCGATACGCAGGCGCCCCCGCCCCGGCGTGGGGCCGCTGACGAAAGCCCCGCTTCGGCGGGGTTTTTGTTTTTCACGTTAGACTCTGCGGTCGGGCGCACCCGTTGCCCACCGCCTCCAGTTGGCATCCAGAATCATGAAACTTGTAGACGAAGCAGAAATCCAGGTTACCGCCGGCAATGGCGGCAACGGCTGCGTCGGTTTCCGTCGCGAGAAGTTCATTCCGCTGGGCGGCCCGGACGGCGGCGACGGCGGCAATGGCGGCAGCGTGTACATCCGCGCCGACGAAAACCTCAACACCCTGGTCGATTTCCGCCACGAGCGCATTTTCAAGGCGCAGCGCGGCGAGAACGGCATGGGCCGCCAGGCCTATGGCAAGGGCGGCGAAGACCTGGTCATCACCGTGCCGGTCGGCACCGTGGTGATGAACGTGGCCACCGACGAAGTGATCGGTGACCTGACCCAGCACGACGACATCCTGCTGGTGGCCAAGGGCGGCAAGGGCGGCCTGGGCAACATGCACTTCAAGAGCTCCACCAACCGTTCGCCGCGCCAGTCGCTGCCGGGCGAGGAGGGCGAAGAGCGCCTGCTCAAGCTGGAGCTGAAGCTGCTGGCCGACGTGGGCCTGCTGGGCTTCCCCAATGCCGGCAAGAGCACCCTGATCCGCGCCGTGTCCGCTGCCACCCCCAAGGTGGCCGATTACCCGTTCACCACCCTCTACCCCAACCTGGGCGTGGTGCGCGTGGAGAACTACCGCAGCTTCGTGATCGCCGACATTCCCGGCCTGATCGAAGGGGCCGCCGATGGTGCCGGCCTGGGCGCGCAGTTCCTGCGCCACCTGCAGCGCACCCGCCTGCTGCTGCACCTGGTGGATATCTCCCCCATGGAAGGCGGCGTGGAAATCTCGCCGATCGAGCAGGTCCGTGCGATCGAGCGCGAGCTGGCCAAGCATGACCCGGAGCTGCTGGAAAAGCCGCGCTGGCTGGTGCTGAACAAGGCCGACCTGATGTTCGAGGACGAGGCCAAGGCCGCCGCCGAGAAGATCATCGCCGAGCTGGGCTGGACCCAGCCGTGGTACCTGGTCTCGGCGCTGGGCCGCGAAGGCACCTGGCCGATCATGACCAACATCATGGCCTTCTTCGACCGCCAGAAGGAAGACGAAGCGGATGCGCGCAACGCGCTCTGACGCTGTTCGTGCTTCAAAGGGGAACCCGGCTTCGGCCGGGTTTTTCCGTTTTGCCGTAGAGCCACGCCCTGCGTGGCTGCAGTCAGGCAACGCAAAAAACCCGGCCTGGGCCGGGTTCTTGTACCGCACGCCGCGCCAGGCGCGGCGTTGCGCCGTATCAGGCGGCCTTGAGGGCCTTGATGCGCGCGGTCAGGCGGCTCTTATGGCGAGCAGCCTTGTTCTTGTGGATCAGACCACGCGAGCTGAAACGGTCGAGGATCGGCTGGGCGACGGCAAAGGCTGCCTCGGCGCCGGCGGCATCATTGGCGTCGAGCGCCTTGATCACCTTCTTGACAGCGGTGCGCAGCATCGAACGCTGAGCCGTATTGCGCGCGTTGCGCACGACGGTCTGCTTGGCGCGCTTCTTGGCGGACTTGATATTGGCCACAGTGGTGGTTTCCTGAAAAATCGGTGTAATGGGAACAGCAAGCTGGAAAGTATGATGGCTCGAAAAATGTACGTCAAGTCAATTGTCAAGAGGAAACACGGGTGAGTTCACCAAGGATGTTGCGCGGGCTGCTGTCTTTCAGCAGCATGACCATGATTTCGCGGGTGCTGGGGCTGGTCCGCGACCTGGCCGTCACCACCACGTTCGGCACCAATGCGGTGACCGACGCCTTCTGGGTCGCCTTCCGGGTGCCCAACTTCCTGCGCCGCCTGTTCGCGGAAGGCTCGTTCGCCACCGCCTTCGTGCCGGTGTTCACGGAAGTGAAGGAAACCCGTTCACATGAGGAGCTGCGCGAGCTGATGTCGCGCGTGGCCGGCACCCTGGGCGCGGTGCTGCTGCTGGTCACCGCGCTGGCGCTGATCTTCGCCCCGCAGCTGGCCACCCTGTTCTCCAGCGGGGTCGACACCGACCCGGCCAAGCACGGCCTGCTGGTGGACCTGTTCCGGCTGACCTTCCCGTTCCTGCTGTTCGTCTCGCTCACCGCGTTGGCCGGTGGCGCGCTCAACAGCTTCCAGCGCTTCGCCATGCCGGCGCTGACCCCGGTGATCCTCAACCTGTGCATGATCGCCGGCGCGCTGTGGCTGGCGCCGCGGCTGGGCGGCACCCCGGAAAAGCAGATCCTGGCGCTGGGCTGGGCCGTGCTGGCCGCTGGCGTGCTGCAGCTGCTGTTCCAGCTGCCGTCGCTGAAGGGCATCAACCTGCTCACCCTGCCGCGCTGGGGCTGGAAACACCCGGGCGTGCGCAAGGTGCTGACCCTGATGGTGCCGACCCTGTTCGGCTCCTCGGTGGCCCAGATCAACCTGCTGCTGGATACCGTGATCGCGGCCAAGCTGACCGACGGCTCGCAGTCCTGGCTGTCGCTGGCCGACCGCTTCCTGGAACTGCCGCTGGGCGTGTTCGGGGTGGCGCTGGGCACGGTGATCCTGCCGGCGCTGGCCCGTCACCATGTCAGTACCGACAAGGCCGGCTTCTCCAGCGCGCTGGACTGGGGCCTGCGCACCACGCTGCTGATCGCCGTGCCGGCCATGCTGGGCCTGATGCTGTTGGCCGAGCCGCTGATCGCCACGATCTTCCAGCACGGCCAGTTCACCGCCTTCGATACCCGCATGACCGCGCTGTCGGTGTACGGCCTGAGCTTCGCGCTGCCGGCCTTCGCCCTGCTCAAGGTGGTGCTGCCGGCGTTCTACGCCCGCCAGGACACCCGCACCCCGGTGCGGGCCGGCCTGGTCGCGCTGGTGGCCAACATGGTCTTCAACTTCGTCCTGCTGGCCGTGCTGTACCACGTGATGGTGCCCGAGGCGCTGAAGGCGCAGGGCGTGTGGGTGGCGCTGGGCAAGCAGCCGGGCCTGCACCTGGCGCTGAGCATTGCCAGCGCGCTGTCCAGTTACCTGAATCTTGGCCTGCTCTGGTACTGGCTGGGCAAGACCGACGTGTACCAGCCCAAGGCCGGCTGGGGCGGCTACGTGACCCGCCTGGGCCTGGCCTGTGCGGCCATGGTGGCGGTGCTGCTGGGCCTGCTGCAGCTGATGACCGACTTCACCGACATGGACAAATGGCACCGGATCGGCAACCTCGCACTGCTGGTCGGCGGCGGTGGCCTGACCTACCTGCTGGCCCTGGTCGCCATGGGCTTCCGCCCGCGTCACCTGCGCGAGCATTGATCCAAGGCCCAGCCATCACCATCTCGGGCAAAGCGGGTAGAGCCACGCCCTGCGTGGCTGCCCCGGACACCCGGCTATACTTGCCGGTCATGCATTGCGACAGATGGGCCCGGGTGGGCCGGATTCCGATCAGATGACCAGGTTGTTCAGAAGCATCGAAGGCGGGCCTTTGTTCCCGCACGGAAGCGTGGTCTGCATCGGCGCATTCGACGGCCTGCACCTTGGCCATCGTGCGCTGGTGCGGCATGCGGCGGCGCGTGCCCGCGCGCTGGGCGTGCCCGCCGTGGCGGTCGCGTTCGAACCGCTGCCGCGCGAATACTTCGCCCAGGGCGAGCCGCCGCCGCGGCTGACCCTGGCCCGCGACAAGGTCACGATCCTGCGCGATTTCGGCGTGGACGCCATCGGCCTGCTGCGTTTCGATGCGGCCATGGCCGCCATGCCGGCCGAAGCCTTCGTCGAACAGCTGCTGGTCAACCGCCTGGGCGCGCGCGAAGTGTGGATCGGGCCGGAGTTCTGCTTCGGCAACCGCCGTCGCGGTGACCTGGCCCTGCTGCAGGCCATGGGCGCCGAACGCGGCTTCACCGCCGGCGAAATCGACCCGGTGGATTTCCACGGCGAGCGTATCTCCGCCACCCGCATCCGCCAGCTGCTGCGCGAAGGCGATTTCGCCCATGCCGCAGACCTGCTCGGCCGCCCGTATGCGATCGGGGGCAGGGTAGTGCGCGGGCGCCAGCTCGGCCGCACCCTCGGCTTCCCCACCGCCAACCTGCGCTTCCCGAAATCGCCGGCGCTGGCGGGCATCTATGCCACCTGGGTGCACGGCGTGTTCGACCAGCCGTGGCCGTCGGTATCCAGCTTCGGCACCCGTCCCACCGTGGACGGGGTGGAGCCGCTGCTGGAAGCGCACCTGTTCGATTTCCAGGGCGACCTGTACGGTCGGCATATCCAGGTTGAGTTCGTCGCCAAGCTGCGCGACGAAGAGAAGTTCCATGATCTGGCGGCATTGACCGACCAGATGCACCGTGACGCCGATCAGGCCCGTCACATCCTTTCCGAACACAGATTGCGAGCCACTGCGTGAGCCAGGACTACAAAGCCACCCTTCATCTGCCGGCAACCGAATTCCCGATGCGCGGCGACCTGCCCAAGCGCGAGCCGGGCATTCTGTCGCGCTGGGAAGACGAGGGCCTGTACGCCCGCCTGCGCGAAAACGCGCAGGGTCGCCCGCTGTTCGTGCTGCACGACGGCCCGCCGTACGCCAATGGCCAGATCCACCTGGGCCATGCGGTCAACAAGATCCTCAAGGACATCATCGTCAAGTCGCGCTACCTGGCCGGCTTCGATGCGCCCTACGTGCCCGGCTGGGATTGCCACGGCCTGCCGATCGAAATCGCGGTCGAAAAGAAGTGGGGCAAGGTCGGCGTCAAGCTCGACGCCGTAGCGTTCCGCCAGAAGTGCCGCGAATACGCCGAAGAGCAGATCGAACTGCAGCGCCGCGACTTCAAGCGCCTGGGCGTGATCGGCGATTGGGACAACCCGTACAAGACGCTGAGCTTCGATTTCGAAGCCAATGAAATCCGCGCGCTGTCCAAGATCTTCGCCAACGGCCACATCGTGCGCGGCGCCAAGCCGGTGCACTGGTGCTTCGACTGCGGCTCGGCGCTGGCCGAAGCGGAAATCGAATACCAGGACAAGACCTCGCCGGCCATCGACGTGGCCTACGTGGCGCGCGATTCGGCGCAGCTGGCCGCGCGCTTCGGCGTGAGCCTGCCGGCCGATGTCGAAGTGGCCGTGCCGATCTGGACCACCACCCCGTGGACGCTGCCGGCCTCGCTGGCGGTGTCGCTGGGCGCGGATATCCAGTACGCCCTGGTCGAAGGCCCGGCCCACGCCGGCAAGCGCCGCTGGCTGGTGATCGCCGCCAGCCTGGCCGAGCGCGCCCTGCGCCGCTATGGCGTGGAAGATGTCGTGGCGCATGGCCATGCCGCCGGTGCCGCGCTGGAAAACCTGCTGCTGGCCCACCCGTTCTACCCGCAGCGCGACATCCCGCTGCTCAACGGCGCGCACGTGTCCGATGAAGACGGTACCGGTGCGGTGCACACCGCTCCCGGCCACGGCCAGGAAGACTTCGTGGTCAGCCAGCAGTACGGGCTGATGGACAACTACACCGCCGCCCAGATCAACCCGGTCGACGGCCGTGGCGTGTACCTGCCGTCCACCCCGCCCGCGGGCGAAGTGGTGCTGGCCGGCGTGCACCTGTGGAAGGCGCAGCCGCTGATCGTGGACGTGCTGCGCGATTCCGGCGCGCTGCTGTCGTTCGTGGAAATCGTGCACAGCTACCCGCACTGCTGGCGCCACAAGACCCCGGTGGTGTTCCGCGCCACCCCGCAGTGGTTCATCTCGATGGACAAGGCCAACCTGCGCAGCGATGCCATGGCCGCCATCGACAACGTCGGCTGGTTCCCGAGCTGGGGCAAGGCACGCATCGGCAGCATGGTCGATGGCCGCCCGGACTGGTGCATCAGCCGCCAGCGCACCTGGGGCGTGCCGATCGCACTGTTCACCCACCGCGAAACCGGCGAACCGCACCCGCGCACCGTCGAGTTGATGCAGCAGGTGGCCGACCGCGTGCAGGCCGGCGGCATCGACCTCTGGTACGCGCTGGACGCGGCCGAACTGCTGGGCGATGAAGCCGCGCATTACGAGAAGGTCACCGACATCCTCGATGTCTGGTTCGACTCGGGCGTCACCCATGAAGGCGTGCTGCTGGAGCGTGGCTTCGGCAAGCCGGCCGACCTGTACCTGGAAGGTTCCGACCAGCACCGCGGCTGGTTCCAGTCCTCGCTGCTCACCGGCGTGGCCATCGACAAGCACGCGCCCTACAAGCAGTGCCTCACCCACGGCTTCACCGTGGATGAGAAGGGCCGCAAGATGTCCAAGTCGCTGGGCAACGGCATCGAGCCGCAGGACATCATGAAGACCCTGGGCGCGGACATCCTGCGCCTGTGGATCGCCTCGGCTGACTACAGCAACGAAATGTCGCTGTCGCAGGAAATCCTCAAGCGCAACGCGGACGCCTACCGGCGCCTGCGCAACACCGCGCGCTTCCTGCTCGGCAACCTGGACGGCTTCGACCCCGCCCAGCATCGGGTGGCCCCGGCCGACATGGTCGCGCTGGACCGCTGGATCGTGCACCGCGCCTGGGAAGTGCAGGAGAAGATCAAGGCGGCGTACACCGGCTACAACATGGCCGAAATCGTCCAGCTGCTGCTGAACTTCTGCAGCGTGGACCTCGGCTCGCTGTACCTGGACGTCACCAAGGACCGGCTGTACACCATGCCGACCGACTCGCGCGGCCGCCGTTCGGCGCAGAGCGCGATGTACCACATCGCCGAAGCGTTCACCCGCTGGATCGCCCCGATCCTGACCTTCACCGCCGATGAGCTGTGGGGCTACCTGCCGGGCGAGCGCAAGGAAAACGTGCTGTTCGCCACCTGGTACGAAGGCCTGGTGCCGCTGCCGGCCGATGCCGCGATCAACGCCGCCGACTTCGACCAGCTGCTGGCCCTGCGCGAGCAGGTGGCCAAGGTGCTCGAGCCGATGCGCGCCAACGGTGCCATCGGTGCCGCGCTGGAAGCGGAGATCACCGTCGCCGCCAGCGAGGAAACCGCCGCGCGCTGGCAGCCGCTGGCCGAGGAACTGCGCTTCCTGTTCATCAGTGGCGATGTCAGCGTGCGCCCGGCGACCACCGACGAGGTGTTCGTCAGCGCCCAGCCGACCACCAAGCAGAAGTGCGTGCGCTGCTGGCACTACCGTGCCGATATCGGCAGCGTCGCCGCCCACCCGGAACTGTGCGGTCGTTGCGCAAGCAACGTCGACGGTGCCGGCGAAGACAGGAAGTGGTTCTGATGGCCGCCGCACGTCCGCGTCCCAACGCACTGGTCTGGCTGCTGCTGTCGGCCGCCGTCATCGGCCTGGACCAGTGGAGCAAGGCCTGGGTCCTTTCCAGCCTGCCCGAGTACCAGCCGGTAGCCGTCATCGACGGCTTCTGGAACTGGTACCGCACCTACAACACCGGCGCAGCGTTCAGTTTCCTGAGCGACGCCGGTGGCTGGCAGCTGTGGTTCTTCACCGCGCTGGCGGTGGGCATCAGCGGCCTGATGGCCTTCTGGCTGTCGCGCACCCCGCGGGCCCACTGGCGCAGCGCCGTGCCGTACGCCCTGGTGATCGGCGGGGCCATCGGCAACGTCATCGACCGCCAGGTGCACGGCCACGTGGTCGATTTCATCCAGTGGTATGTGGGTGAGCACTACTGGCCCTCGTTCAACATCGCCGATGCGGCGATCGTGGTCGGCGCCTTGGGTATTGCGGTGTTTGGCCTGTTCGACGGCAAGACCGAGAAAAAAGCGGGATAATTCCCTCCAGTTCCCTGTATCAACCGGCCCCGGCCGGCCGGAGTATCTGACCGATGGATGTGTTGCTCGCCAATCCGCGTGGTTTCTGTGCCGGTGTCGATCGTGCGATCGAGATCGTCAAGCGCGCGATCGAGACCCTGGGTGCGCCGATCTACGTGCGCCACGAGGTCGTGCACAACCGTTTCGTGGTCGATGACCTCAAGCGCCGGGGCGCCATCTTCGTTGAAGAGCTCGACGAAGTGCCCGATGGCAACACCGTCATCTTCAGCGCCCACGGCGTTTCCCAGGCCGTGCGCCAGGAAGCCGAGCGGCGCGGGCTGAAGGTGTTCGACGCCACCTGCCCGCTGGTGACCAAGGTCCACCTGGAAGTGGCGCGGCACTGCCGCGCCGGCCGCGACGTGGTGCTGATCGGCCACGCCGGGCACCCGGAAGTGGAGGGCACCATGGGCCAGTGGAGCCGCGAACGCGGCACTGGCACCATCTACCTGGTGGAAGACGTCGAAGACGTTGCCACCCTGGTGCTGGACCAGCCGGAAAACTTCGCCTACACCACCCAGACCACGCTGTCGGTGGATGACACCCGCGGCATCATCGAAGCCCTGCGCACCCGCTTCCCGTCCATGCAGGGCCCGAAGAACGACGACATCTGCTACGCCACCCAGAACCGCCAGGATGCCGTGCGCGACCTGGCCAAGCGCTGCGACCTGGTGCTGGTGGTGGGCTCGCCGAACAGCTCCAACTCCAACCGCCTCAGCGAACTGGCACGCCGCGATGGCGTGGAGTCGTACCTGATCGACGGCGCCGACGAGATCGACCCGGCCTGGGTGCTGGGCAAGAAGCACATCGGCCTCACCGCCGGCGCCTCCGCACCGCAGGTGCTGGTGGATGGCGTGATCGAGCGGCTGAAGGAGCTGGGTGCCACCGGCGTGGGCGAACTCGAAGGCGAACCCGAATCGATGGTGTTCGCCCTGCCGAAGGAGCTGAGGCTGCGCCTCATCTCCTGACCTGCCCGGTAGGGTCTCATCCCAATCGACTGCCGATAACAACGCATCGCGCGACGAAGGCATGACCTTTGGCCATGGGGCTGTACCGCATCGAGGTCTAGCATCGATCAATTCGAATGCCGGAATCCCCCTCAATGAAACTGCGTGCCGCCGTCCTCTCCGTGCTTCTCGCCGCCACCGCCACCGGTGCCCACGCGCAGACGCCACCGCCGCAGGACGTCGCCTTCCCGGGCACCCTGCGCATCGACGTGGACGCACGCGACATCGGCCGCCGCATCTTCAAGGTCAAGGCCACCGTGCCGGCCCAACCCGGCCCGCTCACCCTGCTGTACCCGCAGTGGCTGCCCGGCGCGCATTCCCCCAGCGGCCCCATCGACAAACTCGCCGGCCTGGTCGTCACCGCCAACGGTAAACCGCTGGCCTGGAAGCGCGACCCGTACAACGTATACGCCTTCACCGTGGACGTCCCGCAAGGCGCCACTGAGGTCGTCGCCAACTTCAACTTCCTCTCCTCGCAGGGCGCAGGGCAGGGCCGCGTGGTCATGACCCCTGAAATGCTCAACCTGCAGTGGAACGCCAACTCCCTGTACCCGGCCGGCGTGATCACCCGCAACATCCAGGCCCAGGCCAGCGTGACCCTGCCGCCGGGCTGGGCCTACGCCACCGCGCTGGACACCGAGCGCCGCGACGGCGACACCGTGGTGTTCAAGCCAATCAGCTACGACCACCTGGTGGACTCGCCGCTGTTCGCCGGCCGCCACTACCAGCAGTTCGACCTCGACCCCGGCGCCAAGGTGCCCGTGCTCCTCAACGTGTTCGCCGACGACGCCAAATCGCTGGTGGCCAAGCCCGAACAGCTGCAGGCGCACCGCGCGCTGGTGCAGCAGATGTACAAGCTCTACGGCGCGCGCCACTTCGACCGCTACGAATTCCTGCTCGCGCTCACCAGCAAGCTCGGCGGCATCGGCCTGGAGCACCAGCGCTCCAGCGAGAACAGCGGTGACACCGGCTACTTCACCGACTGGGACAAAACCTGGCTCGGCCGCGACCTGCTGCCGCACGAATTCAACCACTCCTGGAACGGCAAGTACCGACGTGGCGCCGACCTGACCACCGCCAACTTCAACGTGCCCATGGGCGACAGCCTGCTGTGGCTGTACGAAGGCCAGACCCAGTTCTGGGGCCACGTGCTGGCCGCGCGCTCGGGCCTGTGGAGCACCGACCAGACCCGCGACATGCTCGCGAATGTTGCCGCCACCTATGACCGTGGCCGCCCCGGGCTGGCCTGGCGCAACCTGCAGGACACCACCAACGACCCCACCATCGCCCAGCGCCGCGCTCTGGCGTTCCGCAATTACCAGATGAGCGAGGACTACTACTCCGGCGGGCAGATGGTGTGGCTGGACGTGGAAGGCAAGCTGCGCGCCTTGACCGGCAACAAGCGCAGCATCGATGATTTCGCCAAGGCCTTCTTCGGCATGCACGACGGCGACTGGAACGTGAACCCGTATACGTTCGATGAAGTGGTCAGCACCTTGAACGGCATCGCCCCGTACGACTGGGCGGGCTTCCTGCGCGAGCGCCTGGACGGCCACGGCCCGCTCACCGGCGGGCTGGAAGCAGCCGGCTGGAAGCTTGTCTACACCGACACCCCGAACGATGCCTACAAGGCGCAGGAAACCCGCGCCAAGAACACCAACCTGCTGTACTCGCTGGGCGTGGCCGTCACCGAAGCTGGCGCCATCACCGACGTGCTGTGGGACAGCCCCGCCTTCAACGCCGGCCTGGCCCCGGGCATGAGCGTGCTGGCACTCAACGGCCGCGTGTTCAAGGGCGAAGACCTGAAGGACGCCGTGGCCGCCGCCAAGACCGACAAGGCGCCGCTCACCCTGCTGGTGCGCAACTTCGACCGCATCGACACCATCAAGCTCGATTACCACGGTGGCCTGCAGTACCCCTCGCTGCAGCGCATCGCCGGCAAGCCCGACCGCCTGGCCGAGCTGTGGAAGGCGCGATGAACCTGCGCCGCGACGTGCCGATTCTGCTGGCGGCAGTGGCCGCCATCATCGGCGCGTCGCTGGATGGCGATGGCCGCTGGCTGCATTGGATCGCCAAGCCGCTGGCCACGCTGCTCATCGCCGCCATTGTCTGGCGCGCCCATGCTGCACCGCCCGGCTACCGCCGCGCGATCCTGCTCGGCATGGCGTTTTCCTGCATCGGCGACATCGCCCTGATGCTCCCGTTCGACGCCTTCGTACCGGGGCTGATCGCGTTCCTGCTCGCACACCTCTGCTACATCGTCGCCTTCCGCGCAGGCTTCAGGGCAGGGCGCGGCCTGCTGATCGCAGCCGCATTGCTCGCAGTATTCGCCGGCATCAACCTGGCCGGCCTATGGCCGCTGCTCCCCAACGACCTGCGCATCCCGGTAGTGGTTTACGTAGTAGTGCTCGCCCTGATGGCCACACTCGCCCTGGCGCGCGCATGGGCGAACAACGCCGCAACCCCACCCGCAGGCACAAGCGCCCGCTGGGCCGCCATCGGCGCAGTCCTGTTCGTCATCAGCGACTCCGTACTAGCCTGGGACCGCTTCGGCGGCGGCCTCCCAGCCGCAACCCTGTGCGTACTAAGCACCTACTACGCAGCGCAATACTGCATAGCCCGCTCGGTGCGGTAACCGCGTCGGCGGCGCGGCTCACTGCCCAACATCCCCCGCCGACTCACACCGCTTCCCTTCCGCACACAACCGATCCAACAACGCCAACGCCACCCCATTGCTCCACCCAAACCCATCCTGCAACGGATACTCACCACCGCCGCCTCCGCCGGCCGACCCATCCACCACATACTTCTCCACCAACTTCCCCTCACGGTCATACACCGTCTGCACCGTCCGCAGGAACCGCACGCCAATCTGCCGCGCCAACGCATCCTGCCGGTACCGCTGCAACCCATCCACCGCCACCCACTGCAACGGCGCCCACCCATTCGGCGCATCCCATTGCTGCCCGGTGTTCTCGGTGGTGGTCAACAACCCACCCGCACGCACCAACTGCGTCTCCACCGCCTCCGCAGTACGCCGCGCCTGCACCGGGCTCGCCACCTCCAACCACAACGGAAACAGCGCCGCAGCCGTAAGCGCAGGGCGGGGCGTACCACGCTCCAGATCCCGATCCGCATACCACCCCTGCCGCTCATCCCACAGCAGCGCGTTGATCGCCTGCTTGCGCTGCTCCGCCTGCCGCGCGAAATCCCGCGCCGCCGAACGCTCCCCGGCCGCACGACTCGCCCGCGCAATCGTCGTCTCCAGATGGAACAGCAGGCTGTTCAGATCCACCGGCACGATCTCCGTGGTGTGGATGCTTCCCAGCTCCGCCGGATGCACCAGCCATCGCGAACTGAAATCCCACCCCGATTCCGCCCCGGCCCGCAGATCGCGATACACCTGCGACGGCGCCCGATCCGGCACCGTGGCGGCCGTCGCCAGATCATCCGTCCACGACTCGGTACGCGGCACGGCCCGCGCATCCCAGTAGCGGTTGAGCA
>DGIP01000222.1 GCA_002386405.1 Stenotrophomonas maltophilia
CAGCCGTTGGCCGACCACGTCGGCTTCGCTTTCCTGGGTGCGCGAACCGGGCAGCAGGAACGCCGCCTGGGCGCCGGCCCCGCCGAGCTGGTTGACCGTGCTGGCCGCGCCGTCGCCATACGCTGCGCCAGCCAGCGCGCCGAGCACGGCCAGGCCGGTCTGCGCGCCCATCTGGCGGGTGAGGCGCTCTTCGTGGTGGCGCGAGATGACATGGCCGATCTCATGGCCGATCACGGCGGCGAGCTGGTCCTGGTTCTTGGCCACGGTGAAGATGCCGGTGTTCACGCCGACCTTGCCGCCGGGCAGGGCGAAGGCGTTCGGCTCGGCATCGACGAACACCGCGGTCTCCCACCGTACGCCACGGTACTGAGGCGGCAGCTGGGCGACCAGCGCATTGACCACGCACTGCACATAGCCGTTCTGGCGGCCGTCGCTGCTGATCTTCTGCTTCTGTTTGGTTTCGGCGAAAGCCTGCGCGCCGAGCTGGTCCAGCTCGGCCTGCGATACGCCGCCCACCATCTGCTTGCGCCCGGTGGGCGAGGTGGTGGTGGCGCAGGCGCTGAGCGCCAAGGTGATGACAAGTCCGAGCAGCAAGGGTTTCAAGGCGGGGACTCCCGTGTTCATGTCTGCAGTGTGGCGTGCGGAATGTAAGGTTTTGTCAAACCGTGGGGTCAGTGCAAGCCCAGGAACACCAAGGCGGCCAGGGCGATGGCGTTGTTCAACGCATGCGCCACGATCGGTGCCCACAAGGTGCCGGTGCGCTGGTACAGCCAGGCGAACGCGGCGCCCATGCCGCCGTAGACCAGCCACAGCTGGGCGATTTCCCACGGGCCGTTGGCGCTGGTGCCGGGGACTTCATGGACCAGGGCAAATGCCAGGCTGCTGAGCAGCATGCCCAGCCACGGGCGGCCGGCCTGCCACAGGCGGCCGAACAGCACGCGGCGGAACAGCAGTTCTTCGTAGGCCGGGGCCAGCACGATGGCGAACACGGCCAGGAACCACGGGAAGCGGGCCAGCGCCTGTTCCATCAGGGCCAGGTTGGTGGGTACCGGTTCAATACCGGCCTGCCGGGCCAGCCAGGCGATGCCGTTGCTGCCGATGATCACGCCCACGGCAACCAGCGCGGTCCAGCCCCAGGTGGATGGGCGGCGGGCAGCCTCGAACGAGGCGCGGCGCTCGTTGGCGTCCGCACGGCGGCGAAGGAAGTACAGGAATACGGCAGCACCGCCGGTGGCGAACACGGCCATCAGGATCTGCGCGAGCGCGCCGGGTTGGCCCACCTGCTGGGCGAGCGCTTCGGCCGCGTGTGCGCCGGTGTCGCGGACCACGACCACCGCGCGATAGAGGCCCCAGAGCAGGCCGCTGGCCAGGCTGAGGCCCAGCAGGGCCAGGGTGGCGATACCCAGGTCGATCAGGAATCCCGCAACGGGCGAGCCTGGTTTCCGTTGGGGCGCCTTGGGCAGGGCGGGCGGCAGCGGAGGCGTGGTGGACGCCGGAGCGGTAGCGGACATCGGGTTCCTGGCAGCAATAGGCGGTGGCCAGGCCGGTTGCAGGTCGCAACCGGCCGGCCCTGAGCCGATTGTGTCAGATATCCAGGTTTGCGACCCGCAACGCGTTGTCTTCGATGAAATCGCGGCGCGGTTCCACCACGTCACCCATCAGGGTGCTGAAGATCTGGTCGGCCGCCACGGCGTCCTCGATGCGCACCTGCAGCAGCCGGCGCGTATCGGGGTTCACGGTGGTGTCCCACAGCTGTTCGGGATTCATTTCGCCCAGGCCCTTGAAGCGCTGGATCTGGCGGCCCTTCTTGGCTTCGTCCAGCAGCCAGTTGCGGGCATCAGCAAAACCGCCGATCTCCGACGACTTGGCACCGCGGACGATCCTGGCACCCTCGCGCACCAGCCCGTGCAGCAGCAGCGAGGACTGGTGCAGGGCACGCAGCTCACCGGTTTCGAAGGCCGACAGCGGCAGCACCTGGATCAGCTGTTCGCCCATGTGGCGACGGGTGACCAGAAGCGCTGCGGGACGCTCTTCGGTGGGCTCCTGCAGTTCCAGGCTGAAACGCGGCGACCCCAGGCTGCCCTGGTTGAGGCGCTTGGCCAGTGCGGCCAGACCTTCGTCGGCGCCGGCCTTGCGCAGGTGCTCCAGGTCCATCGGCGTGAAATCGACCAGGGCTTCAAGCACCTGGCGATCGTAGCGATGGGCATTACGGCCGATGGCTTCCTGCGCCGAGGCGTAGGCCAGCAGCAGCTTCTCCAGGGCGACGCCTTCGATGGCCGGCTCGTTCTCGGCCGGAATCAGCGAGGCATTTTCCACCGCGTTGCTGGCCAGGTAGGCATCCAGCGCGGGGTCGTCCTTCAGGTACAGCTCCTGCTTGCCCTGCTTGATCTTGTACAGCGGCGGCAGGCCGATGTAGACGTGGCCACGCTCGATCAGCTCCGGCATCTGCCGGTAGAAGAAGGTGAGCAGCAGGGTGCGGATGTGCGCGCCGTCGACGTCGGCGTCGGTCATGATGATGATGCGGTGGTAGCGCAGCTTGTCCGGGTTGTACTCGTCGCGGCCGATGCCGGTGCCCAGTGCGGTGATCAACGTACCGACCTGGTCGGAGGCGAGCATGCGGTCGAAGCGGGCACGTTCCACGTTGAGGATCTTGCCGCGCAACGGCAGCACGGCCTGGTTCTTGCGGTTGCGGCCCTGCTTGGCCGAACCACCTGCGGAGTCACCCTCGACGATGAACAGTTCGGACAACGCCGGGTCTTTTTCCTGGCAGTCGGCCAGCTTGCCGGGCAGGCCGGCGATATCCAGCGCACCCTTGCGGCGGGTCAGGTCACGCGCCTTGCGCGCGGCTTCGCGGGCACGGGCAGCGTCGACGATCTTGCCGGCGATGGCCTTGGCTTCGTTCGGGTTCTCCTGCAGGAACTCTTCCAGGCGCTGGCCGAACGCGCTTTCCACGGCCGGGCGCACATCCGAGCTGACCAGCTTTTCCTTGGTCTGGCTGGAGAAGCTGGGGTCGGGCACCTTCACCGAGAGCACGGCGATCATGCCTTCGCGCATGTCATCGCCGGTCAGGTTGATCTTGGCCTGCTTGGCGATGCCGTTCTGCTCGATGTAGTTGTTGAGCACACGGGTCAGCGCGCCGCGGAAGCCGGCAAGGTGGGTACCGCCGTCCTTCTGCGGGATGTTGTTGGTGAAGCAGTACATCGTTTCCTGGTAGGAATCGGTCCACTGCAGCGCCACGTCCACGGTGATGCCGTTGGACTCGCCGGTGACCGAGATGACGTTCGGGTGCAGCGGGGTCTTCAGCTGCGCCAGATGCTCCACGAAGCTGCGGATGCCGCCTTCGTAGTGGAAGTCGTCGCGGCGGCCATCGCCACGCTCATCCACCAGGACGATCTTGACCCCGGAGTTCAGGAACGAGAGTTCGCGCAGGCGGCGCGCCAGGATCTCGTAGTGGAACTCGACGTTGTCGTGGAACGCGACCACCGACGGCCAGAAGCGCAGGGTGGTACCGCGCTTGGTGCTGGCTTCCACCTGGGCCAGCGGGCTGACGGCCGCGCCATCGGCGTATTCCTGGTGGAAGTGGAAGCCGCTCTGGAAGATGTCCAGGGTGAGCTTCTGCGACAGCGCGTTGACCACGCTGACGCCGACGCCGTGCAGGCCGCCGGAAACCTTGTAGCTGTTGTCGTCGAACTTGCCGCCGGCGTGCAGCACGGTCATGACCACTTCGGCAGCAGACACTTCGCGGCCGAGCTTCTGGCTCATCTGCCCGTGCTTGCCGGTGGGGATGCCACGGCCGTTGTCGGACACGGAGACCGAGCCGTCGGCGTGGATCGTCACCGCAACGTGGTCAGCGTGGCCCGCCAGCGCTTCGTCGATGGAGTTGTCGACGACTTCGAACACCATGTGGTGCAGACCGGTGCCGTCATGGACGTCGCCGATGTACATGCCGGGCCGCTTGCGGACCGCCTCCAGACCTTCCAGGGCGGTGATGCTGTTGGCGTCGTAATTGCCGGTAGGTGCCGGAGTGTTCTGTTCTTCAGTCATTGCGCTTGCCATAGGCTCCGCAGGTCGGGCCGCCGCAGGAAGCGGGGCGCCGATGGATAAGGGGTTGCAACAGCAATTATACCAGCCGGGCGCTTCCGCCCCTGCCAGCACTATGGCACAAGCTGGACCTGGCCATGTTCCACGTGGAACCGGGTGATATCGGTGCGGTCCTGCAGTGCGGCGGGGGTCTCGGTGGCGGTGATGAATATCTGCGCGGGGCCTGCACGCAGGCGGTCCAGTACCCGGGCTTGATGGGTACGATCCAGCTCGGAGGCCAGGTCATCCAGCGCGATCACCGGCCATTCGCCGCGCTGTTCGGCGTAATCCTCGGCCTGGGCCAACAGGCACGTGAGGGCGGTGAGCTTGGCCTGGCCGCGCGAGAGCGCATCGCGACCGGGAATGGTGGCAAACCCCACGCTCCAGTCAGCCCGGTGCGGGCCTACGGAGGTGTAGCCCGCCAATCGGTCACGCTCCCGGGCCAGCAGCAGGGCGTCGGACAGGGAAAGCTCGTGTTTGCGCCAGCCCGGGCTCAGGGTCAGTGACTGGATGCCCAGGTTCGGGGCCAGATCCTGCGCCAGGCCGATGGTCCGGTCCTGAAGGCGGTCCAGGTAGTGCTGGCGGCGGGTGGTGAGCGGTTCGCCGGCTTCTGCCAGCTCCCGATCCCACGCATCCAGTGCATTCGGATGGCCGCCTTGCTTGAGCAGGGCATTGCGCTGCTTCAGGGCCCGCGAATACCGCCGCCACAGGGCAAGGAAGTCTGGTTCCACGTGGAACAAACCCCAATCCAGGAACCGACGACGCGGTTCGCCACCGCCACTGACCAGCGCGTGGCTGCCCGGCTCGAAGGTAACCACAGCAAGGGCTGCGCAGAGGTTTCCCAGCTGCGCGACGTCTTCGCCATCGAGCCGTCCCTTCCATTCCTGCCCGCTGTGGCGCAGCCCGGCCTTGCGACGCGTAGCCGAATCCGCACCGGACCGCTGTTCGTCCCATTCAACGAAGACATCCAGCGCATCCTGCCCTTGGCGCACCAGTCCATCGCGCACCCGCCCGCGGAAACTGCGTCCGTACGCCATCACGTGCAGGGCTTCGAGCACGCTGGTCTTGCCCGCGCCGTTGTCGCCAGTGATCAGGTTGATGCCCGGTTGCGGGGCCAGTTCCACGCTGTCAAAGCGGCGAACCTGGTGCAGGGACAGACGACGGATGTACATGCGATCGGATCTGGGCCGCGGATGCGGCAGAAGGGTTGGGGGAATCGATCAGCTTACTGCATCGGGGTGCGTTCGCCGCACCTCCAAGACCCCCTGAATTCTTTGAAATCTGGAAGAGCACCATAGGTGTAGCCGTGCAGATTTCAAGGAATTTGCGCCATTTCTGGATCGGACTCGTGGCTGCCCAATCCGACGACGCTCTCGATTCTTTGAAATCTGAAGAGCGGGGCAGGGTAGGCGTTCTCAGATCTCGCGAGATTGAGGCCTTCCATTTTCGGCTATCCACAGGGGGCCTGTATGACTTATGCACAATCTCTGTGCAATCTGTGGATAAAAAAGAGGCCTTGGGTACCCCTGAAAGATATCCACAGGTTGAACCCCAGGCTCAGACCCTGTTTTACCAGGGGTTTCAGGTGCATATTCTCCTTTAGATTCAATTAGATAAGGTACTTTTCAACCAAATCTGGCTCTACCACCACCACCTAGCTTTAGATTTATATTCAGTTTTTAAAAGCTTAGAGCTGGGAACCAGGGGCAACCCAAGGCGTTCTTCGAACCCCGTAGAGCCACGCCCTGCGTGGCTGCTCTTTCCGTAGAAAATCGAACGATCTCCGGGTTGATGGCAATCGAGATCGAGGCGCAGAGATTCACGGGACAGGACGCGAGATCGAGGGTAGCCACGCAGGAGGCGGCGATACAGCACAGTTCGTCAGATGATCCACGTGGAACGTTTGGGCAAAAAGAAACCCGGCACTTGGCCGGGCTTCCTGGTTACCGCGGTTCCACGTGGAACCAAGCGTCAGGTTAGAGACGCAGCGGCATCACCACGTGACGCGACTTCTCGCTGCTGGCTTCGCGCACCAGGGCCGAGGAGTTGGAATCGCGCAGCTGGATGACCACGTGCTCGTCGCGCAGTGCAGACAGGGCGTCCAGCAGGTAGTTCACGTTGAAGCCAATGGCCAGATCGCTCACGGTAGTATCCGCTTCGATCTCTTCCTGGGCTTCTTCCTGCTCCGGGTTATGCGCGCTGATCTTCAGATTGCCCGGCGAGACTTCCACGCGGATACCGCGGTACTTCTCGTTGGACAGAATCGCGGCACGCTGCAGCGAGGCACGCAGGGCTTCGCGATCGACCTTCACTTCGCGGTCGGCACCGATCGGAATCACGGCCTCGTAATCCGGGAAGCGGCCGTCGATCAGCTTGGAGGTGAAGGTCACATCGTCGCGCTTGACGCGCACGTGGCTGCGGCCGACTTCCAGCTCGATCTCGCGATCACCGCTCTCCAGCAGGCGCTGAAGTTCGGTCACACCCTTGCGCGGCACGATGATCTGACGCTTGGCGCCACTGGCTTTTTCCAGGTCGGTTTCGCACAGCGCCAGGCGGTGGCCGTCGGTGGCGACAGTGCGCAGCGCATCGCCGCGCAGGTCGAACAGCAGGCCGTTGAGGTAGTAGCGCACGTCCTGCTGGGCCATCGCGAACGCGGTCCGTTCGATCAGCTCCTTCAGGGTGGCTTCGCCAATGGCCACGCGCTCGGTGGCTTCCACTTCGTCCACCGACGGGAAGTCGTTGGCCGGCAGCGTTGCCAGGGTGAAGCGGCTGCGGCCGGCCTGCACGGTGATCTTGTCACCGGTCTGCGAGACGGTGATCCGGCTGCCGTCGGGCAGGGCGCGGATGATCTCGAACAGTTTGCGTGCCGGGATGGTGGTCTCGCCGTCCTGGGCATCGTCCACCGCGATCCGCGACACCATCTCCACTTCCAGGTCGGTACCGGTCAGCGACAGCTGCCCGTTCTGGACCTGGACCAGGAAATTAGCCAGAACCGGCAAGGTCTGGCGGCGTTCGACCACGTTGACGACTTGTGCCAACGGCTTGAGAAAGGCTTCGCGCTGCAGTGTGAAACGCATGTGGTTCCGTGCCCCTATGCTTTAAAAAGATGTGGAATAAATCAAAAGCTTGGTGGTGATGGTAGAGCCAGAATTGCGGGAAAACACATCTAAGTATTTGTAAATAAAGGCTTTTATGGCCTCGAAACCCTCTGCACTACTACCCCCCAAGGGGTGGGGAAGCCTGTGGATAAAAATCCCGCCAACTCAAACGGGTTTTTTATCCACAGCCTGTCCCTCGCTTACACCCGGATTTTGCACCGTTTTATGCGATGACGCCCGTGCGGCGTGCATGCATCATTCGCTCAACTTCCGGATCAGCTTGTCCCAGTCTTCCCGCAACTTGCCGTCGGTCTCCATCAACGTCCGGATCTGCCGGCACGCATGCAGCACCGTGGTGTGGTCACGACCCGCAAAGGCATCGCCGATTTCAGGCAGGCTGTGCTCGGTCAGTTCCTTGGTCAGGGCCATGGCGACCTGTCGCGGACGGGCCAGCGAACGCGTCCGGCGCTTGGACAGCAGATCCTTGATCTGCAGCCCGTAGTAGTCGGCCACGGTTTTCTGGATGTTGGGAATGCTGATGGCCTGCTGCTGGGCACGCAGCAGGTCGCGCAGGGTTTCCTGGGCGAAGTCGGTGGTGATCGCGCGGCCCGTGAAGTTGGCACGGGCGGTCAGGGTATTGAGCGCACCTTCGAGGTCGCGGACATTGGAGCGCATCTTCTTGGCAATCAGAAACGCCACATCGTCGGGAATCTCAGCACCGCGTTCGCGGGCCTTGGCCAGCACGATCGCCGCGCGCGTTTCGAAGTCCGGCGGCTCGATGGCGACCGACAGGCCCCAGGCAAGCCGCGACTTCAGGCGCGCTTCCAGCCCTTCGACTTCGCGCGGGTACCGGTCGCAGGTGAGGATGATCTGCTGCTTGCCGTCGAACAGGGCGTTGAACGTGTGGAAGAACTCTTCCTGGGTTCGGTCCTTGCCGGCAAAGAACTGGATGTCATCGATCAGCAGCGCGTCCACCTGCTGGAACTGGCGCTTGAACTGATCCATGGTTTTTTCCTGCAACGCACGGATCATGGCGCTGAAGAACTGTTCCGAGCGCAGGTACAGCACCTTGGCGGCCGGGTTGGCCTGGCGCATGGCGTTGCCGGCGGCGAACATCAGGTGGGTCTTGCCCAGGCCGGTGCCGCCGTACAGCAGCAGCGGGTTGTGCGCCCGGTCGCCCGGTTTCTGCGCCGCCTGGAACGCCGCGGCCAGGCCCAGCTGGTTGCTGCGGCCTTCCACGAAGTTGGTGAAGGTGTAGTGCGAATCCAGGTTGCCGGCGAACGGCACCAGCGGCTCAACCGGCGCAGCGGGCGCGGAATGGCCCGGAATCGGCGCGATCTGCGCCTCCACGGCCCGCGGACGCGAGCCGATTTCAAGAAAAACGTCGCCAAAACCGGCGAAGTGCGCCAGCAGTTCCTTGATCCGCGCCAGGTACAGCTCGCGGACCTGGTCGACGATGAAGGCGTTTGGCGCATAAAGCACCAGGCTGTCCGCGCGCAGATCGGCCTGCAGCGGCTTCAACCAGGTGTGAACATCTTCGGGCGGGAACTCCGCCTCAAGGCGTTCGAGACAACGGGACCAGGCATCCATCGGCAATAATCGTCTGGGGCCAGCGGTTGGGGCGCAGAAAGCCGCCGTGCCGCAGGCCGGAAGGGGAAAGAATGGATGGCGCAGACTACCACCGACGCGGGGTGCCGGGAATGGTTGTCCCGAAGTTATTCACAAAATGATCCACAGCTATTGCACAGGCCGGTGAAATCCCGTAGTGACATGGGCTTGACGCGCCCCGGGGTAGGTCTATAGAATTTCCGGTTCTTTCCGTCCCCTTCATATAGAGGCCCGCATGGCCACCAAGCGCACTTTCCAACCCAGCAACCTCAAGCGTAAGCGCGACCATGGCTTCCGTGCCCGTATGAAGACCGCTGACGGCCGCAAGATCCTGTCGCGTCGCCGCGCCAAGGGCCGTAAAGTCCTGAGCGCTTGATTGCAATGCCGCTTCCCGCGGCAGACGCAATCCTGACTGTGAGCAGTTCCGACCCGCGCAAGCGATTTCCTCGCTCTGCGCGGGTTCGTACGCGTGCCGAATATACAACGGTCTTCAACGGCGCCCGCCGTGTGTCCGAACCGCTGATGACCCTGCACTGGCTGAAGAGCGACACGCCGGCCAGGCTGGGTCTTGCCGTTTCGCGCAAAGTCGATCCCCGAGCCGTGGGTCGCAACCGTATCAAGCGTGTGCTGCGCGATGCCACACGCCACCTACGGCCGTGGATGACTGCCGGCGATTATGTCGTAGTTGCCCGCAGTTCCGCCCGTACCGCAAGTAATTCCGAGATCCGCCAGGCCTTCGAGCGCCTGCTGCGCCGGCTGGGCGCATTGCCCATGCCGGGCGCGGACGGCACAATGCCGCCGCCCGGGGTTGCACCCCTTTCCCAGTCCGAGCCGGCACCTGTTGCCGGCCCCGTCGAGCCTGCACGCTGATGAACCAGACCCGCGTTTTCCTGATTGTTGCCTGGCTGATGGTGGCCATCCTGCTGTGGATGCAGTGGGGTAGCGACAAGGCCCAGCCGGCGCCCACCGCCCCGGTGGCCGCCCAGACCCAGGCACCGGTGCCGGGCGCAACGGGCTCCGTGCCCGGTGCCAACGTGCCGCA
>DGIP01000269.1 GCA_002386405.1 Stenotrophomonas maltophilia
CGTTTGGGAACCGACCCTACCAGCCCGATACTCCGGCAATGGGTCGTTGGTTACTTCCCGCGTTCCAGCACCAGCAGCGGGTCGATGCGGGTATCGAACCAGTTCATGCCCCAGTGCAGGTGCGGGCCGGTCGCACGGCCGGTCGCGCCGACTGCGGCAATCACCTGGCCCTGTTCGACCCGGTCGCCGACCTTCACGTCGATCCGCGACAGGTGCAGGAAGTTCGAACTGATCCCGAAGCCGTGGTCCAGCAGCAACGTGCCGCCGGTCAGGTAAAGATCCGGCCCGGCAAAGGTCACCACGCCCGCCGCCGGTGCCTTCACCGGCGTTCCGGTCGGCACCGCGATATCCATCCCCGAATGCCCCGAACCGGGCTGCCCGTTGTAGACCCGCGCATTGCCGAAGCGGCCGCTGATGCGGCCCTGCACCGGCCAGATGAAGGCCTGGGCGAAATCAGCGCGGTTGTCATCGCGCGCCCGCGCCGCCGTCACCTGTGCCTGCTCGCGCTTGATCCGCTCGGCGATCGCCGGCGGCGGGTTCACCGTCTTGGGTGGTACGCCGTTGACGCGCTCCACCGGCCAGTCACGCGGGGTCACCGCGATGCTCACCGTTTCGCTGCCGCCGTCGGGGCGCTGCACCTGTACCTGCAAGGGCCCCTTCTCATCGCGGCCGATACCGAACACCACGCTGCCGTAACCGCTCACCCGCAGCGTGCGGCCGGCGTACTGCACCACGCTGCCGGCCGGCACCTTGCCGATCACCATCGCGCCCTGCGAGGCGCTGGCCGGAAACACCACGCGCGCGTCAGCCTGGGCCAGGGCGGGCGAGGGCAACAGGCCGATCGCGGCCACCGGGGCCAGGGCCAGCAGGCCCAGGCCCAGCACGGTTGCCCGCATCAGCGGTCGTAGCTCATGCGCTGGCCGTTCGGCGCGCCCACCAGCTGGGTGCCGTCCCAGGCCAGCTGGCCGTTGACCCAGGTCGAGGCCACGCGCGAACGGAAGGTCATGCCTTCAAACGGCGACCACGCGCACTTGGACAGCACGTCTTCGCGCTTCACCGTGAACGGCACGTCCTCCACCAGCACCAGGTCGGCCCAGTAGCCTTCGCGCAGGTAGCCGCGCTGGCTCACATCGAACAGCTGCGCCGGTGCGTGCGCGAACTTCTGCACCACCTGGGTGATCTCAAGCTTGCCTTCGTGCACCAGCTCCAGCGCCGCTACCAGCGCGTACTGCACCAGCGGCAGGCCCGACGGCGCCTGCGCATACGGCTTCTGCTTTTCTTCCCAGGTGTGCGGGGCGTGGTCGGTGGCCAGCACGTCGATCACGTTGTCGGCCACGGCCTGCGTCAGCGCCTCGCGGTCGCTCACTTCCTTGATCGCCGGGTTGCACTTGATCAGGTTGCCCAGCCGCGCGTAATCGGTGCGGTCAAAGCGCAGGAAGTGGATGCAGGTTTCGGCGGTGATCTGCTTGCGGCTGCCATCGGCGCGGATCAGCGGGCCCTTCTCGAACAGCTTCAGCTCATCGGCGGTGGAAATGTGCAGCACGTGCAGGCGGGTGCCGTGCTTCTTCGCCAGCGCCACGGCCAGCTCCGACGACTTCAGGCAGGCCTCGCGCGACCGGATGTCCGGGTGCTGCTCGGCGCTGAGCGCATCGCCGTACTTTTCGGCGTACTCCTTCGCCTTGATGTCGATCATCGGCGTGTCTTCGCAGTGCGTGATGATCGGCGTGGGGGCGTACTTGAAGATCGCGTCCAGCGTTTCCGGGTTGTCCACCAGCATGTTGCCGGTGGAGGCGCCCATGAACACCTTGATGCCGGGCGAGGTCTTCGGATCCACCACCTTGATGTCGGCCAGGTTGTCGTTGCTGGCGCCCATGTAGAACCCGTAGTTGGCGCGCGCGCGACCGGCCGCAGCGTCGTATTTGGCCTGCAGCGCCGCCGCGTTCAGCGTCGGCGGGTTGGTGTTGGGCATGTCCATGAAGCTGGTCAGGCCACCAGCCACCGCAGCGGCCGATTCGGTGGCGATGTCGCCCTTGTGGGTCAGGCCGGGTTCGCGGAAGTGCACCTGGTCGTCGATCATCCCGGGCAGCAGCCAGCGGCCGGCGGCATCGACCACCGTATCGCCGTCCTGCGGCTGCAGGCCGGTGCCGATCTGCGCGATGCGGCCGTTGTCGATGCGCAGGTCGCCGTCGAAGATGCGGCCTTCGTTGACCATGCGGGCGTTGACGATGAGCGTGGAGGGCATTTCAGTGTTTTCCTGTGCAGCGGCAATCGGCATGGCCGGTGCGCGGCGGCACCTCGTCCACGCCACCGGGATGGAAGGGATGGCAGCGCCCCAGCCGGCGCGCGGCCAGCCAGCTGCCACGCGCGGGGCCATGCGTGGCGATGGCTTGCATGGCGTATTCAGAACAACTGGGCACGAACCGGCAGCGCGGCCCGAGCAGGGGGCTGATGAAGCGCTTGTAGAAGCGCAACAGGGCAATGAGCAGGTGGGAGATCACCCCCCAATCTTAGAGCAGTTGGCATGAAGGCCGCATTTGTCGCAGGATGGGGTGTTGGACCCGTCCGCGCTGGTGCGCGGCGGGGCCGCCCCGGCGCCATCGCCGGGTCAGGTTCCGAACTGCGCAGCTCGCTGCACCCCGCCGTGCTCCCCGGCTGAACGGAGTAGGCGGAGTGGTTGCTGCTGCTGGTCGGGTAGGCTATAAAGGCCCGCTTTCCCGGGCCCCGGGGAAACCAAGGAAGAGCGTTTCGTGGCTGCTAAAAAAACTGCAAAGAAGGCCGTCAAGGCCGCCAAGAAAACCGCCAAGCCTGTTGCTAAGAAGTTGGCGGCTAAAACCGTTGCCAGGAAACCGGCTGCGAAGCCGGCGGGCAAGCCTGCATCCAAACAACCGGCGGCCAGGACGGCACCCGTGAAGAAGGCGGCGGCCAAGAAGGCGCCTGCCAAGAAGGCCGCAGTCGCCAAGGCTCCGGTGAAGAAGGCCGTTGCCAAGCCGGCACCCAAGCCGGCGGTGAAGAAGGCGGTAGCCAAGAAAACCGTCGCAAAGGCGCCGGTGAAAAAGGCCGCGCCCGCCAGCAAGCCCGTGGCCAAGAAATCCGTAACGCCGGCGGCCAAGACCGCGCCGGCGAAAAAAGCGGTTGCCAAGCCAGCACCGGCCAAGCCGGTAAAGGCCACCAAGCCGGCCAGCAAGCCGGTGGCAACCAAGCCGGCGGCCAAGCCGGTTGCAGCACCCGTAGTGAAGTCCGCACCGAAGCCGGCTCCGCCGGCTCCGGCCAAGTCTGTCCCGGCCAAGGCCGCGGCCAAGCCTGCTCCCGCTCCGGCCCCCGCGCCGAAGCCGGTGGCGGCAGCCCCCGCGCCGAAAGCCCCGCAAAACAAGAATCCCGTGCCCGTTTCGAAATCGCCTGCAAAAACTCCCGTGAAATCCGAATCCGCCCCCAAGCCCGTCTCGCGTCCGGTTGGCAAGGTCGCCGTTGCCGTGGCAGCGCGCTCGTCCGCCCCGGCCCCGCGCACCAAGGTCAAGGTGGTCGAATACAAGACCGACGAAGCCACGGGTCGTCCGATCCTGCCCGACGGCTACAAGCCGAGCGCGGAAGAGGAGTACATGAGCCCGCTGCAGCTGGAGTATTTCCGCCAGCGCCTGCAGCACTGGCGCAATGAACTGGTCGAAGAATCCAAGCAGACCATCGCCAACCTGCAGGAAGAAGTGCGTGACATCGGCGACGAAGCCGAGCGCGCCACCCGCGAGACCGAAAACTCGCTGGAACTGCGTACCCGCGACCGTTACCGCAAGCTGATCGGCAAGATCAACAGCACGCTCAAGCGCCTGGAAGACGGCGACTACGGTTTCTGCGTCGACACCGGCGAAGAGATCGGCCTGGACCGCCTCGAAGCGCGCCTGACCGCCGAACGCACCATCGACGCCCAGGAGCGTTGGGAGCACATGCAGAAGCAGCAGGGCGACTGATTTCCGGTTGTTCTTGATGCAATCAGAAAACCCGGCTTCGGCCGGGT
>DGIP01000109.1 GCA_002386405.1 Stenotrophomonas maltophilia
CAGGGCTCGCCGCCCAGGCGCGTGGCCAGCCGGCGCCACAGGCGCTCGGCCACGCCGCCATCGTTGGCCGGCTCCGGCCGTGCCGGGAACGCCGATACCAGGCGGTCCCAGGCCAGGAAATCGCTGTCGGGCAGCAGGTACAGCCGCCAGCAGCAGCGCCCGCGCGCGTCGGAGAAACACAGGCTTTCGCGGATGCCTTCGCTGTCCATGCCCTGGCAGGCATGGGCGGAGACGGCGTGTTTCCAGCCGCCCAGCTCGCTGCTTTCGGGGCGGTACAGGCACAGCACCGTGCCCAGTGCCGCCAGCTGTTCCGGGGAAGGCAGCTGGCCAGGGCGCAGGTACCGGTCGGGGGTTCGCAGTGCGGAAAGGGCTCGGCTCATGATGGCTACCAGCTCACGGCAAGGCTGGCCGAGACGTTCCGGCCAGGGTTGGTGTAACGGTCGATCACCGTGCTGCTGGAGGCCAGCGCGGAGGTGATCGCGGAGTAATCGATGTAGGTGCGGTCGCCGAGGTTGAACACGCCGACGTTGATCTTGGCGCCGGGCGCGAAATCCCAGTGCGCCACCAGGTCCAGCACGCCATAGCCGGCCGGGCGGAATGCGGTGGCGCTGGCCATGCGGTCCTTGCGCTTGGCGAAGGTGCCCAGCAGTTCCACGCCCCACGCATCGCGGTCGAAGGCCACGCCCAGCGTGCCGCGCAGCGGGTCGATCGATTCCAGCGGCACGTCTTCGGTCTTGTCCTGCCCGCGCGACCACGCCACCGCGCCGTTCAACGACCAGCCGGCCAGTGCCGCACTGAGTTCGCCGAAGTCGACGCCGGCCTTCAGCTCGGCACCGTAGATCTCCGCGTCGGCGATGTTCTGCGACTGGAACACGATCAGCCCCTGCGGGTTGATGCCGACCTGGCGCTGGGACTCGATGAAATCCTTGTAGTCGTTGTAGTAGCCGCTCAGGCTCACGTACGCGGCCGGGGTCAGGAAGCGCACGCCCAGTTCCAGGCCGTCGCTGGTTTCCGGCTTGAGGTCCGGGTTGGGAATGGCGGTGTAACCGAACATCACGTTGGTGAAGCCCAGGTTGACGTCGTTGTACGGCGGCGAGCGGAAGCCGTGCGAGTACCCGGCGAACAGCGACCAGTCATCGGCGAAGCGCCACACCATGCCCAGCTTCGGCGACACGCTGGTCTTGGTCAGGTCCGATACCGGCATGCCCGGGTTGTCGGCGGCGAAGATCGGGTCCACGTCCGGGCGCAGTTCGTAGTGGTCCACGCGCACGCCCGGCACCAGCGAGAAGCGGCCATCGGCGAAGCGCATTTCATCCTGCGCGTACAGGCCCAGCTCGGTGGTCTTGCTGATCGGGAAATCGCGCACCGGGAACGCATCGGGCAGGATCGTGGTGCTGGTCTGGCCGTTGGCCAGCACCTGGTAGCCGTCGCGCTTCTGCCGCGTTTCGGTCCAGGTGCCATCGAAACCATAGGTCAGCGCGTGCTCGACCGCGCCGGTCTGCAGGGCCTTGTGGAACGCGGCCTGCAGGCCGTACACGCGCTGGTCGAAGTTGAACTCACGGTGGCGCGTGGTGCGGTTGGCGCGCTGTTCGTCGGTGCGCTGGGTGGTTTCGCTGTCCTGGCGGTACAGCTGCCAGGACAGGCTGTCGGCGAAGCCCGCAGCGAGGTTGTCCATTTCGTGCGCGAACGACACCCGCGCGCGGGTCTGGTGGTCGCGCGCCTGCATGCCGGTGGTGGTGGTGTGGTCGATGGCCGACAGCACGTCGGTGTCCACGCTGTCTTCGTTGCCTTCCACCGTCAGCCGGAAGCGCTGGTCCTCGCTGGGCGCGTAGACCAGCTTGCTGAGCACGCTGCGGCCATCGCGGTCCTGCGGGTTGGCGGCGGTGCGGGTGCGGTCGCTGCTGCGCACATCGCCCTTGCTCTCGGTTTCCTGGCCCTGGCGATGGTTGACATTCACCATGCCGCTCCAGTGGTCGCCGCCGAAGGCGGTGGTGGCACTGCCCAGCAGGCCGTTCCATTCGCCGTCATAGCCGAACTTCAGGCCGACGTAACTGTTTTTGCCGTCCTTGAGGTAATCGGCCGGGTCCTTGGTGACGAAGGCCACCACGCCGCCCAGTGCATCGGAGCCATACAGAGCGCTGGCCGGGCCACGCACGATTTCGACCCGCTTGAGCGTTTCCAGGTCGGTGAAGTTGCGGTTGGCGTCGGAGAAGCTGCCGATGCTGAAGGCCTTCGGCATGGCGATGCCGTCGGTCTGGATCAGCACGCGGTTGCCATCGAGCCCGCGGATGCGGAACCCGCCCAGCCCGAACCGGGCCGGGCTGCTGGTTACCGAGATACCCGGCTCGTAGCGGACCAGGTCCTTGATGTTGCGCACCAGGTGGTCGTCCAGCTGCTCGCGGTCGATCACATCGACGGTGGCGGCCACATCGCTGAGCGCACGTTCGGTGCGGGTGGCGGTGACCTGCACGCGGTCGAAGTCGCGCGCGTCGGCAGCACCGGCGGCGGGGGCAGCGGCGTGGGCGGCGGCCATTGGCAGCGCCAGCCACAAGGCAAGGCTCAGGGCGGTAGGACGGATCATGTGGGTGGGCAGGGTCGGCTGGACGCGGAAGGAGACCCCCGACAGACGCCAGGGACCAAGCGGTCGCAGGCGACGTGCCGAGGGGGAGAGAGCGATGCAGGCGGCGGGCCGTGGGGATGCATCGCGCGGCCGCGCGGATGCACCCCGTGGGGGGGGCCGTTATTTGGTGAGGATCAGCTTGTCGTTGCTGGTGTGGCGCAGGCGATAGAAGCGGTCGCCATGCTGGATCAGGATTTCGCGGCGACCCTTCAGCAGGGCCTCGCTGTCGATCACTTCTTCGGCCGGAACGGCGCGGACCGGGCGGTCGCGGAGGGTCAGCGTTTCGGGGCGCAGCAGTACAGCGGCTTGAGTGTTCATTGTCTGGACTCGTGCGAGGGACGAGTTAAATGATAATGATTCTCAGTTGACAATCAACAACCATTCTCATGTTCATTGATGGAATTTATGATCGATTTTCGGAAATCGATTGATGGAGCCTATCGATAGAGCCGCGCCCTGCGTGGCTGTCCGCAGGGCGCCGGCACCGCGAAGCCACGCAGGGCGTGGCGCTACGCGAAAATTGCCTCAACGCGGTTCCAGTCGGCGTCGGCGACCTGCTCCAGCACGTCGAGGGCGCCCAGGTTCTGCTCCAGCTGGCTGACCCGGCTGGCGCCGAGGATCACGCTGGAGACATTCGGGTTGCGCAGGCACCAGGCAATGGCCAGCTGCGCCGGCGACTGGCCCAGTTCGGCGGCCAGCGCGCTGTAGGCGCGCACCTTGTCCAGCCGGGCCTCGGCCGAATCGCCCAGCACCAGCTCGCGGAGCCAGCCCATCTGGGCCTGGCCCAGCCGTGAGTCCGGATCGAACCCGGCGTTGTACTTGCCGCTCAGCAGGCCCGAGGCCAGTGGCGAGAAGATCGTGGTGCCCAGCCCCGGGTCGGCATACAGCGGCGCGTATTCGCGCTCGACCCGCTCGCGGTGCAGCAGGTTGTACTGCGGCTGTTCCATCGTCGGCAGGTGCAGGTGGTGCCGGCGCGCCACGTCCACCGCTTCCTGGATCTGTGCGGCCGACCACTCCGAGGTCCCCCAGTACAGCACCTTGCCCTGCCGGACCAGCGTGTCCATGGCCAGCACGGTCTCGGCGATCGGGGTGTCCGGGTCCGGCCGGTGGCAGTAATACAGGTCCAGGTAGTCCACCCGCAGCCGCTTGAGCGCGGCGTGGCAGGCATCGGTCACGTGCTTGCGGGACAGCCCATGCTGGGTCGGCCGCGGCTCGTCCACCGCGCCGAAGAACACCTTGCTGGACACGCACACCCCATCGCGGGGCAGGCGCAGGTCGGCGATCACATCGCCCATCACCTGCTCGGCGCGGCCGCGCGCATAGCCCTCGGCGTTGTCGAAGAAGTTGATCCCGTGGTCCCAGGCACAGGCAACCAGGTTGCGGGCCTCGTCACGGCTGATCTGGTCGCCGAAGGTGACCCAGGCCCCGAAGGACAAGGCCGACAGCTTCAGCCCGGACGAGCCCAGGCGGCGGTAGTGCATGCGTTTTCTCCTGCTGGATGGCTGCGCCAGGACACCGGGGCGCGGCCGGAATGAGTCGCATCAGTGTATCGCCCGGCGGGCCCGAACCCCTGTGGATACTTGCCCGATCGCGGCCGATCGGGCCCCGGACGCTGCTTTTCCTTGCCCCGCCCCTGCCGCTGCTCTAGGCTTCCCGTTTTTCGCGGCGCCCTAGGGGAAGTCTGATGGTCGAAGGTTTGGGCAGGATTGGCTTCGGCCTGTTCGGGTTGGCAGTGCTGATCGGCATCGCCTGGCTGTTCTCGAACAACAAGCGTTCCGTCGACTGGCGGCTGGTGATCACCGGTATCACCCTGCAGATTGCCTTCGCCGCGGTGGTGCTGCTGATGCCCGGTGGGCGCGAGGCGTTCTCGCTGCTCGGCGACGGCTTCGTCAAGGTGCTCAGCTTCGTCAATGAAGGCTCGCGCTTCATCTTCGGCAGCCTGATGGACACCAACCAGTTTGGCTTCATCTTCGCCTTCCAGGTGCTGCCGACGATCATCTTCTTCTCGGCGCTGATGGGGGTCATGTACCACCTCAACGTGATGCAGTGGATCGTGCGCGGCATGGCCTGGGCGATCACCAAGGTGATGCGCGTGTCCGGCGCCGAAACCACCAGCGTCTGCGCCAGCGTGTTCATCGGCCAGACCGAAGCGCCGCTGACAGTGCGCCCCTACATCGCCAAGATGACCCAGTCCGAGCTGATCACCATGATGATCGGCGGCATGGCCCACATCGCCGGCGGCGTGCTGGCCGCCTACGTGGGCATGCTGGGCGGCAACGACCCGGTGCAGCAGGCCTTCTACGCCAAGCACCTGCTCGCCGCCAGCATCATGGCGGCCCCCGCCACCCTGGTGGTGGCCAAGCTGCTGGTGCCCGAAACCGGCACCCCGCTGACCCGCGGCACCGTGAAGATGGAAGTGGAGAAGACCTCCAGCAACATCATCGACGCCGCCGCCGCCGGTGCCGGCGACGGCCTCAAGCTGGCCCTGAACATCGGCGCCATGCTGCTGGCCTTCATCGCCCTGATCGCCCTGCTCAACGCCCCGCTGACCTGGTTCGGCGAAATCACCGGCCTGCAGGCCATGATCGGCCGCCCGACCGACCTGTCGACCATCTTCGGCTACCTGCTGGCCCCGATCGCCTGGGTCATCGGCACCCCGTGGGCCGATGCCACCACCGTCGGCTCGCTGATCGGCCAGAAAGTGGTCATCAACGAATTCGTCGCCTATTCCAAGCTCTCCGAAATCGTGAACGGCCAGGTTCCCGGCGTGTCGCTGTCGGCTGAAGGCCGCCTGATCGCCACCTACGCCCTGTGCGGTTTCGCCAATTTCAGCTCGATCGCCATCCAGATCGGTGGTATTGGTGGGCTGGCACCGGAGCGCCGCCACGACCTGGCCAAGTTCGGCCTGCGTGCCGTGCTGGGCGGTACCATTGCCACCTTCATGACGGCGACCATCGCCGGCGTGCTGACGCATTTCAGCTGATATCCGTTCCCGAGAAACAGTCTTTATGAGTAGCAGTGTCGTCGTAGTCGGTTCCTTCAACGTGGATCATGTGTGGCGTTGCGAATCGCTCCCGGCCCCGGGTGCGACCATCGCCGGCCGCTACAGCACCGGCCCCGGCGGCAAGGGTTTCAACCAGGCCGTGGCCGCCCGCCGTGCCGGCGCCCCGACCACCTTCCTGTGCGCCCTTGGCGATGACGCCGGCGGCGCCATGGCCCGTGGCCTGGCCGAACAGGACGGTTTCGCCCTGAGCGCCGAAGCCAGCACCGAGCCCACCGGCACCGGCGGCATCTACGTCGACAGCCGCGGCCGCAACACCATCGTGATCGGCCCCGGCGCCAACGCCGCGCTCAGCACCGCCTACATCGAGCAGCAGCGCGCGCTGCTGGCCGGTGCCAAGGTCGTGCTGGCCCAGCTCGAATCCCCGGTCGAAACCATCGAAGCGGCCCTGGCCATCGCCCGCGAAGCCGGTGCCACCACCGTCCTCAACGCCGCCCCGGCCGACGCCCCCTCCAGCATCGGCCTGCTCAAGCTCGCCGATGTCCTGACCCCCAACGAAACCGAATTCGCCGCCCTGCTCGGCCGCCATGTCGGCGAGCGCGTCGACGCCGACGACGTTGCCGCCCTCGACGGCGCCAGCCTGCACGCCCTGTGCCGCAAGCTGGTCGGCAACGGCACCGTGGTGGTCACCCTCGGCGCCGTCGGCGTGTTCGTCTCGCACGCCGAAGAGAACCTGCGCGGCGACACCCAGCCCTACTACCGCGTGGGCGCCGAACAGGTTCAGGTGCTCGACACCACCGGCGCCGGCGACGCCTTCAACGGCGCCCTGGTCGCCTCCCTGGCCCAGGACCCGGACGCCGCCTTCGCCCGCCACGTCCGCTTCGCCAACCAGTTCGCCGGCCGTTCCACCGAAAAGGAAGGCGCCGCCGTAGCGATGCCGCATTACACGCCCGCGGACGTGTAAGACAGCACGACCAACGGTCGTGCCCTACCAAAACCGGCGCGAAAGCGCCGGTTTTTGTTTGCGCGGTTGCCTTCGCCTTTGACTTCGGTCCCGTCACCGACCATGCGTCAAAGGCAGGTCGGGGTGGGTTTGCGGGGGTGTGAGCCGCATGGATGCGGCGACCAAGCCCCCATGGACGGGTTTACGGCGTCCCCCGCAAACCC
>DGIP01000111.1:0-911 GCA_002386405.1 Stenotrophomonas maltophilia
CGCTGAACCACTCTTCCGATCTCCGTGAAAGCCCGCCCCTCCGCCCCGCTCAATGCCCTGCGTACGTTTGAAGCGGCGGCACGCCATCTGAGCTTCAACGCGGCGGCCAACGAGTTGTTTGTCACCCCGGCGGCTGTCAGCCACCAGGTGAAGCATCTGGAGGAGCACCTTGGCGTAAGCCTGTTCCAGCGCAACCACCGCTCGGTGACGTTGACGCCGGAAGGCGCCGAACTGGCTGCAACGGTCGGCGAGCTGTTGGGGCAACTGGACCTGGCGTTGGACCGTGCACGCAACCGGGCGCCGGCCGTACTGCGTGTGACCACCATGGAATCGTTCGCAGCCAAGTGGCTGGTGCCACGCCTGCACCGGTTCCAGCAGGGATTTCCGGATGTGCGCGTGCGGATCGACACCAGCGACGAGCACGCGGACTTTCTGCGTGGAGGGTTTGATGTGGGCATCCGCTATGGACCGGGCAACTACGCTGGCGTCCGTGCAGATCTGCTGATGCAGGCGCCTGCCTTCCCCGTGTGCTCGCCCACGCTGCTGGGCGCCAACCCGCACGGATTGAAACACCCTGACGATCTGCGCCACTACACACTGCTGCACGATGAGGGCGCGACAGGCCGCCCGGGGGTTCCTGCGTGGTCGGATTGGTTGGCGGCAGCAGGTGCCACGAACGTGAACCCCGCTTCGGGCCCTGTCTTCGCCAGCATCTATCTTGCCCAGGAAGCCGCAGTTTCAGGCCACGGTGTTGCGTTGGGCCTCGCGCCGCTTGTGGAGGACGACCTTCGACAAGGTCGCCTGGTCAAGCCTCTGCTGACGGAACTGGAGAATGCCTATGCGTTCTGGATGATCCGTCGGCCATCGCCAGAGCAACATCCGCATGCCGAGGCGTTCTGCCAGTGGCTTCG
>DGIP01000111.1:1101-9436 GCA_002386405.1 Stenotrophomonas maltophilia
GGCGTTCTGCCAGTGGCTTCGGGCGGAACAGCGGCACCCCGCTTCAGCGGCTCTGCTGGGCTGAAACTCTGCAGGCAGGCACGACGGCTGGCGCCGGGCTCATGTAAGTGACATTACCGGCGCAGACCTGGTACGCGAAGGAAACGCTGGCAAGCCCAGCATCAGGCACGCGCGCCGTGTGCATGACCTCCCCCTTGGACGACAGCAGCCTGATGCGGGCCCCATCTGGACTGGCGGAGTTGCCGGGGGTAGTCAGCTCCAGGTTGAAGCCGCTGGAGAGTTGAACGGTTGCGGCCTGCTGGGACGGCAGTTGCAGGTCCAGTGCAACAGGCGGCAAGGCGTCCTGCTGCACTACGCCCGTGAACTGTACTGATACAGGGGTGGCTGCTGATGCGGAAAGAGACACGCAGAAAAGCGAGAGGACAGCGGCTACAGCCTTCATCATTCACCTCCGATGTGTGGAATTACCATGTCCGGGCCTAGGCTGATACCAAGCGGCACAGATACTCAAATCAGCTCCAGCTTGTCCAGTAGAACACCGATTGCAGCGACGAGAACAAGCACAATGTACATCCAGGGGCGTGCGCCCTCTTCTGCCGCGTGCGGTTTGGTGGGTCGCAGCAAGCGCCACCACCCCACGCAGACAAAGACGAACGGAATGCCGAGAAGGCCAAGCAAGATGGGGTCGAACGTCACTTGACCCATCGGGAGGCCCATCGCGACCAGGGTAAGCAGGCCCGCCATCAAAGATGTGATGACGACCAGCGCACCCCATGGCGAGCCACGGGAAACGCTGACGCCCTTCTCGAGAACGATTGCCATCCCCATGAGGAATGGCCAGGCAAAACTCATCGCCCAGAATGCCGCTGGCGCTCGCGTTGGATCAAGTCCGAGCAATCGCAGGAGTATGAGGGCCACTAGAGTGACCAACCCCATCCTGAAGAGGATGCTTTTGAAGGGTCTCATCTACTCGGCTGCACGTGGTGGGTTAGGTCAGACATTGAGGCTCGCCAGGGCAAAGAAAAGCGCCACGGTACCCGCACCGAGAATCCCATAGGTCACCCATAGGGGGCTGCCTTGGCCCAGTGCGAATGCAACATAGGCTTCTTTAACACTGCGGCCAGATAGAAAGGAAATGACGGCGAGCGCAAGGAGCGGCAGCACCGATGCCAGTCCGAACCCCAAGAGCAACGGTCGCCAGTCTGTGTTCGCGAAGCCACCCACGGGGTAAAGCGCGATTCCGGAGCAGAGACCAATGAAGAACAGCACGTTGGCCGTCCAGATTGCCGGACGGTGTCGACGCAGCAGATATGCGCGTGACCAACCTTTGTAATGCGAAGGCAGGCTCCGGGCCCATCGGCTGGTCAACCAGGTCGCGATGATCCCGCCAATCACCCCGCTGATGGCGGGGCGAATCGAATCGAACTCCATTGCCAGCCCACTCCCTGGTCCTGCCTTCCGGCATCATGCCAGAGAGGCACCCGCCTACCTACCCGTCATCTTCAATGCAGCTTCGGGCTGGTTGAGCGCGCCCTCGCCCATCGGGACTGGCTGTCACGGAAGTACTCCGGCCACAGGCCAATGCGGAACTGGCTGAACCACATCTGCTCGTCCGCCACCGGCTTCAGCGTGGACTCGACCATGCTTCGACCAGCATAGCGCAGGAGCGGCAAATGACTAATGCACGGGAGGTATATATGACCTTCACGGTGTCCTCGGCCCCCTAAATGCAAGGATGCAAGGCGCAACCTGCCTCCCCCCTCGGTACCTTATGCCCCACCTTCGTCGTCTTTTCGGCCGTTGGCTTCGCCTGCGGCGGCTTGTTCGTTGGCGCTGGCGTGAGCGGCAGGCCTCTGCCCCGGCCATTGAAGCCACCGAGGGCCCGCTGCGGGCCGCGCTGTACAGCGTTGAACAGATGGAGGTCTACGGCCGTGCACTTGCGCGCCAGCACCGCGTGCGGATGCGACCCAGCCCGGAGCGCCTGCTCGAGCGCCTGCAGGCCAACGAACGTGTCCTGCAGGACGCCAACACCCTGCTCAGCAGTGTGGTGCGTGAACAGCGCCCGGTCACCCCGGCCGGTGAATGGCTGCTCGACAACTACTACCTGGTCGAAGAACAGATCCAGACCGCGCGGCGCCACCTGCCGCGTGGCTACAGCCGGCAGTTGCCGTCGCTTGCCACCGGCCCCTCGACCGGGTTGCCACGTGTATATGAGCTTTCGATGCAGGCCATCGCGCACGGCGATGGACGCATCGACGGCGATACGCTGGGCCGCTTCATCGCCTCCTATCAGTCCCTCGCGCCGCTGAGCCTGGGCGAACTGTGGGCCGTTCCCATCATGCTGCGCCTGGCATTGCTGGAGAACCTGCGGCGCATGGCCGCGCGGGTGATGCGCGATGGAGAAGACCGGCGCCTGGCCTCGCAGTGGGCTGATGATCTCAACCGTGCGGCCTCCGACACCCCCACCGATGTGGTCCTGGTGGTGGCGGACATGGCGCGCTCCGAGCCGCCGTTGACCGGCGCATTCGTCGCCGAGCTGACCCGTTCGTTGCAGGGTCGCGGCGGCGCGTGGGCCATGCCCATCGCCTGGCTGGAACAATGGGCAGCGGCATCCGGGCAGCGTATCGAAGAACTGGTGGCCGCCGAGGGGCAGCAGCAGGCCTCCGACCAGGTGTCCATCAGCAACAGCATCGGCAGCCTGCGCTTCCTGTCCACCATGGATTGGCGCACCTTTGTCGAAGACATGAGCGTGGTCGAGCAGCGGCTCCGCGAAGACCCCATGGCCGTCTACCCGCAGATGGACTTCGGCACCCGCGATGCCTATCGCCACGTGGTGGAGAAGATCGCCCGCGGCAGCCGCATCGCCGAGGAACGGGTTGCCACCATCGCGCTGGAGCTGGCCCGGGCTGCTACGCCGCCCGACGGGCCACGCGCGCATGTGGGCTATTGGCTGGTCGGCGAAGGCCTGCATGCCACCGTTGACGCGGTGGCCGACGCCGCGCCACGCCACCGCAAGGCACGTCGGTTGGCGCATCGCGTGCCACTTGCCCAGTACCTGCTGCCGATTACCCTGCTGGCGGTGTTGGCCACCTGTGGGCTGCTTGCCACAGGCACAGGCGCGGTTCCCGTCTGGCTGGGCGCCCTGCTCGGGCTGCTGGTGTTCAGTGAGCTGGGCATCGTGCTGGTCAACTGGACCGCGACCGTGCTGGTCGCGCCCCGACCGCTGCCCAAGCTGGATTTCAGCGAGGGGATTCCCGCGGACTGCGCCACCGTGGTGGCGGTACCGTCGATGCTGTCCAGCACCGACGGCATCGACGTCCTGGTCGAAGCGCTGGAGGTCCGCTTCCTGGCCAACCGCGATCCCCAGCTGCGCTTCGTGCTGCTGACGGATTTCCTCGACGCCCCAGAAGCGCAGTTGCCGACCGACGACGCCCTGCTTGCGCACGCCGCGCAGCGCATCGAGGGATTGAACCAGCGCTACGCGTCCGAGCGCGGCGACCGCTTCTACCTGCTGCACCGCCCCAGGCAATGGAACCCCAGTGAAGGGGTGTGGATGGGGCACGAGCGCAAGCGCGGCAAGCTGGCCGCGCTCAATGCCCTGCTCCGCCATGGCGATGGAAGCGCGTTCATGCGCATCGTAGGTGACGCGGCGGTCCTGCTCGGCGTGCGCTATGTCATCACCCTGGATTCGGACACGCAGCTCCCGCGCGATGCGGCGCGTGCGTTCGTCGCCACCCTGGCCCACCCACTCAACCGGCCACGCTTCGATCCTGCGCTGCAGCGCGTGGTGGAGGGCTACGGCATCCTGCAGCCCAGCGTGGGCACCAGCCTGGGCCGGCGCCGTACCTCGCGCTTTGCGCGGATGTTCGGCAGCGAGCCCGGCATCGATCCGTATACCCGCATGGTCTCGGACGTCTATCAGGACCTGTTCGACGAAGGTTCGTTCGTGGGCAAGGGCATCTATGACGTGGAAGCCTTCGAGCATGCGCTCGAGGGCCGCCTGCCAGAGAACCGCATCCTCAGCCACGACCTGCTGGAAGGCTGCTATGCCCGCGCGGGCCTGGTCAGCGATGTGCGCCTGTACGAGGATTACCCCGAACGCTACGCCGCCGACGCCAAGCGCCGTGCGCGCTGGATCCGTGGCGACTGGCAGCTGTTGCCCTGGTTGTTGCCGTGGACCCCGCGCCCGGGCACAGGCTGGGAACGCAACCGGCTCAGCCTGCTGTCGCGTGGCAAGCTGCTGGACAACCTGCGCCGGAGCCTGGTGCCCATCGCCGCGCTGGTCCTGCTGGTGGCGGGCTGGCTGTACGGCGACAACCCCGCCGCATGGACCGCGTGGGTACTGGCGCTGTGGTTCGCACCGCCGCTGATCGGCATGCTTCGCGATGCCCTGAGCGTGCCGGACGACACGCCGCTGGAAGCGCATTACATCAAGGTCGGGCGCGGCACGCTGCAGTCGTTGCTGCGCGCCGCCACGCAGATTGCCTGCCTGCCCTACGAAGCACTGTTGGCCGGGGGCGCGGTACTGCGCACGCTCTGGCGCATGGCCATTACGCGCCGCCACCTGCTGCAGTGGAACCCCTCCAGCGAAGTCGAGCGCCGCCTGGGCGGCGACCGTGGCGCGGAATGGCGGGTGATGGCGCCGGGGTCGCTGCTGGCACTCGCGCTGGTTGCGGTGGTGGCCGTGCTGCGCCCGCAGGCGCTGCCGCTCGCCCTGCCCTTCCTGGTGGCGTGGACGTTCGCGCCCGGGTTGATGGCGTGGCTGGGTCGGCCGCCGGCCGCGATCGTGGCCGAGCTTTCCGATACCCAGCGGGCGTTCCTTGGCCGGTTGGCGCGGCGCACCTGGTCGTTCTTCCAGGCCTGGGTGCGCGAGCAGGATCACTGGTTGCCGCCGGACAACATCCAGGAACATCCGGCACTGGTGGTGGCGCGGCGCACCTCGCCGACCAACATCGGGCTGTCCCTGCTGGCCAATCTGTCTGCATGGGACTTCGGCTATCTGCAGCAGGGCGCGGTCGCCGAACGCACCGCATTGGCGTTCGGCACGCTGGACCAGCTGCCGCGCCATCGCGGCCACTTCCTGAACTGGTACGACACCGAAACCCTGGCGCCGCTGCCGCCGCGCTATGTCTCCACCGTGGACAGCGGCAACCTGGCCGGGCACCTCCTTACGCTGCGCCAAGGCTTGCTCGCACTGGTGGACGCGCCGGTACTGGCGCCGCACACCTTCGATGGCCTGGCCGATACCCTCGGCGTGCTGGACGAGGAGCGGCAGCGCCTTCGCCCCGGCGACGCGCCACTGGGCGATGCGCTCAACCACCTGCGCCAGCGGCTGGTGGCAACGCTTGCCGATATCCCGCGCGGTGCCGCCGAAGCACTAGCCCGCCTGCAGGAGCTGGCCGGCCTGGCCGACGCCGTGCTGGCGCAATGGCCGGCACCAGCATCGCCTCAGGACGGTGACCTGCACTGGCCGGCCCTGTTCGCTGCCGAATGCCATGCCGCCTGTGCGGCGCTCGCCGAGATCCCGGTCGATGCCAGCGCGGACGCCGATGCACCCGTACCCACCCTGCGCCAGCTGGCCGACCTGCCCGGCACGGCCGGTGCGGACGCACGCACGCGCATCGCGCAGCTGGAGGACCTGGCGCACCGCGCCGGGCAGTTCTCGCTGATGGAATATGGGTTCCTGTTCTACCGCTCCCGCAAGCTGCTCTCCATCGGCTACAACGTCGACGACCACCGCCTCGACAACAGCTTCTACGACCTGCTGGCCTCCGAAGCGCGGTTGTGCGCCTTCGTGGCCATCGCCCAGGGCGAGCTCACGCAGGAGAGCTGGTTCGCGCTCGGCCGCCTGCTTACCGAGGTCAACGGCACGCCGACGCTGCTGTCGTGGAGTGGCTCGATGTTCGAGTACCTCATGCCGCAGTTGGTGATGCCCAGCTACCCGGACACCCTGCTCGACCAGACCGCGCGGCATGCGGTGGAAGCCCAGATCGTCTACGGCCGAAGCCTCAACCTGCCATGGGGCGTGTCCGAGTCCGGCTACAACGCCGTCGATGCGCGCCTGAACTACCAGTACCGCGCGTTCGGCGTGCCGGGGTTGGGGCTGAAGCGCGGCCTGGGGCAGGATCGGGTCATCGCACCCTATGCCAGCATGATGGCGCTGATGGTGGCGCCGGAAGCGGCCTGCCAGAACCTTCAGGCGCTCGAAGGATTGGGCTTCGCCGGTCGCTTCGGAATGTACGAGGCGATCGACTACACCCCCGCGCGCGTCCCACCGGGGCACGACCACGTGCTGCTGCGTTCGTTCATGGCCCACCACCAGGGCATGGGCCTGCTGTCGCTGGATTACCTGCTGCGCGACCAGCCGATGCAGCGCCGCTTCGTGGCCGATGTCGAGTTCCAGGCCACCCTGTTGCTGCTGCAGGAGCGCATTCCGCGCGTCGGCGTGTTCCATCCGCATGAAGTCGAATCGCTGGGCGAGCACGCCGCCACCGCCCAGGACGAAACGTCCCTGCGCGTGCTGCGCAAGCCCGGCGGCCCGCGCCCGGAAGTGCAGCTGCTGTCCAACGGCCGCTACCACGGCATGCTCACCCATGCCGGCGGCGGCTACAGCCGCCACGGCGACCTCTCGCTCACCCGCTGGCGCGAGGACGGCACCACCGATGCCTGGGGCACGTTCTGCTACCTGCGCGACGTGGACAGCGGCGACTTCTGGTCGGCCGCCTACCAGCCCACCTGCGTGCCGATGGACAACTACGAGGCCATCTTCTCCGACGCCAAGGCCGAATTCCGCGGCGCGCTTCACGGTTGCGAGAGCCACCTGCAGGTGGCCATCTCCGCCGAGGACGACATCGAACTCCGGCGCCTGCGGCTGACCAACCGCAGCCGTCGCACGCGCACCGTGGAAATCACCACCTATGCCGAAGTGGTACTGGCACCGGCGGCCGCCGACGATGCGCACCCGGCCTTCAGCAACCTGTTCGTGCAGAGCGAGATCCTGGCCGCCAAGCAGGCCGTGCTGTGCACGCGCCGGCCGCGTTCGCACGACGAAGTGCCACCGTGGATGTTCCATCTGGTGGCGGTGCACGACGCCGACGTGGCGGCGATCTCCTACGAAACCGACCGGGCGCGCTTCCTGGGGCGTGGCAACACGCCGCGCACCCCGCAGGCATTGACCACCGACACCGACCTCTCCGGCAGCGACGGTTCGGTGCTCGACCCGATCGTGGCCATCCGCGTGCGGGTGGTGCTGGAGCCCGAGCAGACCGTGCAGCTGGACATGGTGTATGGCATCGGCGCCGACCGCCCCGGTTGCGAGGCACTGCTGGACAAGTATCGTGACCGCCGCCTGGCCGACCGCGTGTTCGACCTGGCCTGGACGCACAGCCAGGTGGTGCGCCGCCAGATCAACGCCACCCAGGCCGAGGCGCAGCTCTATGAGCGCCTGGCCAGCCACGTGCTGTATGCCGGTCCCTTGCTGCGTGCAGGGGCGAGCGTGCTGCAGCAGAACCAGCGTGGACAATCCGGGCTGTGGGGCCATGCCATCTCGGGCGACCTGCCCATCGTGCTGCTCAAGGTCACCGACGCGGAGAACGTGGAACTGGTCCGGCAGCTGGTGCAGGCCCATGCCTACTGGCGCCAGAAGGGTCTCAACACCGACCTGGTGATCTGGAACGACAGCAAGGCCGGCTACCGGCAGGAGCTGCAGGACCAGATCCTGGGCATGGTGGCCGCCAGTTCGGAGACCGGCCTGCTCGACCGCCCCGGCGGCATTTTCGTGCGGCCGGTGCAGAACATGACCCACGAGGACCGTATCCTGCTGCAGGCGGTGGCACGCGCGGTGATCAGCGACGAAGACGGCACGCTGGTTGCGCAGGTGGGGCGCCAAGCTTCCCCCGCGAAACGGATTCCGGCCTTTGTGCCGCAGGCGGTGCAGGAAGAACTGGAACTCTCGATGGAGGAGACGCCGGGGCTGCCGGTCATCGCCGACCCGAGCGTTGAGCCCGGCCTGCCCCCCGCCCCCGCGCATGACGAGGACGTGGACGACCCGTGGCCGTTCCTGCCCTACCGTGGCGCCGGCCAGTTCGACAACGGTACCGGCAGCTTCAGTGACGACGGCCGCGAATACGTGGTGGTGCTGCGTGAAGGCGCGCCGACACCGGCGCCGTGGGCCAACGTGATCGCCAATGCCCGCCTGGGCACGGTGGTCAGCGAAAGTGCGCCGGGCTACACCTGGTTCGAGAATGCGCACGAGTTCCGCCTGACGCCCTGGCTGAATGACCCGGTGTCCGACACCGGCGGCGAGGCCTTCTACGTGCGTGACGAGGACACCGGC
>DGIP01000111.1:9592-9725 GCA_002386405.1 Stenotrophomonas maltophilia
GTGCGTGACGAGGACACCGGCCGCGTCTGGTCGCCGATGCCGCTGCCGCGTCGTGGCACCGGGGCCTACCGCACGCGTCACGGATTCGGCTACACGGTGTACGAGCACTTCGAGGACGGCATCGTCAGCGAGC
>DGIP01000049.1 GCA_002386405.1 Stenotrophomonas maltophilia
GCAGGAAGGCGAACTGCAGCGCTTCCATGTGGCGCTGGCCTGCCCGCCGCTTTCGCTGAAGTGGGCGCCGGCGCAGGCCAGCCACGATCCCTACTTCCGCTTCCTGCAGGGGGTCCCGTCCCGGCAGTGGGCGCATACCGCGCTGATCCAGCACATGCTGGCCACGCTGGAGCCGCTGCGCGGGCGCATGGCCATCGTGGTGCCGCACGGGGTGCTGTTCCGCGATGGCGAGGAGGCGCGCATCCGGCAGTGCTGGCTGGACGACAACCTGGTGGACATGGTCATCGGCCTTCCCGACCGGCTGTTTGCCGGTGCCTCGGTGGCCACCGCACTGCTGGTGATGCGCAAGGTGCGCCGGCATGACGACGTGCTGTTTGTCGATGCACGCGGGATGGCGACGCGTGGAAAGCGCGGTCCGCGCCTGAGTGACCAGGCCGCGCGTACGCTGCATCGCCTCTGCAGCGAGCGCAGAACGGCGCCCGGCGTGGCGTATCTGGCCAGTTCTGAAGAACTTGCCCGCAATGGCGGCACCCTGAGCGTTGCGCGTTACGTGCAGCCGGCGGCCCGCTGCGCCACCGCCGATCTTGCGACATTGCGCGCGCAGCGTGCGGAGCTGTCCGCGCGCTTTGTGGCCCTCCAGGCGGAGTTGAATGCCGAGCTGGATGCGCTGGAGCGGGAACTGTCGGATCTGACCTGACGCCGTCGCTTCAATCGCTCAGCAATTGACCGAAACTATCTCGATTGGAAAATGCATCGAGAATGCGTTGCGCACTGCACTCGCCGAACGCATGAAACGGAATGATGCACACAGCAACGGCAGCATTCGTTCGTCCAGACTGGTGCCATGAACATCATTCGCCAGAAATTCGACGCCCTCTGCGTGCTTGTCTTCGGTTCACACCATGGAGGGCGCGCATGAACACCCCCCACAGCAGGTTCGGTGTGCGTGATTCCGTAGTGGGGTGGCTGCGGCGATTGGGCTGGAACCCCCTTGATGAGCGCGCAGTGGCAACGTTACGCGGCGAACATCACAGCGCATTGCTGGAGAAGCGGCTGCTGCCATGGTTGCGCCGTTATCGCTACGAGTGGGAAGGCGAGCGCGTGGCGCTTTCGCCCACTTCCTTTGACCGGATCATTGCCGAGGCCGAAATGTGCTGCCACAGCCTGGATTGGGTGGCCTCCAGCAGCGCTGTGCACCGGCTGCTGGTCAGCGGCGTCCATACGGAACTGGAGTTGTCCAGTGGTCGCCGCCTCTCGGTTCCGGTTCCGTTGATCGATTGGGACCATGTGCAGCGCAACCATTGGGATGTGGCCGATGCCCCGGCCATGACGGGTGCGCACGACCGCAACGTCCGCGAGCTGGTCGGTTACGTCAACGGGATTCCCTTGGTGGTGCTGGCCTGCGTGGAGCGCGATGCATACAGCCGATGGGGAACCGTGGACGATGGCATCCGGCACCTGTTGCGCGGCCTGGGCAGCATGCCCGTCAACCCACCGGTGCAGCACGCGCAGCTGCTGCTCAGCCTGGATCGCCGGGGCGGCCGCCATGCCGCTGTGGGCACGCCTGCACATGCGTGGGTGAAATGGCGCGAGCATGGCTGGAGCCGGGCCGCGCAGACCCGGCTGCGCGATACGGCACTGCCTTTCTCCGATGTCCCGCTGGACCCGCCGTGGTCCACCCATGCCGAACTGCTGCATGGCGTGCTGTCGCCGCCGCGGTTCCTGCAGCTGATACGGCATTTCCTGCGAGAGAGCCGAGGCGGCCGGCGCTGTCTGATCCGGTCAAACCAGTTCTTTGCGGTGCAGTGTGCGCTGCAGGCACTGGGCACCCGCGATGCCAACGGCCGCCGTAACGGCGGACAGCTGTGCCTGGCAACCGGCAGTGGGCTGCAGCGGACGCGGCAGTGGCTGCTGCAGGCCCTGCGCGCCGATGCGGCGTTCAGGCCGATTCGCGTGCTGCAGCCGCTGATCCGGCTGACACCGCCTCCCGAGGACCGGCGCCAACGGCCGGGGCCGCTGCCTGCAGACCAGCTCACCGAGTTCCTGGCCGGCAGGCTCCCCTCGCCGCATGAGGTTCCGCTGCGCATCCTGCGCGGTTGGGCGCGCAGGGCCAGGCTGCCCACCGCCGATGACGAGGTGGCCGACATCGACGACGATATCGTCCTGCTGGTGGATGCCGATTTCTGGGACAGCGATCCCGTCCTGCTGCGGCGCCTGCGCCGCTGCCTGCCGCAGGCAACCTGGCTGACGCTCGTGGCCGCACCGGTTGCCGCACCGTTGCCCGATCTGGATCCTGGCCGAAGGCTGTACGAATACCCGCCCGAGCATGCGGTCGCCGATGGCGTGGTGGTGCAGGCATGGCGCGACGTCGGCCCCCGCCCCGACGGGGATTCCCCCTCCCGGCGCGTGGCCCAGGTTGCAACCGCGATCAGCCAGCATTTCCATGAGCTGGTGCGGCTGGCCGAACGCGGGCTTCGCGCCGCGCTGCTGGTGAGAACGGTCCACCAGGCGCTGGACTACCAGCGCGCGCTCTCGGTGGATGGGCGCTTGAAGACCCACGTGGCGGGTTTCGACAACCGGGGCCTGCCAACGGACCGCGGCTCGGAGCGCATCCCGCCGGAGGTGGAGCTGGTGATCGTGCATGGCGAACTGCCGGCAAGCCAGGATGCGCGATGGGCCGTGCTGTATGTGGATCGCGCGCTTACTGCACCGGAGCGGCTGCGCACGGTAGGCATGATCAACGCGCCGCATCCGGACAAACGCACGGCCATGCTGGTGGATTTCCACACCGGCGACAGCCCTGCGGCGGCACCGCCCGAGTGGCTGCCGTTACCGGTGCAGGACAACCATCCGGCGTTGGGCATACAGCGCCAACGCCTGCACAGCCTGCTGCCGGCCGATGCCGCCGACGACTTCCACGCCTGTCGTGACTACCTTGTGCCCGACTGGGACATCGGCCCGCAGGGTGATGACATCGACCTGCACCGGCACCGGCGCGACCTGCTGCACGGCCGGGTCACTGCCTTCGGGCAGCGGCTGCAGCTGGCCATCTCGGCCGAGACCGCACTGACCGGCAAGCCATCGCTGCTGGGCGACCAGTACCGCGCCCTGCTGCACCGGTTTTCACTACTGCGCGATGCGGTAAGCCGGTTGGCACTGGAGAACCATCGCTTCAACGCCGAAGACCGAAGGGTGCGGCACTGGGCGCGCGAGCAGGCCGCGCAGGTGTGCGAGCAGCCGATGGATTACCAGCTGCTGGGTCCGCTAGAGCCGGTCGAACCGTCGGCGGCGCAGAGCGCCAACCAGCTGTATACCCGCCTGCGCCAGCACCTGCAGGACACCGGCCCGGACCCTGATGCCGTGGAGCGTGGGCGGACCGCGTTGCGCCAGGTGCTGGTGGAGTTCCGCACCGCACAGGCGCGGCTTGCGGCGTTGCAGGCACTGGAGAAAGCGGTGGAGAAACCACCCCAGGCTGGTGACACGGGCACGCCGTCCTCCCGAGGCGAGCAGGTTCTGGCCAGTCTGTTCGACACCACGCTGGACAAGGAAATGTACGAGCAGCTCGGCCGCCGGATCGACGCGTTGGTCGCCAAAGGGCAACTCCAACCGCCGCACCAGTTCGATATGTACGTGCGGGACCGGCTGGAGCAGATGCTGCGGGGCCACCTGCGGGAGCCGCAGCTGGCGGCCGTGGTGCATGCCGTGGTGCTATGCGGGCCCCACTGGCCGCGTTACGGCATCACCGGCGGCACGTAGGTCAGGGTCATGCCCAGCAGCCACAACAGGCCCAGCACCAGCGGGATATGCACCAGCAGCTGGATGAAGGTGAAGCCGACAATGTCGCGCGCCTTCAGCCCGAGTACGCCCAACAGCGGCAGCATCCAGAACGGGTTGATCAGGTTGGGCAGCGCCTCGGCGGCGTTGTACACCTGAACGGCCCAGCCCAGGTGGGCGTGCAGTTCGTTGGCGGCCTGCATCACGTAGGGCGCTTCGATGATCCACTTGCCGCCACCGGAGGGCACGAAGAAGCCCAGCACCGCCGAGTAGATGCCCATCACCAGCGCGAAGGTATCGGTGGTGGCGATGTGCACGAACACGGTGGAGAGCCGATGGGCCAGCGTTTCCCCGCCACTGCCCACCGCATGGGTGAGGATCATGGCGATGCCGCCGTACAGCGGGAACTGGATCAGCACGCCGGTGGTGCTGGGCACGGCCTTGGCCACCGCGTTGAGGAAGCTGCGCGGCCGCCAGTGCAGCAGCAGCCCCAGCGAAATGAACAGGAAGTTGTAGGTGTTGAGGTTGGCGATCGCGGTCACCGCCGGCTTGCTGGCGAACTCGCTGAACAACCACCCGAAGGCCAGCAGCGACAGCAGCACGGTCAGCAACGGGCTGTACTCCAGCCATTCGCCGGCGCGCGTGCGCGGCTGCAGGGGCTCCGGTTCGGCCTGCGCGGCTCCGGCAAAGTCACTGGCGGTGCGTGCGGTGGCCGGACCGGGGGCGGTCAGCCAGGCAATCAGCAGCGAGACCAGGATCAGCGCAGCGGTGAGCGCGATGGACTGCCACAGGAAGATGGTTTCAGTGAAAGGCAGCACGCCGGTGATTTCCACCAGGCCGGGCGGCATGCTGGTCGGGTTGGCTTGCAGCTGGGCGGCCGAGGAGCTCAGGCCCATCGCCCACACCGCGCCCAGGCCCAGGTAGGCCGAGGCGCCGGCGGCGCGGTAATCCATCTGCAGTTCCTGGCGGCGGGCCAGCGCGCGTACCAGCAGCCCGCCGAACACCAGCGAAAAGCCCCAGCTGAGCAGCGAGGCCAGCATGCTGATCAGGCCCACGTACACCACCGCGCCACGGCCGGTGCGCGGCACCCGGGCCAGCAGTTCGATGAAGCGCGCCACCACGGGGGCCGTGGCGACCGCATAGCCGCCGATGACCACGAAGGCCATCTGCATGGTGAAGGGAATCAGGCTCCAGAAGCCGTCGCCGAAGGCTTTAGCGGTGGCCTGCGGGGTGGCACCGAAGCTCATGGCGGCCACCGCCACGATCACCACGCCCAGCACCGCGAAGACATAGGCGTCGGGGAACCATTTCTCGGCCCAGGCCGCTGACCGCAGGGCCGCGCGTGCCATCCAGCCATCCCGTGGTGCCGCCGCTGCGCTGCTCGCCATGCCCTACCCTCCCATTTTTATTGGGCAGCCAACGCTGCTGCAATACCGGCGAACAACGCCGCACCCACCCAGTTGTTGTGCAGGAACGCCTTGAAGCACGGGTCGCGCTCGCGCTTGCGGGCGATCCAGAATTCGTAGGCGATCAGCCCGGCGGCCAGCAACACGCCCAGCCAGTAATAGAGCCCCAGCCCGCCACGCACTCCGACCAGCGCCATGGTGCCCAGGAACAGCGCATACAGAATGCCCTGGATGACCAGGTCCAGGTCGCCGAACAGGATGGCGGTGGAGTGCGAGCCCATCTTCAGGTCATCGTCGCGATCGACCATGGCGTACCAGGTGTCGTACGCGGTGGACCACAGGATGTTGGCGCCGTACAGCAGCCAGCCGATTACCGGCACTTCGCCCTGGATCGCGGCGAACGCCATCGGGATGCCCCAGCCGAACGCCATGCCCAGGTACACCTGCGGCAGGTGGGTGTAGCGCTTGAGGTAGGGGTAGCTGGCGGCCAGGAAGATGCCGATGAAGCTCATGCCGATGGTCAGCGCGTTCAGGGTCAGCACCAGCGCGAACGCCACCAGCATCAGCCCGGCGAACAACACCAGCGCCTCGCGGCCGGATACCCGGCCACTGGCCAACGGGCGGTCCTTGGTGCGTTTCACGTGCGGGTCCAGCCAGCGGTCGGCGTAGTCGTTGATCACGCAGCCGGCCGAACGCGTCAGCCACACCCCGGCGGTGAACACGAACAGGATCCACAGCGGCGGCAGCCCGCCGGCGGCCAGCCACAGCGCCCACCAGGTGGGCCACAGCAGCAGCAGGGTGCCGATCGGGCGATCGGCGCGCATCAGTTTCCAGTACTGGCCCCAGCGCGACGGCGGGGCACCGGCGGGGGCGTCAAAACGTTCGTAAGCCATGCGTAAAGGATACCGCCAAGGCCCGCGTCCGGCGCGATTCACCCAAGGGGGCAGACCTGCGCCGCGTTTACGGATAGAATGCCCGTCCCGCACCGCCTCATGGCGCTGCGATGCCCACCCCGGCCCGCTGGTGGTGCGGCGGCTCTTCAAGATGCGCCCGTAGCTCAGCCGGATAGAGTAGTGGCTTCCGAAGCCATTGGTCGGGGGTTCGAATCCCTCCGGGCGCACCATCTTCCTTGCATTCCCGTTCTGCCGGTTTTTGCCGAGCAGCCACGCAGGGCGTGGCTCTACGCGGGTGTTCTGGATTTGCGCGCAGCCACGCAGGGCGTGGCTCTACCGGGGGCATTCTGGCCGATGGACGTAGAGCCACGCCCTGCGTGGCTGCAGTGTCCGAAGACTGATCAATACGTCCCGTCAAACGCAAAGATCGGCTTGCGCTGCTGCCATAGGCCGGCGGTGAAGTCCGGGAACTCCAGGGTCTGGAAGCTGTTGGCGATGGACTGCTCCGACAGCGGGGTGATCGCGCTCCAGGTGATGGCATCGTAGATGTCGATCGGCATCGGCGCCTTGGCCTTGAGGGCTTCGACGAAGGCGTGGATCACGAACCAGTCCATGCCGCCGTGGCCGGCGCTGGCGGCGGTGTCGGCGTGCTGCTTCCACAGCGGGTGTTCGTACTGGTCCTGGTAGCCCTGGAACGGTTCCCACTTGTGCGGCGGACTGCGGCCTTCGATGTGGATGGACTGGTTCACGTCCATCCACAGCCCCTTGGTGCCCTGCACGCGGAAGCCCATCGAGTACGGGCGCGGCAGCGAGGTGTCGTGCTGCAGCAGGATGGTTTCGCCGTTCTCGCACGCCAGGGTGGTGGTGACGATGTCACCCAGCTTGAAGTTCACCTTGGTGCTGGGGTGGGTAGTGCCGCCGCTCTTGGCGACCGTGTATTCATGCAGGCCGCGTGCCTTGCTGGCGAACGCGTTGATGTGGGTGAAGCGGTTGCCGCGGTTGATGCCGGTGTACATGGCGCACGGGCCGATGCCGTGGCTGGGGTACAGCTCGCCGTTGCGGTCCACAGAATGCTGGGTGCGCCAGCGCGCTTCGGACCATGCATGCGGGCCGAATTCCACGCCGCTGTCGTACGGCTGCGACGGATCGCCGGAGTTGAACTTCACCCCGCGCAGGTCGTGCTGGTAACCGGCCTGCAGGTGCACCAGTTCGCCGAACAGGCCGTTGCGCACCATCTGCAGGGTGGCCATCACGTCGCGGCGGTAGCAGACGTTTTCCAACAGCATGTACGGGGTGCCGGTGGAGAGCTGGGTCTTGAGCACGTCCCAGTGGTCCTGCAGGGTGATGCCAGCCACCACTTCGCAACCCACGGCAACCTTCGCCTGCATGGCGGCAATCGCCATCGGGGCGTGGTATTCCCACGGCGTGGCGATGATCACGCCGTCCAGGCCACGCTGTTCGAGCAGGCGCTTCCACGCGTTGCGGTCGCCGTCCTGGCCGTAGGCGGTGGGCGCCTTCTTGCCGGCCTTGGCCACCATGTCCATGCCGCGCTTGAGCATGATCGGTTCGATATCGCACAGTGCGACCACCTCAACGTCGTCGCGGCGGACCAGCTCCTTGAGCAGCACCTGGCCACGCATGCCGGTGCCGATCAGGCCCAGGCGCAGCGTGCGCCCGCGTGCCCAGGCCGGGGTTTCCGGCAGCAGGCTGGTGGCGGCCAGGGCCGCACCGGCGGCAATGAATTCCCTACGCTTCATGGAACGTTACTCCCTTTGGAAGCGCGCCGGCCGGGACCGGCGCGCTGGAACAATCAGAACGTGTAACCGACCTGCAGACTGTAGCTGCGGCCGAAGATGCTGGCATAGTCACTGGAGTCACCCAGGAAACTGTTCGGGTCGTAGAACGGCAGGCGGTTGAACAGGTTCTTGACCGTGAAGCCCAGGCTCCAGTGGTCATCCGGGCGCCAGCCCACGCTCAGGTTGGCGGTCCACCACGACGGCACGCCATCGCACTGGGAAGGGTTCACTGGCAGCGAGCCGGCGGTGCAGGTGTCCGGGTTGTTGTCTTCGGCATCCACGCGGTCCCACGCCCACTTGGTACCGCCCACGTAGTTCACGAAGAAGCTGGTGGTGACCTGCTTGTAGGACCAGTCGGCGTTGAACGTGGCACGCATGCGGGGGTTGCCGTAGTAGCCGATGGTGTTGCCGTAGTACCAGCGATCCGTGTCGTCGATATAGGCTTCCTTGCGGCGCGCGATGGTGGCGGCCACGCCGATGTTCAGCGCGCCCCACTCACCGAGCATGAAGCGGCCGCGCGCATCGATGTCGAAGCCGTCCACCAGGGTGCGGCCCTGGTTCTTGTACTGGCCCACCACGGCGGCCACGTTGCCCACGCTGTAGCCGGGCAGCGCGCCCGGGCAGCTCACGCCGCTGGCCGGGTCGGCGCACATCTGCGCCAGCGCGGCCTCGTTGGCCCGATCGTTGTCGCTGATCGGGTTGCGGGTCATCGACAGGATGTCCTGTTCCTTGCTGTAGTCCGGCGCGGCGATCTCGTTGCGGCGGTAGATGAACCAGTAGTCGGCCGAGATCGACATCCAGCTGGCCGGTTCGTACACGAAGCCCAGCGTGGAGATCTTGGCCTTTTCCGGCTTCAGGTCCTGGTTGGGCTGGGTCATGCGCGCCACGGTGCGGCTGCAGTCGCTGTTGAGCAGCGTGTTGCCCAGGTCCACGTCGCCCGGACGGTTGGACTGGCGCAGCAGGTTGGCGATGGCATTGGTCTCATCGCAGCGGATGTCATCCTCAAAGCCACCGAGCTGGGCGAACACGCCGCCGGTGCCCGCTTCGGCCAGGCTGGGCGCGCGGAAGCCTTCGGAATAGGTACCGCGCAGCAGCAGCTGCGGCAGCACCTGGTACTTCAGGCCGATCTTCGGGGCCAGGTTGGCGCTGAAGTTCGGGTACTTGTCCACGCGCAGCGCGGCATCCAGTTCCAGCTTGTCGGTCAGCGGGGCCACGGCTTCGGCGAACAGCGCGTAGGTGTTGCGCTTGCCATCGAACCACGAGCCGCCCTGCTGGGTGATCAGGCCGTTGGCGGCGTCTTCGTTGCCCGGGGTGTAGAAGGTTTCGCGGGTGGCGTTGAAGCCGAACGCGGCGCGCACGTCGCCGGCCGGCATGCTGAACAACGGGCCTTCGATCTTGCCATCCAACGTATGCAGGCGGGTCCACGACTGGATGTCGAAGGTGGGGTACGCCTCGCGGATCAACTTGGCGTTGGCTTCGTTGATGACGCCGAACTGGTAGGCCGGGTTGTCGGAGATGATCACCCGCCCGGTGCCCGGGTCGATGGTGTACGGGCCGAACGCGCGTTCGAAGCCTTCCAGGTTCACGTTGACGGTCTGGTAGGTGACCGAGTGCGTGCCGGCGGTGGCGAAGGCGGTTTCCCAGTTCCAGTCCTCGCCCAGGCTGCCACGCAGGCCGGCCAGCACGCGGTAGCTCTGGTCGGTGTTGCGCTGGCCGAAGTGGCCGTCGCCCACGTCCTGCATCAGGTAGTTCAGGCCCACCACGCCGCCCATCATCGCCTTCAGTTCGGGGCTGGCCAGGTTGTAGACGTTGTTCGGCCCCAGGTAAGGCGTGAGGAACTGGTTGACCGTGTTGCCGGTGTTGCGCGAGTACCAGCTCGAGGGATTGCCGGTCGTGGTGTTGTAGGCGGAGGGGGTGCCTCCGTTGGCGGTCAGGTCGATGTCGGTGTAGGTGACTTCGGCGAAGGCTTCGGTGCTGTCGCCGATCAGGAAGTGCGAGCTGATGTAGGCGGTAGCGCGCTCGGTCTTGGCGCCGGCGTCGATCTCGCGGTTCATCCAGGTTTCCCAGATGCAGCGCGTGCCGGCGGCCTCGACCAGCACGTTGTTGCAGCCCGGTGCGGCTTCACGCACCAGCGCGTTGGTGGTGGGATCGAACGCGAAGAAGCTGCCCGGGTTGAACTCGCCCGGCTTGCTGCCGGTGCCCAGGCGCAGGCCGGGGATGTAGTTGGGGTTGTTGACGTAGTACTGGGGCGGCCGCTTGTCGTAGAAATCACTGAGCGGAATCGCGTTGCGGCGGTACAGGTTGACCGAGGCGTAGACGTTGTAGCGGTCTTCGTCGAGGTCGCCGAAGCCGGCGGTGATGCTGCCCTGCTGCTCGCCGTAGGAATCGATGCGCGAAGACTTGTCGGCGGTGATGTTGATCTCCGCACCCTGGTAGGAGCGCTTGGTGATCACGTTGATCACGCCGGCCACCGCGTCGGTGCCGTATACGGCCGAGGCGCCGTCGGTCAGCACCTCCATGCGTTCGATGGCGGCGGCCGGAATGGCATCGATGTTGACGAACTGGGTCTGGAAGCCGGCCGGTGCACCGTAGTACGACAGGCGGCGGCCGTTGAGCAGCACCAGCGTGCCCTGCGCGCCGAGGCCGCGCAGGTTGGCCTGCGAAGCGCCATCGGAACCGGTGAACAGGGAGCGCGAATCCTGCTGGCCCGGGCGCGCGGCCGGCAGGTTGTCGAGCACCTGCAGCAGCGTGCGCGCGCCCATGTTCTCGATGTCCTGCTTGCTGATCACCTGCACCGGCGAGGAGGTTTCCACATCGCTGCGGCGGATGTTGGAGCCGGTGACCTGCACGCGTGCCAGTTCGGTGGCGTTGGCTTTTGCCTTGGCATCGGCGGCGGTGTCGTCGTCCTGGGCAAACGCCGGACCGCTCACGGCCAGGGCAAGCCCCAGCGCGACGGACAAGGGTGTAGCGGGGATGCGGCGATGGCGATGGCGTTCGTTCAACATCTTTGGCTCCTTGTGCTTCCGCAGCGTGGGGCTGCCTGGGTGGGTTTTTTCGGGCAACAGTCACCCGCACCACGGCCGGCGGGCCGTAGTCGGGAAACGGTGGGGAATTCTTTTTTCGATACGTCTGTGGGTTACGGCGACACGATGGTGGCGGTATCGCCCTCCTGTCCGATCAGTGCGGCGTTGGCCCAGTTGCCACACACCTGTGCGGGCTGCGTGCCTTGTGCGCCCAGCGTGCGCAGGCTCAGGTGCTGCAGGCCGCGGATATCCAGTTCGGGCTTGACCACGCCCGGTGCCTTCACCAGGCCGCTGTCGTAGAGCAGGCGGTCATCGCCCCAGACCTGGAACTGCATGCCGCCGGCGCTACGGCAGGCATCGTCGATGCCCAGGTCGGCACGCAGCAGGCGCCATTGGCCCTGCAGCTGCAGCTCGATGCGGCTGGCCGGGCCCACCCCCAGGCCACGGCGGAACAGCAGACCATTCATGCGCATGGGTTGGCCGCCCCGGAAGGCGAGGTCGGCACGCACCTGGTTTTGGGTGCCTGCGGGCAACGTGAGCTCGGACAGGTAGCGCTGCTGCGCCGGGCGTTCGGCCACCTGGTGTTCCAGGATCTGGAACGTGGACAGGGTGATCGGGCCCACGTCACGCGGCTGCAGGGCATCCACCGCGCGGGCCACGTTGCCCTGCGCTGCGGTGACCATGGGCTCGCTGCCGGCCGCGCCATCACCTTCGGGGTTCTGCACGCTGAGCACGCGGAAGCGCAGCAGGCGGCCGGCGTGGGCGGGGAAATCGATCTGCTGCAGGTCCTGCTTCAGCGCCAGGCGGCCGCGCTTGATCGGCTCGCCCCATTCGCCATTGGTGTCGGCCAGGTAGATTTCGTAGTCGCGGATCTGCCCGCTCTTCCAGTGCTGGTCATTGCGCGGTGCCAGTGCGATGCCATCGATCAGGCGGCGCTCGCCGAAGCCGATCACCCATTCGTGGGCGCCGGTGCGCACGGCCTGGTTGCGCACGGTGCGGAACCAGGTGGCCGGGTCGTCGTCGAAGGCTTTCTCCAGCTCGTAACCGCGCTCTTCGGCCGGGCGGTTGACCACCAGCAGGCTGTCGGCCGGCAGTGCGCGGCCCAGCACGGGGGCGGCCGGGAACGCGTCATCGGCAGCGGCCGGTGCCTGCGCGATATCGAGCTGGAAGGCGAGCGGCTGGCGGATGTCGGTGGGTACGGTGCGCACATGCACGGTGCCGCGGCGTTCGCCCGCGTCGAAGTACCAGCCTTCCGGCGCGGCCTGCCACGCGGCGGCATCTGCCAGCATCGGCAGCACGCGGCCATCAAGACTTACTGCTGCCGGCCTCTGTCGGCTGAGGACGCGCAGCGCATAGCGGCGCTGTGCCAGCTGCCCCTGGTACTGACCGCGCACGCCATGGATGGTGACCTGCACCGGGCCACTGCCCTGCGCCGGGGCCTGCATGGTGACCTGCTGCTGGCTGGATTCGCCCTTCTCGTAGCGGCGCGTGCTGCCGTCGTCTTCGTACAGCGTGTACTGCGAGCTGCCCTGCGGGTACAGGTCGAAGGTGACCTCATCGAGCGGCTTCTGGCCGTCGTACAGCATCTCCGGGTACATCGGCACGATGGCACCGGCGCGCACGAACAGCGGAATGGTAGCCAGGTCCACCGGGCGATCCAGCTGGCGGCCTTCGGCACCGGCCTGCAGCGCGCGGCCATCCCAGTAATCGATCCAGCGGCCCTGCGGCAGGTGGATGTCGCGGCGCCAGCCCCGGCTGGCGGCCTGGCTGCGGTAGACCGGCGCTACGAGAAGGTCGCGCCCTAGCAGGAACTGGTACTTGTAGGTTTCGTTCCAGGCGTTGGGGTCCTCTGGGTAATCCCACATCAGTGCGCGCAGGATCGGCGCGCCGGTGGTGGCCGCGTCGTGTGCCAGCCCGTACATGTACGGGGTCATGCGCATTTTCAGCTTGAGGTAGTCGCGGTTGACGCTGCGGTAGGGCTCGTCGAACCACCACGGATGCTTGCGCGCACTGCCCGACCAGCCGGACATGCCCATCAGCACCGGGGTGAAGCTCTTCCACTGCAGGTCGCGGGTGAAGGTTTCGGCGCTGCCGCCGAAGATCGCATCCACGTCGCCGCTGGCGTAGGCCATGCCCGAAAGGCCCGAGCCGACCAGGGTGGGAATGTGCCAGCGGATGTAGTCCCAGCTGCTGCTCTGGTCACCGGTCCAGGCCACCGCGTAGCGCTGGATGCCGGCCCAGCCCATCACCGTCCACAGGAACGGGCGCGAATCGGAGTTGTGCAGGATGCCGTTGAACGCGGACTGGTTTGCGTCCATCGCGAACTGGTAGCCCTTGCCGGTCCACGCCACGTCCAGCTTCTGCACGCGGGTGCCGGCGGTGCCGACTTCCCAGGCGATCTTGTCCACGCCGTTTTCGGTCCACAACCCGGTCTTGAAGCCGTAGCCGGCCAGACCCTTCACCGTTTCCGGCAGGCCCTTGTAGCCACAGCCGTAGCCATCGTTGGGCAGGATCCAGCCGCCGGGCATGTCGTGCGCGCGGTACTGCTTTGCGACGCTGTCGACCACGTCCAGAGTGGTGCCGGTGGCGCCATCGCTCCAGCCTTCGGGCACGCTGCCGGGCTTCTTGATGTTGTCACCGTCGTTGTAGCAGTCGGCATCACCGTACGAGAACGCCCAGCGCGGCAGCAGTGCGGCGCGCCCGGTCAGTGCGGTGTAGCGGTCCAGCAGCGCGGGCAGGCCGGCGCCGACGAAGTAGTACGCATCGAAGCGGTCTTCGCGATGCAGCAGTGTCGCCTGGTCGGCCTGGCGCAGGTCGTAGCTGCCATCGCTCCAGGTGTTGCGCAGCATGCCCCACCCGCGCGAGCTGAGCAGCATCGGCGCCGGGTTCGGGCGGTCGCCCTCTTCCCAGCCACCGGAATACGACACCTCCAGCTCACGCCCCTTGAAGGCAAACCGCCCGTTCTGCTGGCCACCGCCGACGAACTGTTCGTCGGCCTGGCTGCTCAGTACCTGCACGCTCTGGGCGGTATCCAGGTCCAGCGGCTGCAGTTCGCGCCACAGCGGCACTACATTGCCGGCATCACGCCGGTCCAACGCCAGGCGCAGCGGCTGGCGATGGATGTGCAGTACCAGCGCGTCGGTGCGGATGCGCACTTCATTGCCGTCTTCTTCCAGCTGGAACGGCACGGCGGCAGACGCCTGCGGCAGCACGATGGGCGCGGCCTTGTCGCCGGCCGGCGCCAGTGCGCCGGTGCGGCTGGTCTGCACGCGCAGCAGGTCGGGGCGCAGCAGGTCCACGCGTACGGTCATGCCGTTATCGGTGGTCAGGGTCCAGGCGGTGGCCGACGCGGTCGGCTCGGCACGTAATGCGCTCAGGTTGCCCAACGGCGCGGCCAGTGCCGGCGTTACGGCCAACAGCGACAGAAGAGAGATGGCCAGTACGGTGCGTCGACAACGGGTAACCACTTCGCCCCCAAAGCCCGCGTTCGGCGGGTGTCCGAAACCAGTGCGGCCGACTATGGGGCAGGCTATCGAAAGATGTCAAGAAATTGAAAAGAAAAAAGATTAGGAATTCTATCAAAACGAAAGATGATGCAAAGCACCACTTTCCTTCTGGCTGCTGAATGGGCGGAATTTCCCTTTGTAGTACGCGCAGATAGGCGTCACTAATTGCGCAAGAACCGACAGCGAAAGTGAAAACTGTGATCCGGATATCTTATTTTAATCTTTCGATATTTGACATTTCGAAAGAAAACGCTGATCGTGCGGTCGCCCAACAGGAATAGCGAATGGACGTCACTCTGCTCCCCGATATGCCCGCCTGGCAGCGCCTTGGTGGCGCGCACACCGCAGAAGAGATCGCGCAGCAACCGGCCCTCTGGTCGGCGTTGACCGACGTGCTGGAGGTGGCCCGGGAGCGCATCGATGCGTTCCTGGGGGACGCGCTGCGCCAGCCAGGCCAGCGGGTCATCTTCACCGGCGCCGGCAGTTCGGGCTTCATCGCCGAGATGGTTGCCGACCAGATCAATGCGCAGTGGCCGGCGGACGTCCGCGCCATCCACACCACCACCCTGCTCACCCACCCGGCGCTGTACCTGCAGCGCGACCGCCAGACCCTGCTGGTGTCGTTCGGGCGCAGCGGCTCCAGCCCGGAAAGCGTGGCGGCGGTGGACCTGGTGCGGGCGCAGGTGGGCGACGCGCGCTTCCTGGACATCACCTGCAACGCCGATGGCGCGCTGGCCCAGCGCGGGCAGGGCCGCAGCGACACCCTGTCGCTGCTGATGCCGCCGGCCAGCTGCGACCGTGCCTTTGCCATGACCAGCAGCCTGAGCTGCATGCTACTGGCCGCGTTGAGCGTGTTCGACGGCGCGCCGTGGGCCGAGCGGATCGCGCGACTGCGCAGCCTGGCCGAACGCGGTACGCAGGCCGTGACCAATTGGGATGCCCCGGTCGCCGCGCTGGCGCGCACCGATATCTCGCGGGTGATCTACCTCGGCAGTGGTCCGCTGGAAGCGACCGCGCGCGAAGCGGCGCTGAAGGTGCTGGAACTCACCGCTGGCCGGGTGCTGGCGCTGGCCAACACGCCGCTCGGGTTCCGCCACGGCCCGAAGTCCACGCTCAACGGCACTACGTTGGTGGTGGTGCTGCGCAGCGCGCAGCCGCTGGCGCGACGCTATGAACAGGACCTGCTGGAAGAGCTGCGCCGCGACGGCATCGCCGCGCGCGTGATCTCGGTCGGCCCGGCTGGCAGCGATAGTGCCGACGGCGACTTCCTGCTGGATGTGCCTGCCCTGCCCGATCCGTGGCTGGCCCCGCTGTGGCTGGTGATGGCGCAGTGCTTCGCGCTGCAGCGCTCGGCCGCGCTTGGCCTGACCCCGGACAACCCGTTCCCGGATGGCACGGTCAACCGCGTGGTGCAGGGCGTGACGATCCACGACCATGGCTGAGCAGCGCATGCAGACCTGGTATGGCATCGACATCGGCGGCACCAAGATCGAGCTGGTGGCCTGCGACGCAGCGCTGACCGTGCATTACCGCCAGCGCGTGGCGACGCCGACGAATGACTACGCGGCCTTTGTGGCCGCCGTCGGCCAGCTGGTCGACGATGCGGATGCCGCGCTGGGCACGCGTGCCGTTGCCGTAGGCCTGGGCCTGCCCGGCGTCCGCGATCGCGACAGCGGCCGCCAGTTGAGCGCCAACGTGCCCGCGCTGAGTGGCCACACGGTGGGGCATGACCTGGAAGCACGGCTGCAGCGCCCACTGGCCCTGGGTAACGACCTGCAGTGTTTCGCCCTGTCCGAAGCGCACGACGGCGCCGCCGCCGGCTACCCCAGCATGTTCGGGGTGATCCTGGGCACCGGTGCGGGCGGTGGCTACTGCCTGGACGGAAAGCTGGTGGCCGGCAACAACGGCATTGCCGGAGAGTGGGGCCATTGGAGCCTGCCGGCCACACTGCAGCTGCGCCATGACCTGCCCTTGCTGGACTGCGGCTGCGGCCTGCGCGGCTGCCTGGAGCGCTATGTCTCCGGCAGCGGCCTGGCGATGATCCACGAACGCCATGGCGGCCTGGCCTGCGACGCAACCGCCGTGGTGGAGCAGGCGCAGGCGGGCGACCCGATCGCGCTGCAGGCGCTGGCCATCCATCGCGACCTGCTCGGCTACAGCTTCGCCAGCCTGATCCTGGCGCTGGACCCGCACGTGATCGTGCTGGGGGGCGGGCTGTCGAAGCTGGAGCAGCTGTACCGCGACCTGCCTGCGGCCATTGCGCCCTACCTGTTCAACGGGGTGCGCGTGCCGCCGATCCTGCCGCCGGCCTTCGGCGATGCCGGCGGTGCACGCGGCGCGGCGCTGCTGGCGCGCCAGCACCATCCCGCGCACTGAGTCATTTCCTTCCGTTCCGCTGCACCTGGAGTGTTGCCATGTCTGCCGTCCAATCGTTGATCGCCGCCCATCGCCAGGGCCAGCCCCTTGGCCTGTACAGCGTGTGCTGCAGCAACGAACAGGTGCTGCTGGCCGCCATGCAGGTCGCGCGCGACCACGGCACCGTGCTGCTGATCGAAGCCACGTCCAACCAGGTGGACCAGTTCGGCGGCTACACCGGCATGACCCCGCCGCAGTACCGCGATTACGTGCTGCAGCTGGCGCGCAGCCAGGCGTTCCCGGTGGAGCGGCTGATCCTGGGTGGCGACCATCTCGGCCCAAACGCCTGGCAGAAGGGGCCGGCCGAGGTCGCGATGGCCAATGCGCGCACGCTGATCGCCGCCTACGTGGCCGCCGGCTTCCACAAGATCCACCTCGATTGCAGCATGTCCTGCGCCGATGACCCGACGCCGTTGCCCGATGCAATCGTGGCCGCGCGCTCGGCCGAACTCGCGCGCATCGCCGAGCGCACCGCCGCCGAGAACGGCCTGCCACCCCCGGTGTATGTGATCGGTACCGAAGTGCCCGTGCCGGGCGGCGAGGCCTCGCTGGAAGGAGGGCTGGCCGTGACCACGCCCACCGCCGCCGCCATCACGCTGGCGATTCACCGCGAGGCGTTTTCCGCACCGGACCTGTTGCCCGCCTGGGAGCGCGTGATCGCCATGGTGGTGCAGCCCGGTGTGGATTTCGACCACAGCAGCGTGCACCACTACGACCCGGCGGCCGCCCGGGAACTATCCGTGTTCGTGGAAACCCAACCGCGCATCGTGTTCGAAGCGCACTCCACCGATTACCAGACCGAGGCCGGCCTGCACGCGCTGGTCCGCGACCATTTCGCCATCCTCAAGGTGGGACCGGCGGCGACGTATGCGTTCCGCGAGGCGGTGTTCGCGCTGGCAATGATCGAACGCGAGCTGCTGCCTGCTGCGGAAGCATCGGGGATCATCGAGGTACTGGACCGCTGCATGCTCGACAAGCCGGCCAGCTGGGCCAGCTACTACCAGGGCGACGCGCACGAACAGCGCCTGCTGCGCGCCTATTCCCTGAGCGACCGCAGCCGCTACTACTGGGGCGAACCGGCCGTGCAGGCCGCGCTGGCCACCCTGGTCGACAACCTCACCCGCCAGGCACCGCCGCTGATGCTGCTCAGCCAGTACCTGCCCGAACAGCTGCGCGCGGTGCAGGCCGGTGAGCTGGCCGCTGAACCGCTGGCGCTGATCCGGCACAAGGTGGGGCTGCGCCTGGCCGAGTACGCCCGGGCTTGCGCTCGCAATGCGTTCGGCACCGATAACGAAGCTTTTTCTGCCACGGAGCTTTCGGAACGGTAAGCTTCGGCTTTCCTTCCGAATGGAATCGCCCCATGCGCAACACACGGCAGCGCCGCCAACAGATCCTGCAGTTGCTGGTCGAACACGGCAACGTGCAGGTCAGCGAACTGGTGGAGCGCTTCGGCGTCTCGGCAGTGACCATCCGCGCCGACCTGACCCACATCGAAGCGCAGGGCCTGGCCACTCGCACCCACGGCGGCGCCACCCTGGTGCGCAAGCCGCCGCTGGAGCAGGACATCCATGAAAAGGACACCCTGAACCTGCCGCTGAAGGACAGCATCGGCGCGCATGCCGCGCGGCTGGTGCGGGCCGGCGACAACATCATCATCGATTCGGGTTCCACCACCATGACGCTGGCGCGCCACCTGCGCGAGCACCGCGACGTGACGGTGATGACCAACGGGCTGAACATCGCCTGGGAGCTGGCCAATGCACCAGGCGTGGAACTGCTGCTCACCGGTGGCCTGCTGCGCAAGCAGTCGCTGTCGCTGCAGGGCAGCCAGGCCGAAGCCAGCCTCAACACCTATAGCTTCGACACCCTGTTCCTGGGCGTGGACGGGCTGGACCTGCAGTTCGGGCTCACCACCCACCATGAAGCCGAAGCCCGCCTCAACCACCGCATGGTGGAGCGCGCACGCCGCGTGGTGGTGCTCACCGACGCCTCCAAGTTCGGCCACGTCAGCCTGCACCGCATCGCCCGCCTGGACCAGGTCCATACCATCATCACCGACGCCAGCATCGATGCGGAGTATCTGGAAGGGCTGCAGAAGCTGGGCATCGAAGTGATCATTGCCGAGTCCCCGCCTTGAACCCGGTTTCCACCCTGCATGGCCGCGTGCTGACCCCGTTCGGGTGGGTGCGCGGCGACATCGCCTTCGACCAGCGCATCGTGTCGATCAACAGCGCCCACGCCGACCCGCGTGGCGATGACGAGGTGCCGCTGATCCTGCCCGGCTTCATCGACCTGCATGTGCATGGCGGTGCCGGAGTGGACATCATGCAGGGCAGGGATGCCGCACGCACGGTGGCGCGCGCGCACGCGCGGCATGGCACCACCGCACTGCTGGGCACCACCATGACCGCCGAGGCGGATGACATCGTGCGTGCGCTGCAGGGCCTGTCCACCGCGATTGCGCAGCGTGACACTGGCATGGCGCGCGTGCTGGGCGTGCACCTGGAAGGCCCGTTCATCAGCGCCGAGCGCCTGGGTGCGCAGCCGCCGCTGGTGGTGGAAGCCACGCTGGAGGATGTGCACCGCCTGCACGCCATCGCACCGATCAAGGTGCTGACCCTGGCACCGGAAATCGGCCAGCACCTGGCATTGATCCCCGCATTGAACGCGCTCGGCATCCGCGTGCAGCTGGGCCACAGCGCCGGCAGTTACGAGCAGGGCGTGGCCGCGCTGGATGCAGGCGCCGCCGGCTTCACCCACCTGTTCAACGGCATGACCGGCGTGGACCACTACCACCCCGGCATCGCCACCGCGGCGCTGGCGCATGCCGAGTACGCCGAACTCATTCCCGACCTGCAGCACGTGCACCCTGGCGCGATCCGCACCGCACTGCGGGCCATTCCGCGCCTGTACTGCGTGACCGACGCCACCGCCGCCACCGGCATGCCCGATGGCGAATACGCGCTGGGCGTGCAGCGCGTGCACAAGTGCCTGGGCTGCGTGCGCCTGGAAAGTGGCTCGCTGGCCGGCAGTGCGCTGACCATGGACCAGGCGCTGCGCAACCTGGTTGCGCTGGGTCTGGCGCTGGATGACGCATCCAACCGCGTTTCACGCTACCCCGCCGACTATCTTGGCCTGGACGACCGCGGCCGCCTGCAACCGGGCGCGTGGGCGGATCTGGTGGTGATGGACCACGGCCTGCGCGTGCAGCAGGTAGTCGTGGAAGGCGAACGCATCGCGCTTGACTGAGTGATCCCGCGCCGCGTGCGGCGCGTTCCAACGTAGACAGGACCGCACCATGAACGACGCTTCCGCCGTTATGCCCGTGCCCGCTTCCGACAACGCACCGCGTTGGCCAGTGCGCTATCTGTTGTTCATTGGCGGCATGGGCGGCCTGCTCTACGGCATCGACATCGGCATCATCGCGGGTGCGCTGCCCTACCTGGAAGCCACGGCCACGGCCAGCTGGCATCTCACCACCCAGCAGCTGGGGTTCGTGGTGGCGGCGGTGCTGCTGGGCAGTGTGCTGTCCTCGTTGTTCGCCGGCGCGGTGGCCGACCTGATCGGCCGGCGCGGCACGATGCTGCTGGCCGGGGTGCTGTTCACCGCGAGCATTCCGGTGATGGCGTTGTCCGAAGGCTACGGACCGCTGTTGATGGGGCGCCTGCTGCAGGGCATCAGCGGTGGCCTGATCGGCGTGGTGGTGCCGCTGTACCTGGCCGAGGTGCTGAGTCCCGAACGGCGCGGACGTGGCGCGGCGATGTTCCAGCTGCTGCTTACCATCGGGCTGGTGCTGGCGGCGGTGATCGGGCTGTACCACGCCCACAGCGTGGATGCCGCCGCGGCCGCCGTGCGCCACCTGCCCGGCGAAGAGCAGCAGCGCCTGTTGTTCGCGGTGAAGGACCATGCCTGGCGCACCATCTTCTGGAGCTGCCTGCTGCCCGGGCTGGTGTTCACCGGCGGCGCGCTGCTGATCAGCGAATCGCCTCGTTGGCTGGTGCGGCGCGGCCGCATCGAGAAAGCGCGCATTGCCCTGCAGCGCACGGTCGCGCCGGCGGAGGTGGAAGCCACGCTGGCGCGCATGCAGGCACCCGATGCACCGGCCAGTGACGGCACGCCCGCCAAGCGTGATCCGCTGCTGAGCCGCCGCTACGTGTGGCCGTTCGTACTGGCCTGCCTGGTGCTGGCCTTTACCCAGGCAACCGGCATCAACTCGGTGCTGGCCTATGCGGTGAACATCCTCAACCAGGCCGGGCTGCCGGGCGCGGTGGCTAACTGGGCCGATGTTTCCATCAAGCTGCTCAACGCGCTGATGACGGTCGTCGCGCTGGTACTGGTGGACCGCAAGGGCCGCAAGTTCCTGCTGATGCTGGGCACCGGCGGCATCACCATCGCCCTGCTCGGCGCAGCGCTGCTGTTCGTGCGCAGCGAACACGGGCGGCTGGATGTGCAGGCCGCGCTGCAGCAGCAGGTGTACGGGCAATCCCTGTCGCTGCCGATGGATGCCGCGCAGTGGCGACGGCTGGATGGCAACGCCGACGGGCAACCGCTGCAGCTCACGGTGTCCTACGCCTACGGCGGCTTCAGCAACGTGCGTTCGCTGCGCAGCGACAACCCCATCGACGCCACGCTGCAGATCCGCCGCGAAGACGCGGTGTCGGCCGACAGCGTGATCGGCGCGTTCTTCCGCCGCATCCACCTCAACCCGTTCCCGGATCCGGCCGCCGCCGTACAGGCGCCGCTGGTGATCGAACGCGCGGTCATCGGCCCGGTGCCCTCGCCTACCCACGGCTGGCTGGTGGCCAGCTGCATCCTGTTGTTCGTGGCGTTCTTCGCGGTCGGGCCAGGCGTCTGCGTGTGGCTGGCGCTGTCGGAGCTGATGCCCACCCGCATCCGCTCCAACGGCATGAGCATCGCGCTGCTGCTCAACCAGTTCGTGTCCACCGTGATCGCCGCGATCTTCCTGCCCACCGTGGGCCACCACGGCTACGCCAGCATGTTCTTCTTCTGGGCCGGCTGCACGCTGCTGTACTTCCTGGTGGCCGCGTTCCTGCTGCCGGAAACCAAGGGCAAGACGCTGGAGGAGATCGAAGCGCGGTTCCGGCGCTGACAGGGCGCTTCGCCCTCAGCGCAACTTCCTGAGCCGGAACGCCACCGCGACCTGCAGCACGCCGTAGATCAGGCTGCCGATGCCGATCCACAGCGTGGTCACCGCCACCCCACCGAGCGGGTTGCCGAACATCATGACGCCCAGCACGATGGCCAGCAGGCCGCTGACGATCAGCAGCCATTCGCCTTCAATCTGCCTGCGTACGCGGATGGCGAACACGATGCGGTACACACCGGCCAGGATCAGCCAGATCGCCAGCAGCAGCACCAGCACCTTGGCGGTCACCAGCGGGTTGATCACTGCCAGCGCGCCAAAGCCGATCGAGGCGAGCGCGTAGACCATCGCCCAGCCGCGGGGCGCGCCGCTGTTGCCGCTGAATACCGCGAACAGACTGACCAGGCCTTCCACCAGCGCCATTACGCCAATGGCCCAGGCCAGCCCGGCGGCGGCGGACAGCGGCCGGGCGATGGCGATCAGGCCGAAGCCGATGGCGATCAGGCCATACAGCAGCACCACCCACCAACTGCGGCCCACCAGCGACAACAACGACGTAGTGCGCAGTTCCGGAGCCTGGCTCATGGCGGTGTTCCTGGGAGGAGGGTCAACCGCGATGCTAGGCCCGCTCCGTGTGCAGGCCGTGGCAAGGTGTCACGGCGCCCGGGCGCAGACCCACAGCATGGCCTCCTGCAGGCCGGACCGGCGCAGCGCCCTCACGGCGGCGTCCAGGGTCGCCCCGGTGGTCATCACATCATCCACGAGGATCAGCCGGGCCGGCGGGGTGGCCCGCACGGCGAAGGCCCCTTTGAGGTTCTGGCGCCGTGCGTCCGCGTCCAGGGTGGACTGGGCCAGGGTCGCCCTGCTGCGGCACAGCCCGGTCCACAGCGGCAACCGCAGCTCCCGCGCCAGCGGGCGGGACAGTTCCCGGGCCTGGTCGTAACCCCGCTCACGCAGCCGGCGGCCATGCAGCGGCATCGGCAGCAGCGGGTGCTGCGCGAAGTCCGGCACGGCGAGCAGCATCAACTGCGAGAGCAGCCGGCCGGCGGCCAGGTCCTGGTGGAACTTGAAGCGCAGCACCAGCCGGTCGATCGGCGGTGCATACAGGAAGGTCGCTGCCGCCCCGGCCTGCCGCGGCGGCCCAGTCAGGCAGGCACCGCACACCGTGGCCGGTTCGTCCGGCGGCAGCGGCAGCGCGCACAACGGGCAGGCATGGTCGTTCCACGGAAGCTCCGCGTAGCAGGCGGCACATAGATCCAGCCCGTCATTTCCCGGATTGGCGCAGACCAGGCAGCGCAGCGGCAGCGCCTGCATTGTCAGCCACGAAAGTGCATCAAGCAGCTTTGGGAACATGCAGTTGGTCCAACGAGGCCCGGCTGCCCAGCTTCTGGGCCGTGCCCAATCGGCGGTATCAGGACAGTTCCCTACCGAGCGTCACGGAGGTCCGTGCGTACGTTCTCAACGGCGACAATCTCAGCGGTGAGGGTCGATGACAGCATCCATTCGATCGATCTCGCCTCGCGTGGCGCCGAGCGCGCGTGCCACGCTGTGCCACGTTTCTACCACTCGCCGCACTTCAGCTTCGATGCCAGCCGCTCGCTCGGTGGTCAGCTGGTAGTACGCTGCGGTCGCCATTACATGTCCCGTGCTGGGCGTAGGGTCTGCGGCGTCAAGCGCAAGCACATGGGTCTCGCTTGCCGTATTCGGATTGATGTCATAGGCCGGGGAGAGCACCCAGCCCGTCTGCCTGCGTATGAAACCATGGTTGCGCAGGTGGTCGTCGCGATTGCCGATGAGTACGTTGAACAGCACCCTTCGGAACAGTTGCTCCAGATCTTCCATGATCTGACCTTGGGCTCCGCTTTCTTCGATGATACCCGCGAGATCCAGATAGCTGTGGTCTTCGCTGTGCTCGGCGTCGAGCAGGGTATGTGCGGACGCGAAGTAGACGCGATCGTTTCCGATCCTGTCGAAACGTTTGACTGCGAAGGTATGTCCCCGGGGCGAGAGGTTCAAGAGCGCTGCCGGCGGCATGGCCACACCCGCTGCGGTGGCGAGTTCGTGGGTGATGTATTCCCAAAGGCCAACGTCATGACCATCGTCGCGGCCGGGAAACTTTGCCAGCCACAGCGAGCCGTCGGTGTCCCGGTAACCCGCCTTGGGCCGTGCCCCGCCAAGCGAAGCGCCGGGTGCGACCAGTTGCGCCAACCAGTGGTCCTCCTCGTCCCGGGTCAGCGTGGCTCCAGACTCAATCTTGCCCGCAATGCTTTCCAGCCGACGCAGATCGGTGATGGGAGGTGTAGAAGGCTGGACGGATGCCAACCAGGTTCGCGTGTCGGGGTCGCACAGCCGGATGGCGCCCATGCGGGTCGCGTCATCCACACCCATCAGGTAGTCCCACGCACGCAGGCTTTTGACTTTTTCACCGTCGCGACGGGCCCTCGCTGCCTCACGGCGGTCCATCAACAGTCGTCCCCATCGATCAGGCGAGCTGTCGTGGAAAGCCGGCGACACGTCCCCTGCATCCCTGCGGGCGTACTGCCGGCCCTCTACGAGTGGCAGATCTCCATCGAGCGCGAAGGGGGCAATCCCCATTGCCCCGCTCAACCAGAGGTCGGTGTACTCAAAGGCGACAATGTCGCCTGTGCGGCCTGTGCTCTTGCTGAGCCAACCGAGCTGCACGGGACGGCAAAGCGCTGGCGCATCCAGCCAGACCTCCCGATCAACTTGCCCAGATACTGCCATCGCTATTTGCCGCCACGAGGTTTAGACCCTCGAACGGGCATCGCCGGAGCGTTGATCGGCGAGGGTCTGCGGCTGGCGCGCAGTGCGTACCTTTCAGCTTCCGGCTCTGCCACCGCGTGGGTCTGGTGCAGTGGAGCTACGGCGGGCACGTCCAGCGCCGGCGGGTGGACCGCGTTGACGGCCTTACGCTGCCTGGTGGAGGGGCGGCGCAGGCTACGTGTGACCAGCTGCAGCCCCACGTCATCATCTGCCGCGATCCTGTCGATGTCCTGGTCGAGCCCAAGCGTCGACAACACGCGCAACACCGTTGAAAGGCTGGTACTCGGATCGCCTGCTTCAAGCTTGCCGATCGTGGTCCGGTCGACGCCTACGCGTTCGGCAAGGTTGACCTGTGTCATCCCCCTTGCGACCCGAGCGGTACGAAGCCGCTGCCCCAGCGCCTCGATGCGTTTGGCGTGTTGCGGTCTTACAGGGGGCACTCGCTTTGCCATGTCGAATATATCCATCACTTAGCGGGGTTGCGTTGCTTTTATCTCACATGCGTAGCTTACAAGCCAATTGACCGTGCTGATGTAGCATTAAAGCCTCATACAGGCACTTTAGGTTGCTTTTATTCATCATACAAACGACCCCAGCGCAGCCATGTAAACTCTCATGTCATTGCTACGGTTGACAGTCCGTGCTGCATTTCACCAGACTGCCGCCCCTTCGTTCTCCAATCTGTCAGGACACACCCATGGCTTCTGTCATCCGCCACGACTGGCACCCCGAGGAGCTGCTGGCGCTGTTCGAGCTGCCCTTCCCGGAGCTGCTGTACCGGGCGGCGGGCGTGCACCGGGAGCACTTCGATCCCACCGAGGTACAGGTCTCGACCCTGCTCTCGGTCAAGACCGGCGGCTGCCCGGAAGACTGCGCGTACTGCCCGCAGGCCCAGCGCTATGACACCGGGGTGAGCGCACAGAAGCTGATGGCCACCGACGACGTGGTCGCCAAGGCCCGCCAAGCCAAGGCCGCCGGCGCGTCGCGGTTCTGCATGGGCGCGGCGTGGCGCTCGCCCAAGGACCGCGACATCCCCAAGGTGGCGGCGATGATCCGCGAGGTGAAGGCACTGGGGCTGGAAACCTGCGCCACGCTGGGCATGCTCGACGGCGCGCAGGCCGTGGCCCTGCGCGAAGCCGGGCTGGACTACTACAACCACAACCTGGATACCGCGCCGGATTACTACGACTCGATCATCCACACCCGCCAGTACCAGGACCGGCTGGATACGCTGGAACACGTGCGCGAGGCAGGGCTGAAGACCTGCTGCGGCGGCATCGTCGGCATGGGCGAAACCCGCGCGCACCGCGCCGGGCTGCTGCTGGCGCTGGCCAACCTGCCGGCGCACCCCGATTCGGTGCCGATCAACCGGCTGGTGCAGGTGGCCGGCACGCCGCTGCATGGAAGTGCCGAACTGGACCCGTTCGAGTTCGTGCGGATGATCGCCGTGGCGCGCATCGTGATGCCCAGGGCAATGGTGCGGCTGTCGGCCGGGCGCGAGGCAATGAGCGATGAGCTGCAGGCGCTGTGCTTCCTGGCCGGGGCCAACTCGATCTTCTACGGCGAAAAGCTGCTGACCACCGGCAACCCGGACACCGAACGCGACCTGGCCCTGTTCAGGCGGCTGGGCCTGCGCCCGATGGCGGTGGAGGTGGATGCGGCCGGGCATGACCACCCCGGCACCGTGCATGCCGACATCACCTGTGGCGGTGGTTGCGGACAAGCGGCCTGAGCCCTGCCCCGGGCGGTGCAGCGCAGCGCCCGGCAACCGGGTACGCTAGCTGCCCTGCCTGCCCATGACATTGACGACCATGGCCCGTACCGACCTGCACGACCGCATCCAGTCCCAGCGCAAGCTTCGCGACGCGCAGGGCCGTATCCGCGTGCGCCGCACGGTGACCCGGCGCGATGGCGTGCGCCTGGAGGTCAATGGCCAATGGCTTACCGGCTTCTGCAGCAACGATTACCTGGGCCTGTCCCAGCAGTTCGGCGTGGTCAGCGCGTTGCAGGATGCCGCCGCGCGCGAAGGCGCCGGGGCAACCGCCTCGCACCTGATCTGCGGCCACCATGCGCTGCATGAAGCGCTGGAACAGGAAGTGGCCGATTGGTTGGGCTACCCGCGTGCGTTGCTGTTCGGCAGCGGCTTTACCGCCAACCTGGCGGTGCAGCAGGCGCTGCTCAGCGAAGAAGACGATGTGTGCGTGCAGGACCGGCTCAACCACGCCAGCCTGCTCGATGCCACGCGCCTGGCCGGCTGCCGCCTGCGCCGCTACCCGCACCTGGATACCGAAGGCGCGCTGCGCCAGCTCAAGCACGCGCCCGATGGCGCGGCGATGCTGGTCACCGATGGTGTCTTCAGCATGGATGGCGACATCGCCCCGCTGCGTTCGCTGTCCCTGGTGGCGCGCATGCAGGAAGCGCTGCTGTACGTGGACGACGCGCATGGCATTGGCGTGATCGGCGAACACGGCCGCGGCTGCGTGGCCGAAGCCGGGCTGGGCGTGGCCGATGTGCCGCTGCAGCTGGTCACGCTGGGCAAGGCATTGGGTGGCAGCGGCGCGCTGGTGGTGGGCGACGAGGCGATGATCCAGCACCTGGCCGAAACCGCGCGCCCCTACATCTACACCACGGCGGTGCCGCCGGCGCAGGCTGCCGCGGCATTGGCCGCCGTGAAGCTGGCACGCCGCGACGACTGGCGCCGCGAAAAGCTGGCCGAACTCGTCGGCGTGTTCCGTGCCGGCGCGCGCCAGCATGGGCTGGAACTGATGCCGTCGGACACGCCGATCCAGCCGCTGCTGTGCGGGGCCGAATCGACGGTGATGGCGTTGTCGGCCTCGCTGGAAGCGGCCGGGTTCCTGGTCAGCGCGATCCGTCCACCGACCGTACCCGAAGGCAAGGCGCGCCTGCGCGTGACCCTGTCGGCGCTGCACACGGTGCCGGAAGTGCGCGCGCTTACCGATGCCATCGCCCACGCACGCGACCAGGTGCTGCGCCAGCAGACACTGGATGCGCTGAGCGCGTGATGCAGGGCGGTTGGGTGTGAGCATGCATATCGAGGTGGTCGGCAGCGGGCCGGCCCTGGTACTGATCCACGGCTGGGCCCTGCATGGCGGCGTGTTCGCACCGCTGGTGGAGCGGCTGTCGGCGCAGTTCGAGCTGCACCTGGTCGACCTGCCCGGGCATGGCAACAGCCGCGACGATGCCACCCCGCTGCGGCTGCCGTTCGTGGTCGGCGCGATTGCCGCCGCGACCCCGCCGGCGGTGTGGTGTGGCTGGTCACTGGGTGGCCTGTTCGCCCTGCATGCGGCGGCCACGCTGCCCAAGGTGCGCGGGCTGGCTATGATCGCGGCCACGCCGCGCTTCGTGCGTGGCGAGGACTGGCCGCACGCCGTGGAAACCTCGGTCTTCGAACAGTTCGGCCAGGACCTGGCGCAGGACTATCGCGGCACGCTGGAGCGCTTCCTGGCCCTGGATGCGATGGGCTCCGAACACGCCCGGCAGGAACTGCGCACCCTGCGCGCGGCGCTGGTGGCGCGCGGTGAGCCCGCCCCGCGCGCCCTGCAGGAAGGCCTGCGCCTGCTGGAAAGTACCGACCTGCGCGGTGCCCTGCCCGGCCTGCCCGTGCCCAGCCTATGGCTGGCCGGGCAGCGCGACCGGCTGGTCTCGGCGCGGGCGATGCAGGCCGCTGCGGCTCTGGCACCGCGTTCCAGCGTACATGTAGTGGCCCATGGCGGACACGCGCCGTTCCTGGGCCACACCGACGAGGTGGCGGCGCAGCTGCAACACTTCGTTGCCTCGCTTTCCTGACCCACCCACGCGCGCATCGCCGATCATGTACGCCTGTCCCCTGTTACGGAGCTGATGCATGGACCTTGGAATCGCCGGCCGCTGGGCCCTCGTCTGCGCCGCCAGCAAAGGCTTGGGGCTGGGCTGCGCACGCGCCCTGGCGCGCGAAGGGGTGAACGTGGTGATCGCCGCCCGGGGTGAGGAAGCCCTGGCCCGCGCCGGTGACGAACTCCGGGCACTGCCGGGCGCCGGCAAGGTCATCACGGTGGTCGCCGACGTCACCACCGAGGCCGGCCGCGCGGCGGCGCTGGCCGCCTGCCCGCAGGTGGACATCCTGGTCAACAACGCCGGCGGGCCGCCTGCTGGCGACTTCCGCCAGTTCGAGCGCGAGGACTGGATCGCCGCGCTGGACGCGAACATGCTGGCGCCGATCGCGCTGATCCGTGCCACCGTGGACGGCATGATCGAGCGCGGCTTCGGACGCGTGGTCAACATCACCTCCTCGTCGGTGAAGGCACCCATCGACATCCTGGGCCTGTCCAATGGCGCACGCTCGGGCCTGACCGGCTTCGTGGCCGGGCTGGCGCGCCGCACCGTGGCCCACAACGTCACCCTCAACAACCTGCTGCCCGGCCAGTTCGACACCGACCGGCTGCGCGGCAACTTCGCCTACATGGCCCAGCAGCAGGGCGTGGATGCCGGCCAGATCGCCGAGCGCAAGCGCACCCACATTCCGGCCGGGCGCTTCGGCACCGCCGATGAATTCGGCGCGGCGTGCGCGTTCCTGTGCAGCGCGCAGTCGGGTTACATCACCGGGCAGAACCTGTTGATTGATGGCGGCGCCTACCCGGGCACGTTCTGAGTTTTCGTCGCACGACCAACGGTCGTGCGCTACCGCATGCTTCTGTTTTGTGTAGTGAGCCTTACATGACCGCCAGCTTCGATCCCCAGCACGTCCGCCGCGCGTTTTCGCGCGCCGCCAGCAGTTACGACGCCGCCGCTGCCCTGCAGCGCGAGGTGGAAAAGCGGCTGCTCGAATCGCTGGACTACCTGGAAAGCCGGCAGCCGGAGGTGGTGCTGGACGTGGGCAGCGGCACCGGCCACGCCAGCGCGGCCATGAAGAAGCGTTGGCCGAAGGCGCTGGTGATCGCGCTGGACATGGCCGAGCCGATGCTGCGCGAAGCGAAGAAGCAGGCGGGCTGGTGGAAGCCGTTCACACGCGTGTGCGGAGATGCACAGGCGCTGCCGCTGCGCGACCAGAGCGTGGATGTGATCTACAGCAACCTGTGCCTGCAGTGGGTGGAGGACCTGCCGGCGGTGTTCGCCGGTTTCCGCCGCGTGCTCAAGCCCGGCGGGCTGCTGGTGTGTTCCACGTTCGGCCCGGAAACGCTGATCGAGCTGCGCGATGCATTTGCCAGCGCCGACGACACCTCGCACGTGAGCCGGTTCCCGCCGATTGCGCAGTTCGGCGATGCGCTGATGATGTCCGGCTTCCGCGACCCGGTGCTGGACCGCGACCTGTTCACCCTGACCTATCCCGACATGGATGCGCTGATGCGCGAGCTGCGCGCGATTGGTGCGACCAATGCACGCCAGGATCGCCGGCATACGCTGACCGGGCGCGGCAGGTTCGCGGCAGCGCGCGCCGCCTATGAACCGCTGCGCCGCGACGACGGCACGCTGCCGAGCAGCTGGGAAGTGATCTACGCGCACGCATGGGCGCCGGATGCCGGCGCGCCGATTCGCGAGCGCGGGCAGGATGTGGCCAGCGTGCCGGTGTCGGCGATTCCGATCCGACGCAAGACCACCTGACCAACCAAAAAACCGGTCAGGAACCGTTCGCGGAGGGGAACATGTCGCGATGGAAGAAATAGATTTCCTGCGCCAGGAACTTCCAGCTGGTGTGGAAGCTGCGGAAGCGTGTGCTCGGCGTTGACGAGGCCAGCGCATCGATGCCCAGTTCGCGCGCCAGCCGCAGCGCGCGGGCCATGTGCAGCGGGTCGCTGACGATGATCACCCGGTGCAGCTTGTGCTGGTCCATCAACAGGCGCGCTTCAACCAGGTTCTGGCGGGTGGTGCGCGAGGCGGTTTCGATCAGGATCGCGTCTTCCGGCACGCCCTGCTTCAACGCGTAACGGCGCGCCACCTGCGATTCGGAAAAGCGCGCGCCGGTACCGCCGTAGCCGCCGGTGAAGATCAGCAGCGGCGCATAGCCCTGGCGGTACAGATCCAGCCCATGCCGGATGCGTTCTTCGAACACCGGTGACGGCTTGGCATCGTAGGCCGCCGCACCCAGCACGATGATCGCGTCGGCCTTGGCCGCCTGGTCGCGCTCGCCGACCCACACGATCCAGGCCGTGACGCACAGCAGCCACGCCGCCAGCAGCATGCACAGCCGCCACAGCCAACCCACCAGCCCGACCCGTGCGCGCCGGGTCATGCCGCGGCCCATGGCAGGGCGACCAGGTCGACGTTGCCGCCGGACAGCACCACGCCCACCCGCTGCCCGGCAAACCGCGCCGGCTGGGACAGGATCGCGGCCAGGGCGATCGCCGAGGACGGCTCCACCACCTGCTTGAGCACCTGCCACAGCAGGCGCATGGCCGCCACGGTGGCCGCATCGTCCACCGTGATCACCTCGGCCGCGCCGTGCAGCAGCGCGAAGTTCGGCGCACCGAGGGTGCCGCGCAGGCCATCGCAGATCGTATCGGGGGTGAAGTCCAGGCGGCGCTCGCCGGCGGCCAGCGAACGGGCCGTATCGGCCGCGCCCTCCGGTTCGGCCAGCACCAGCTGCGTGCCCGGGGCCGCCGCCTGCAGCGCCAGACGTGTTCCGGCCGCCAGGCCACCGCCGCCCACCGGCACCACCAGGGTGTCGAACGGGCCGTGGCTGCCCAGCAGCTCCAGCGCCGCCGTGCCCTGCCCGGCGATCACGTGGGAATCGGTGTACGGATGGACCAGGGTGGCGCCGGTCTCGGCCTCGACCTGGGCGCACATCGCCTCGCGTGCGGCGATGGTCGGTTCGCAGCGCCACAGGGTGGCGCCATGGCGCACGATGTTGGCCAGCTTGGCTGCTACCGCGCCTTCCGGCACCACCACGTGGCAGGCGATGCCCCGGGTGCGCGCGGCCAGTGCCAACGCCGCACCATGGTTGCCCGACGAATGGGTGACCACCCCGCGCGCGGCCACGGCCCCGGGCAGCGCCCAGACCGCGTTGCAGGCACCACGGAACTTGAAGGCACCGCCGCGCTGCAGGTGCTCGGCCTTGAACGCCAGCCGCGCCCCGCTCAACGCGTCCAGCACCTGCGACTGCAGCACCGGGGTGACGCTGGCGTGCGGCGCGATCCGCGCAGCGGCGGCCAACAGGTCATCGGCGCAGGGCAAGGATGAATCGGTCATGACACAAGATTAACGTGCCACGATGGCAACCGTTCATCCGGCCCGGGCAAAGTTAAGGGCCGATTCAATGCGGCGGCCTGAAGCTGGGCCCATACCCTAGGGGGACCCTTTCATGAAAATGCGCCTGATGCTTGCCGGCAGCCTGTTGCTGACGCTGTCCGGTTGCGCGACCTACGACTACGTGGGCGGCGGTGGTGGTGGCAACGGCTACTACCACGGCGCCCCGTCGGTGGAGTACCGCTATCCCGCCGGCTACCCGTACGGCTACGGCAGCGGCTACTACGGTGGCGGCGGCTATTACGGTTATGGCGGCTACGGTGGCTACAGCAACTACCCGATCTACCGGCCGTACCCGAACTACCGCCCGCCGCACAACCACCGCCCGCCGCCGCGCCCGGGCAACGGCAATGGGGGCCAGGTGCGCCCGCCGGACCGTCCGCGCCCGCCCTACAACGGCGGTTCGCCGTGGCGGAACATGGATTCGGTGGGGTCGCGCCCGCCGCGCCAGGACCGCCCGCCGCAGCAGCGCCCCCAGGTGCAGCAGCAGCGTCCGGTGAGCGCGCCGCAGTCCCGGCCCAACCCGCCGGCGCAGCGGAGCAACGGCTCGCCG